>CAYLSV010000001.1:0-35827 GCA_964386435.1 uncultured Tepidisphaerales bacterium
CCGAGCAAGTCCCGGTTCGGAATCAGCCCCGCCGCCACGCGGCGGAGGTCCGGGACCGCGGACCCTGTGCCTCCACCTCCTGCTCGCGATCCTGATCGCCGCAAGCGTCTACGCCGTCGCCAACCCCTATGTCCTGCTCAACGCCCTGCGTGGCGACGCCGCCCTCGCCGGGAACCTGGGCACCACGGCCGGCATGTATCAGGACAACTTCGCCCTCGCCGGCTGGCTCAACGGCATGGCCCTTTTGCTCCACGGCGTCACGCTGCCGATCGCCGTGCTGGGGCTGGCCGGGCTGACGCTGGGGCTTGTCGATAAGGCGACGCGAATGCCGACAATGCTGCTGCTCATCGTCGGCGTCGGGACGTTCATGCCCTACGCCGCCGTGGCCGCGGGCAAGCCGGCGGAGCACGGGCGGTTCGCCGTGTTCTGCGGCATCGCGCTGGCCCTCGTGGCCGTCGCCGGGATCGGGCGGATCAAGCAGCCGTGGCTGCGGCAGACCGTTCATGTCCTGCCGATCCTCGCCGCGGCGGGCGGCGGGCTGCCCTACCTGCACGGCTACGTCCACGACACGACCGACGACACGCCCCGCGACCACGTCGCCGAGTACCTCGCCACGCTCCATCCCAAGGCCACCGTCGGCCTGCTGAACGAGCCCGCCCCGTGGTCCGGCCCGCCGCTGGACGTGCACGATCGCCAGCTCATCCTCCTGCCCCACGACTGGACCGGCGACGCCCCCCGGCCGCCCATCGTCCTCGCCGTCGAAGACGCCCCCGGCCAACGCCTTACCCCGCCCGGCTACGCCCGCCTGCCCGACGGCCGCTTCACCAGCAGCGGCAACACCCCGATGAGCTGGGCCGACAAGTCGATTGCCGTCTTCGAGCGGGTTGAATGAATCGGTTCCGCTGCTCATTGAAGAAGCCGCGGGGTGAGCGGAGCGAACAGCCGGATCAGCCGCACGCGCTCGTGCAGCGTTGATCCGGGTGTTCGCTCCGCTCACCCCGCGGCTTCTTTCGTGCGGGACGGTACGTTGGGTCTGCAGCTCGATTACTCGTCGATCGGTCCGACCTTGAAGGGGCTGACGCGAACGCGTTCGAAATCGTTGCGGCTGACCGTCTCGCCGTGGCCGTCGACGAAAGCCATGTTGAGCTTGCCGCCCTCCTGCACCGACACGTCGCCCCGCTCGGCGTTGACGCCGTCGGAGTCGTGGCGTTGGAAGGGCATCTTCCAAGCGAGCCACGGCGTCTCGGCGACGCCGGCGAGGGTGCCGAGCAGCTCCGGCGTGGCGTCGGCGTTGTCGGCGTGGAAGTTGGTGGTGATGACGAGCATATTTGCCCAGTCGGCGAAGTTGCCTTGTCGCGGGCTGTCGCGCAGCGTGCCCCAGTCGCCGAAGAGGACGGTTTCCGAGGCCGCCTGCACCGGGGCGAGCTTGCCGTTGGTGCTTTGGCCGACGTTGGTGCCGAACGGGTACGGCTTGGGGCCGCCGTAGACGCCCAGGGCGTCGCCGCCGACCCTTGCGATGCCGTCGGCGTCGACGGTGGCAGCGATGTCGCCATTGATTGCGTAGTTCACCGGGACCGGGCGAGTCAACACATCGTTCGGCACGAAGTACCCGCTGCTGTCATCACCCGGCTGAGGGTTTGACTGGTCACTCGGGCAGATGAACACCTCGGGGTAGAACTCGGCCTCCAGGGACGAATCCACGTCGCTGCCCATGTAGGGGATCAACTGGTTAATCCAATCCTTCGGCTTCTTGCCAAGCGTGGGGTGGATGTAGGTTTCGAACTTCTCGCCATAAGGATCAGCGGCTTCCAGCACAGTGTCGCGAGAAATGCTGGGGATCACGCCACGATCGTTGTGCATCATGATCGCGGCGATCGACATTTGCCGGGCGTTGCTCAGGCACTTGACGTTCGCCGCCGACTCGCGCGCCCTTGCCAAGCTCGGCAGCAGGATGCTGATCAGCAGCGCGATGATGCCGATGACGACCAGCAGCTCGACGAGTGTGAAACCGAATGGGCGGCGGGTCGGCCGCTGAATTTGTGTTGCAGTCATGGAAACCTCACTCCGTGAAATCGAACAGATGAACCAGAACAGATACGCTTGAACCGACCGACGCCGTCTTCAGTTCCCCTGCACAGGCGAGGCCGCCCGTCGCCGGCCCAGCAGCAGGCCCAGCCCGGCGAGCCAGGCCACGGCGGCCGGCTCGGGCAGCTCATACCAGGTGCCGCCCAGCTCCACCGCCCCCGGCGCGGCCGCCGCCCCGCCGAAGCCGAAGTTCTGCCGCAGCATGCCGAAGTCGGCGAGGTTCACAACGCCGTCGCCGTTGAAGTCGCCCTCGGCCCAGCCGCCGGCATCGCCGAAGTTGGCCCGCAGCGCGCCGAAGTCGCTCAAGTCGACCCGCCCGTCGAGCGTGGCGTCGCCGAAGGTGGTGCCGAAGATGACCTCGATCAGCGTGATCACGTCGTCCTCGTCCGCCACGCCGCCGTCGACGTCGAGGTCGAACAGCCAGTCGTCGTCGCCAAGGTTGCCGCGGAGGTGGTCGATGTCGAAGGCGTCGGTGCCGCCGAACAGGTTCACGTTGCCCCGCCGCACGACCGCCGCCCGCGCCTCGTCGGCCGCGGCTGGGGCAAGGGCGTCGAGCAGGTTTGGCAGGTCGTAGAGGTCGAGGTTCGTCACCCGCCCGTCGCCGTCCAGATCGGCGGCCGGGTTGAACCGCGCGTCGCGGCTGTACAAAAACTCCTCGAACGCCCCGGCCCCCGCCACGTCGTTCGCCCGCACCACGCCGTCGCCGTTGACGTCGCCGAGGCCAAGGCCGCGTGCCCCGTCGACGGCCAGCCCGGCGAAGCGGGTGACGCTCCGGTTGCCGGTCGGCTCGAAGGCGACGACGGTCAGCACGTTGTTGCCGCTCTGCACGTTGTCGTAGCCGTAGGCGAAGAGGTCGCGGTCGAGCTGCCCCGCCCGGTTGCCGCCGCTGACGAACGAGAGGATCTCGGCGTCGCTCAGATTTGCCGGCAGGTTCAGGAACGTGTGGACGCTGTCGGCCGTTTGATCCACGCTTTGCACCTGGAACTGGCGGAACTCGCTTCCCGCCGACGCGATGGGCCGCACGGCCGCCATCGCCGTCTCGGGCGGCAGGCGGTCGACGTAAATGCCCTCGCGCCAGCTCGTGAACACCGCCGGCCCGCCGTCGTCGCGTTGCCGGAACGCCCGGACCTCGACGAAGTTCACGCCCTCCGGAAGATTCGTGGTGTCGACGTTCTGGACGAACTCGCCGTCGCCGCCGGTGGCAAGCGGGCTGCTTTTGTCCATAAACTGCTCGAAGCCGTAGGCGACGGAATTCGGGCTCACGTTATCGACGAAGCCGTTGTTGTTGACGTCCAGGCCGCCGTTGATCTTGAGCAGCGCGTTGTCGCCGTCGGCCGCCTCGTCGCGGAGGGTGCCGAGCAGGAACACCGGCTGCGTCTGCAGGTTCACCGTGAATTGATCGCCGGTGACGACGGCGAGGTCGCTGAGCCGGGTCGTGCCGTTGGTCGCGTCGGTCGGCGTGCCGCCGGGTAGGACGCCGCTGGCGCCGCCGAGGGTCAGCTCGCCCTCGGGCGTGGGCAGACCATAGATAAGGTAGCCGTTGCCATCGTTGCCGTTGCGGCGGACCCGCAGGTTCGCCACGCCGTTCGCCCCGACCTCGATCACCTCCGGCACGGCGCCGCCCGACGACATCGCGTTGCCGGTCATCTCCTTCAGCAGCGTGCCTTGGGCGAAGCTCGTTTGCACCGTCCGCTCGTCGAAGCCGCCGTCGGTGCGGTTGGAGAGCACCACCAGCGCGCTGCCCTGCCGCTCGTAAATCATCGACTCCTTCTCGACGAGGCGGTTGACGTAGTTGCCCCGGCCGTGCGTGTTGCGGAGGCCGACGAGCGTGGTGATCGTCTCGCCGTACAACCCGCCCAGCGCGTCGCCGCGGCCTGCCTTGGGAAAGTCGCGGTCGCCGAACTCGCCGGCATTGAAGTAGACGTTGGCGTTGCCCGGCCGCATGAGCAGGTAGGCGTTGGCGACGTTGCCCAGGAACGCCCCGCCGTCGTCGTGGCTGGCATCGAACGCCACGCCCTGGCTGCCGTTGACCAGACCGTCGTCGTGCACGTCCAAACCGGCCCCGACGAGGTCGCGGAAGTCGTTCTGAAAGCCGTTGCCCGAGAGGTTCTGCTTGAGGGCGAAGTGCAGCGGGAAGTCCAGCGCGTCCCGGTTGC
The DNA here is from genome assembly GCA_964386435.1 of uncultured Tepidisphaerales bacterium. Lineage (GTDB taxonomy): Bacteria > Planctomycetota > Phycisphaerae > Tepidisphaerales > Tepidisphaeraceae > CAYLSV01. Next base: position 4,242 of record CAYLSV010000001.1, read on the forward strand.
CCCCGACCACGTTCGGCTGGGCCGGGTTGATGTCCTTGCGGATGTACGACTGGATCAGGTTCTTATCGCCGTCGAGCGCCTCGCCGAAGCTGAACACGTGCCGCTGGCTGCCGTCGAGCAGCGTTCGCTGGCTCGCGCCGTACACGGACCGGTCGTAGTAATCGAGCACCCACGGCTCCATGTGCTTCACCGCGTCGAGCCGGAAGCCGTCGAAGCCGACGTCCTGCACCAGCCACTGGGCGTTGCGCATCAGGTAGCCGGTGGCGTTCTCCTCCGTCGGATCCCCGGCCATCGGGTCGCGGCCGGGCTGGAAGTCCCAGACGGTGAACGTCTCGTTCGTCCGCGGATCGAACAGCGTCCGGCCGGGGCCGGAGGTGCTGGCGTAGAACCGGCGGTTGTCCTCGCTCGGCAAGTTCGCCACCCGGCCGTTGAACGGCTGGGCCGGGTCGCCCGCCGGCAGGTTGTTGAAGCCGGGGACCGGGTTGCGGACGAAGCGGAGGTTCTGCTCGTGGTCGATGTCCAGCAGCCCCGACAGCCGCCCGTCGTTGACGCCGCCGGCCGGGTTGTGGAAATCGCCCCGGCCGAGGCCGCCCTCGAACGTGAACCCAGCGTACCCGCCGCTGGCCTCGAAGCCGAAGGTCGTCTCGTCGGCGAAGCCGTTGTGGTTCCACACCAGATCGGCGTACGCCGCCCCGCCGGTCCGCTGCCAGATGTCGATCGACTGCTTCAGCCCCGCCTCGGTGCCGTAGAGCGTGCGGCGGTCGGGCGAGCCCAGATCGAACCGGTCGAACACGTCGTACCCGACACTGAACCCGCCCGTCTCGGCAATGCCCGTCGGCGGCACCCACACCGAGCCGTACCCGGCCCGCCAAGCGTCGACCGATCGGTTCTCCAGCGTGTTCCAGGACCCCTCGAAGAACTGCAAAATCGCCGGCGCCGACACGTCCTCCGCCGCCGCCGGCACCGCACTCAACCCCGCCGTCGCCACGGCGGCGGTTAGCACGAGTTGAACGGGGCGGCGGTTCATGATGAAACGGTTCAGCAGCGGGGCCAGAAAATGCCCGCGTGCGGCCGATCAAGGCCGCACGCGAGCGGGAAGGGAAGGACGATTCAGCGGCGACGCACCAACGCCAGACCCGCCGCAGCTAGCAACGACAGCGAAGCCGGCTCGGGGACGACAATTGTGGCGAACTGGTCGCCGGCAATGTCGCCAAAGTCGATGTTGCGGGGCTCGCCCAGGTTGGCGGTGCCATCGGGCACGCCCGGCAGAACCTGGTTGCTGACGAAGTCATTGCTGCTGCCGTTGATGAACGCCGTGATGCCGACATCACCCGTGGGGTTGCCCAGCACGCTGAGCGGGATGAACAGCTCGATGCCGGTGGTCACCGCGCCCGGATTGCCGACAGTTGTGTCGGTGACGCCGGCGACGTTCGAGTTGTCGATGGCGAACTGCACGCCGTCGAACGCCCCGCCGTCGCTGACGACCAGCGAGTTGTTCCCGCCGCCGGTGCCACCGAGAAACTGCCCAACGGCGTCATTGTCGGAGAGCTGAGCCGCGTTGACGAAGAACTCGACCGGGTCGTTGCCGCCGCCGGCAATCAGGGCAAAGTCCGCGTTGAAGCCGTCGTCGAAGGTCAGGCCCGGTGCGCTGTCGTCGCCGTCGCTGGTGTCGGTATCGACGAACGTGCCGAGCCGGCCGAGGGCACCGAAGTCGATGTCGTTGTTCGGATCGCTGGGGGCCACAATCGTGTTCTGGCCGCCGGCCGAGCTGTCGATGAACAGCGTGAACTTGTTGAAGCCCGTCTCGACGTTGCCCGTGAAGAGCAGCGCCAGGTTGTTGCCGGCAACGGCACCGTACAAGGCGTTGAGTTCCGAGCCACCTGCGACGAGCGGGTCGGCGTTCGTGTTGTCGCCGAAGCCGGTCGGGCTCGTCTGCGTCGCGAGCAACTGGTACGGCTCGCCGGGCGTGAGCGCGCCGTCAAGAACCTGGGCGAAGGCCGGGGCGGCGACGACGGTGGCCGCGGCGGCGGCGATGAGTGCGGTGCGGGTCATGGCAGTTTTCTCCAATGGGGGGGGGTCGGTCTTGGATCACCAACCGCCGAAAGCAGCAGGTGAAACCCTCGTTAACCGCTTTAGCAGCGGCAAACCGATGTGACATCACGTCGGCCGAGGGCTGTCAGAGCAGATTAGCACCATCTCGCGGGGCGTCAACCCCGAAATTGTTCAATCGGTGGGCAGGATCGGCCTCAATCAGGGGAAGTGCGTAAAAATAAACCAATTGCGGCCCCTCGCCCTTGCCGGGCTTGGTCGGGCTGTTTAACCTCTTGGTGAACTGTTTCAGCAGCAACCGACCTTGTTCGGTCGCCTTGGCAGCCGCTTCCCGATGAACCGCCCGCTCGTTCAACCTCTCAAAGGCCGTGCCGAGCCCGGACGTGCGGCCATGGCCCGTGGCGGGCCGGATGAGCCGGTGCGCGTTAACGTGTCGGACCTGACCCGCGGCCGGTCCGCGGGCATCGGCAAGCGGGGCCAACGAGGAGCGACCGTGGCGGAGCAATCCAAGAACTCGAAACGCAAGCGGGCCGTCTCGCTCCGCGATGTGGCGGCGGCGGCCGAGGTGAGCGTGGCGACGGTGAGCATGGTGCTCAACGACAACCCCCGCATCAGCCGCCCGACCCAGCAAAAGGTCCGGGCCGTCATGCGGCGGCTCGATTACCAGCCCAACCGCCTCGCCCAGAGCTTGTCCGGGCGGTTCACGAAGGTGCTGGGCGTCATGCTGCCGAGCCTGACGCATGCCTTCGCCGACGCCTACTTCGGCGAGCTGCTCAGCGGCGTCAGCCAGTCGGCCCACGCCGCGGGGTGGAAGCTGCTGCTCGAGCAGGCCGGCAGCGACTACCTTGCCCGCGGCAAGCACGTGGAGCTGTACGAGCAGCGGTACGTCGACGGCGTCATCCTGCTGGGCACCAGCGACGCCCACAACTACGCCCCGCAACTCGCCGAAGCCGGCTGCCCGGCGGTGGTGCTCGACAACCGCCTCGACTGCGGCGGCGGCGGCATTTGCGACCACGTCATCTGCGACTACACCGGCGGCGCGAAGCAGGCGATGAACTACCTCCGCCAGCTCGGCCACGAAAAAATCGGTTTGTTGACGGCCGCCCCGGACATCGCCACCAGCCGCGACATCGCCGAGGTCTGGCACACGGAACTCGTCGGCGACCCGACCGATTTGCTGCAAGACGGCCGCTTCACCGAGGCCGGCGGGGCCGAGGCGATGGCGGCGATGCTGAGCAAGCGGCCCGACGTGACGGCCGTGCTGGCAACGAACGACAAGATGGCGATCGGCGCCCTGCACTGGCTCAGCCGCCAGGGCATCGACGTGCCGACGCGGATGAGTTTGATCGGCTTCGACGACTTGCAGACCTCGGCGTTCGTCACGCCGTCGCTGACGACGATTCATTTGCCGCTCTACGAGGTTGGCGCGCGGGCCACGGAGCTGCTGCTCGACCGGCTCCGCCAGGACAACCCGGCCCCGCTGAGCGAGGTGCTGCCGACGCACCTGGTGGTGCGGAACTCGACGGGAATGGGGCGGTAATGATGAGTGATGAATTGTGAAGTGTTGAATCCGGAGATTCATCACTCCGCAATTCATCACTCATCACTCAATTCACCTTGGAGGACCAATTATGAAAAAATCTCTCGCGATTATCGCGGCCCTCGCCGCCCCTTCTCTCGTGTTTGCCAAGGCGGAGCCGACGGCGGATGGCGTGTTGTTTACGTTTGACGCGCGTGAGATGCAGCCGCGGCCGGTGGGCGTGACGGTGGCCGGCAGCTTCAACGGCTGGAACTCGGCCGCCACGCCGATGACCGACCCGGAGAACGACGGCACGTGGACGGCCCTCGTCCCGCTGGGCGACGGCCTCCACCACTACAAGTTCGTCGTCAACGGCGACCAATGGCTCACCGACCCGACCGACGACGCCGATTTGCGCGTCGGCGACAACTACGGCGGCCAAAACAGCGGCGTCATCGTCGGCCCCGACATCCGCAAGGCCCCGCCGCCGGAGGCGAACGCGATCAACCTCGAGTTCGTCCGGCACGATCCGCTGACCGACGCTGTGCCGATCGCCGACGGCGAGGTTCGCGTGGTCCTGCGGACCCAGGCCGGCGATGTCGAGGAGGTTGCCGTCATGGCGTTTGCCGCTGGCGCCCAAGGCGCGTCGGCATCGCGCTTGGACAAGGTCGGCAGCGACGGCGGCTACGACGTGTTCGCCGGCCCGCTGTCCGTGATCGATTCGTCGGCCGATGAGGCGGACTACGGGTTTCAGCTCACTGACGGCTCCGAAACGTTGCTGGTGTTTCCCGATGCCGCGTTCCCGATGAGCGAGTTGCCGGCGGAACCACCGGCGATGTTCACGATCGCGGTGCCCAAGTTCGACATTCCCGAATGGGCCGCCGATGCCGTTTGGTATCAGGTGTTCCTCGAGCGGTTCCGCAACGGCGACACCTCCAACGACCCCGGCCGGTTCGCCGAGTACGAGCGGATGGTGCCGTGGAACAGCGACTGGTGGGACGTGCTGCCGGGCGAAACGCCGGCCGATGAGACTTCCGACAACTTCTACACCGGCACCGGCGACGTCTGGATGCGGCGTTACGGCGGCGACTTCCAGGGGTTGCGCGAAAAGCTGCCTTACCTCCGCGAGCTGGGCGTCAACGCGATTTACCTCAACCCGGTATTTGAGGCCGAGTCGATGCACAAGTACGACACGGCTGACTTCCGCCACATCGACGACAACTTCGCCGCCGGCGAAGGCGTGGCCGGCGGGAGCTACCCTTACAGTGTGGAAGGCGAGACCGACGATCCGGCCACCTGGCAATGGTCGCCGAGTGACAAACTGTTCCTCGACTTCTTGCAAGAAGCCCACGGCCAAGGCTTTCGCGTCATCATCGACGGCGTCTTCAACCACACCGGCCGGGCCCACCCGTTCTTCCAGGACGTTTTGGAGAAGGGCAAGGACAGCAAGTACGCCGATTGGTTCGAGATTACCGATTGGGGCGATCCGGAGAATTGGCGGAAAATGGAAGACCCGTACGAGGTCCACGGCAAGCCGGGCGGCATCCGGTGGGTGGCGTGGGACGGGCCCGACGGCCACTTGCCGGTGTTCAAGAAGGACGCAGAGCTGGGCCTGGCACCCGGGCCGCGGCAGCACATCTTCGACATCACCCGTCGCTGGCTCGACCCCGACGGCGACCCCACCACCCGCGACGGCATCGACGGCTGGCGGCTGGACGTCCCCGGCGACATCCCCCACCCGTTCTGGCGGGACTGGCGGAAGGTCGTGAAAGACGCCAACCCCGACGCCTACATCACCGGCGAGATCTGGCAGTGGGCCCAGCCGTGGCTCAAAGGCGACCAGTTCGACGCCGTGATGAACTACCAGTGGGCGATGGCGGCGCAAGATTTCTTCGTCGACCGCGAGACGGCCATCACGCCCAGCGCCTTCGCCGACCGGCTCGACCGGCTGCTCACCGAGTACCCGCGGCCGATCACGTTCGTGCAGCAGAATCTGTTCGACTCGCACGACACCGACCGGCTGGTGAGCATGGTCGTCAACCCCGATCGCCCGTACGACGGCGCGAACCGCCCGCAGGACAACGCCGCCAACTTCGCCGGCCCGGCTTACAGCGAGCGAGAGCCGAATGCGGACGAGTGGCGGCGGGCGATTCAGGCGGTCGAGGTGCAGCACGCGTTCGTCGGGGCGCCGATGACCTACTACGGCAACGAGGCCGGCATGTGGTCGCCGGACGACCCGAGCAACCGCCAGCCGCTGCCGTGGCCGGACCAGGGGCCGTACGACGCCGAGGGCGTGGGCTTCAATGAGGACGTGTTCGAGGCGTTTCAGCGGGCAATCGGGGCCCGCAACGCCCTGCCGGCCTTGCGGACCGGGGACTACGAGCTGATCGGCACCGACGACGATCGCGGCCTCATCGGCTTCCGGCGGACGCTGGAGGATCAGACGGTGCTCGTTCTCGTCAACCGCAGCGGTGAGACGGCCGAGGTGACGCTGGACGTGGAGCCGGGCAGCTACGTCGACTACCTGAACCCGGATCACGTCGAGTACATCATGCGGAGCCGCCGGGCCGACGCCCGGCCGGAGCCGGTGAAGAGCGGCGAGGCCCACGACGCCGCCGACGGCAAGCTCTCGGTCACGCTGCCGGCCCACGGCACGCTGATCCTGAACCGCGAGTGAGCCTGCACAAAAAGCGTGCGATGCCCACCGGCTGCGCACCCGGCCGAAAAAGCGCCGCCCGTTTCAGCAGTCCCCGGCTGCCGGAGCGGGCGGCATCTTTTTGCCGAGAGGAAACTTTGGCCGATTCCAGACTTGTGGCGGCGAATGTTCGGAATCCTGAACCTTTTCCTCAAGGTCTGGCACCCGGTTCTCTAAGGGTGGATCGTTCGTGTCACAGTGATGCGAACGGGTGGCCGGAGCGGCCACTCGGTAATCATGGAGCGCGGTTGGTTCCCATGAGCCGTCGCCGTTGCAGTCGCCCCTCGGGGCGGCTCAATGGTGGCGGCTCGTGGTCTTTGGTGCGCGGGCACTTCCCGAATGTGCGGGCCTCAGCGGCGTCGACTTCAGGCATAAGCTGCCGGTGTGACCGTCGCCCGATTCCACTGGCACAGCGAGATCGTCGGGCAGCCGATGCGGTTCGTCGCGATCCTGCCCGACTCGCCGCCACCGTGGCCCATGCTTTACCTGCTGCATGGCATGTTCGGCGACAGCGAGGACTGGCTGACCAAGGGCGGGCTGCTGGGGGCAATGGAGGGGTGGCCGTTGGCGGTGGTGTGTCCGGACGGGTTCAACGGTTGGTACACCGATCACGACGAGGGGCCGGCGTTTTTCCGGCACTTCGCCCACGAGCTGCCGGCGTTTGTGGAGCGTGTGCTGCCGGTGCGGACCGATCGCGGCGGCCGGTGCGTCGGCGGGTTGTCGATGGGCGGTTACGGGGCGTTGCGGCTGGCGTTGGGGGAGCCGGAGCGGTTCGTCAGCGCCCACAGCCACAGCGGCGGCCTGATGCACGGCTCGCGGCGGACCATGCCGCACACGTCGCTGGACGAGGGGGCGTTCCGCCGAATCTTTGGCGATGATCCGTGCGGCTCGCCACACGATTTGCAGCAACTCGCCGCCAACCTCGCCGACCAGCGGCCGGCAATTCACATTGACTGCGGCACCGACGACTTTTTGTACAAGGACAATCTCGTCGCCGTCGCAGGGTTTCGAGATCGTGGGTTGGCCCCTGAATTCATGGAGCATCCGGGGGCTCACGACTGGCCGTACTGGACCAAGCATCTGCCGGCGGCGCTGGCGTTTCACGGCAAAGCGCTAGGCATCGGGCGGGAGGCGACGTGACGGACGAGCCGACGACGAAGAAGCGGCTGGCGTGGCCGTGGCGGCTGGCGCGGTTGGTGGTGTTGGCCTACGTGGGGTTGTGCGTCTTTGGATTTGCCGTGCAGAACTGGATGATCTTCCCCGGCCGCGTGACCCAGGGCACCGACGAGGCGGCGGCCCTTCGGCGCATCGACGGCGACCAACTGCTAAGGCTCGGGGAGCGGCGGGACATCGTCCTCTACGTCGGCCCGATCGAGCCGGGGCGGCCGACGGTGCTGATGTTCCACGGCAACGGTGACTGCCTCAGCCGCTTTCAGCCGTGGGCGCTGGACGTGGCGAGTCGTGGCGTGAACGTGGCGGTGCTGGAGTATCCGGGTTACGGCCTCAGCGGCGGCAAGCCGTCGGAGGCGAGCATCAACGCCGCCGCCCTGCTGGCGTTCGATGCGTTGGCGGCGCAGCCGGGTGTCGACGCGGATCGGGTCGCCGTGCTAGGCGTGAGTCTCGGCGGCGGGCCGGCGGTGGAATTGACGACGCGGCGGCCGGTGGCGGGGCTGGCGACCATGAGCACGTTCACCTCGCTGCAGGCGATGGGCCGGCGGGTGCTGCCGTTTTTGCCGATCCGGCTGATCCTGCGGCACCGGTTCGCCAACGTCGACAAGCTGCCGGGCATCACGGTGCCGACATTCATCACCCACGGCACCGAAGACTCGATCATCCCGTTCGAGATGGCCGGCGAACTGCGTGACGCCGCCGGCGGCGAGGTGACGTGGCGGCCGGTGGACAAGGCGGATCACAACGACCTGTTCCAGATCGGCGGCGAGGCGTTGCTGTCGGACCTGATCGGGTGGTTGAACGCCCTGCCGCCGGTGGCCGTAGAATCGTCGCCATGATCCGATCCGACTTTCGCCGACGTGGTGGCGTGAACCCGCGGGTGCTGCTGTTCCTCGCCATCGTCCTGCTGCCGGTGCTGGGCGTGGGGTACATTGCCGTCAGCGGCGCCATGTCCGGCGGCGTGCGAGAATTGCCGGACGGCACGGTGTTCGTCGATCTGAAGCGCATGAGCGACTTCGACTTCCACCCGGCCGTCGGCACAATCGAGGACGTGCCCGAGCAGTGGCGGCAGCTCGACGGCGAGCGGGTCGTGCTCGAGGGGCAGATGTGGGAACCGTCGCGGGTCGACGGCGGCGTGAAGGATTTCGAGCTGGTCTACAGCATCGACGACTGCTGCTTCAGCGGCGAGCCGAAGATCCAGCACTTCGTCCAAGCCAGCGTCAACGACGGCAACGAGGTGCGGTACCACGGCGATGACTACGTCCGCGTGGTCGGCACGCTGAAGGTCGACGTGACGCGGGAGAACGGCCGGGTCAACGGCGTGTATCACCTGGCAGTCGACGACGTGGAGCCGCTGTGAGCCTGGGGCAAGCCGAGCGGCGGCGGCTGGCGGCGCGGATGGTGTGTGCCGGGTTCGAGCGCACGACGCCGACGCCGTTCATCGAGCAGTTGATCGACGACGGCCTCGGAGCGGTGGTGCTGTTCGGGCGAAACGTCCAGACGCCGCGGCAGGTACTGGAGTTGAACGCGGCATTGAAGGCATGGGCCGGTCGGCCGTTGCTGTGCTGCGTCGATCAGGAAGGCGGCCGCGTGGCCCGGTGCCGCGAAGGCTTCAGCAACCTGCCCTCGGCACGCGACATGGGGGCGGCAGGACCAATGCGTTGTCGAGAAGTCGGCGAACTCACCGGACGAGAACTGCGGGCGGTCGGGTTCGATCTCAACTTTGCCCCCGTGCTGGACGTCGACACGAACCCGGCCAACCCGGTCATCGCCGACCGCAGCTTCGGCCGCGATTCGGCGACGGTGGCGGCCTGCGCCGCCGCCTACATCGACGGTTTGCAGCAACACGTTGCCGGCTGCGGCAAGCACTTCCCCGGCCACGGCGACACGCACCAGGACAGCCACCACGATTTGCCCACGCTGACCCACGACCTCGCCCGGCTCCGCGAGGTCGAGCTGCCGCCCTTCGCCGCCGCCGCCCGGGCCGGTTTGGCGGCGATGATGTCGGCCCACATCGTGTTCCCCGCCCTCGACGACCGCCCCGCAACGATGAGCCGCCGGGTGCTCGATTTGCTGCGGCAGGACCTGAACTTCACCGGCCCGATTATCAGCGACGACTTGCTGATGAAGGCTGTCCACGGCCGCTACGCGTGGCCGGAGATCATCGTGGGTGCCGCCACCGCCGGCTGCGACCTGCTGTGCATCGGCCACACGGAAGAGGCTCCCCGCGAGGCGATCGACGTGCTGGCGAGCGAGCTACCCGACGGCCGTCTCATCGACGCCAACGAGCGGCTGGACAAGCTGTGCCAAAGCTTCGCCCGCCCCGCCGACGCGGCAGCAGACCTTAGCTGCCTGGGATCCGCCGGCGGCGACAGCGCACGTGCGGCGGACCCCACCGAAACGTGGCGTCGCTGAACTTGGCAAGCGTGCTCAAGCGCTTGCCGCTTCGGGTTCCGGCTCGGCGGGTTTGTCCTCGGCGGGCTTGATACTGACCAGGCCGCCGGTGCGTGGAGGGAGCTTGAACTTGGCCGGCCGCTTGGGCGCGTCGGCGGGTTCGGCGGCGGCCTCGGCGGCCTTCTTCTCGGCGGCTTCCTCGGCGGCGTAATCGGGCTTGGGCGGCTTGGCGTCCTTCTTCTCCGGCGAGAGCACCATGCCCATCCGCCGGCCCTGCATGCGCAAATCCTGCTCGACCTTGCTCATGTCGGCCAGCTGCGTCTTGACCTTCATCAGCAGCTCGCGGCCCAACTCCTGGTGAGCCATCTCGCGGCCGCGGAACTGCAGGGTGAACTGGACCTTGTGGCCCTCATCAAGGAAGCTTTTGGCCCGGTTGACCTTGATACCCAGGTCGTGGTCGCCGATGCGGACGGTCTTGAACTTGACCTCCTTGAGCTGGCTTTGCTTGCTCTTGGACTTGTCTTCCTTCTTCTGCTGCTGGTAGCGCCACTTGCCGTAATCGAGAATCCGGCACACCGGCGGCCGGGCCGTGGGGGCGACCTCCACGAGGTCCAAACCGGCCTCGCGGGCCAACCGCTGGGCGTCCTGGGTCGCGATGACGCCCAGCTGGTTCTCGTCTTGGTCGATCACGCGGATCGGCGAGATGCGGATCTGGTGGTTGATGCGGTAGGTCGGGCCGCGATCGCGGGCGGTGTAGCGCTTGGGTCTGGGCATGGGCAAAAACTCGGGTCGCGGCCGGTTCCTTCGGCCGCTCGGAATCCATCATCAAATGCAGTCGGACAACTCAGCCAACGGACAACCCGCCGGCACCAACGGCACGAGTGTAGCAACTTCCGCGCCGGTGCGTGGCACATTTGGAAAGGTCATGCTCGCAACGCAGCAGCCGCGACCGGATCAAGCTGCGACCTCCGCGCTCGGGGGGTGCTCCCCCTCTGATCCGCTCACATCCTGCTCGCTCGTCGTCAGAACCAGTTGACTCATCAGGACGAGATCGAGAATGAACTTTCGGTCACTTCGCTCGTCGTAAACGTGGACCGTACGGCTCGGTTTCGGGTACCAGATGAAGTCGGGGTGGGTGATTCGGAACGTCTCACCGTCCGCCATCTTGATCAGAAACGGCTTGAACGGCTTCTGCGCGATCGCACCCTGAAGTTCCTGTACGGTCATGCCGGCAGTTTAACAACGAGCATCTCGCTGTGACAATGTCGATTTCCAAGTGTCGCTACTTGTTCAGCGCCCGGTCGAGGTTCCGCATCGCCTGGCGCAGGCGTTGTTCGTTTTCCACGAGGGCGATGCGGACGTAGGTTTCGCCGCCCTCGCCGAAGGCGCCGCCGGGGGCGAGGGCGACCTCGGCGTCTGCAATCATGTCGATGCAGAAGTCGATGGTGCCGCGGCCGGCGAGGTGCTGGTCGCTGACCTGTGCCCAAACGAACATACCGGCGCGGGGCGTCTCGAACTGCCAGCCGAGCTTTGTCAGGCCGCGGCAAACCTCGTCGCGACGCTTTTGGTAAATTGCCGCCATCTCGCCGGGCGTGTGGGCGGCCTCCCGCATGGCGATGACGCTGGCGATCTGGACGGGCTGGAAGTTGCCGTAGTCGTAGTAGCCCTTGATGGTGGCCAGGGCCTTGACCATGTCGCGGTTGCCGCAGCAGAAGCCGACGCGCCAGCCGGCCATGTTGAAGCTTTTGCTCATCGTGGTGAACTCCACGCCCACGTCCTTCGCCCCCGGCACACTGAGCAGCGACGGCGGTTTGTAGCCGTCGAAGCCGATGTCGCCGTAGGCGAAGTCGCTGATGAGCAGCACCCCGTGCCGCCGGCACAACGCCACCGCCTGCTCCCAAAACGCCGGCTCCACCGTCGCGGCCGTCGGGTTGTGCGGGAAGCAGAGCGTGAGCAGCTTCGGCGTCGGGTAGACCTCGCCCAGCATCCGCTCGATACGGGCCAAAAAGTCCTCGCCCACGCCGATCGGCACCGTCAGCACGTTCGCCCCGGCCATCGCCACGGCGTAGACGTGGATCGGGAACGCCGGCCCCGGCACGACCACCGTGTCGCCGGGCCCCAAGAGCGCCAGGCAGAGGTGGCTGAAGCCCTCCTTGCTGCCGATGGTGACGATGATTTCCTCCTCCGGATCGAGGCGAACGTTGTGCAGCTTCTCGTACCGCTTGGCCACCTCCCGCCGCAAACCGGCGATGCCCGCGGCGTGGCTGTAGCGGTGATTGCGGGCGTCCTCGCTGGCCTGCTGCAGCTTCTCGACGACGGCCTTCGGCGTTGGATCGGTCGGGTTGCCCATGCCGAGGTCGATGATGTCGTCGCCGGCCACCCGCCGCTCGTACTTGATCTTGTTCAGCCGGCCGAACAAGTACGGCGGCAGCCGCTGCAGCCGGGGGGCGACGCTCACCGCAAAATCCTCCGGCAACGGCGGCCCCATCCGCGTCGGCTCGATCGCCTCGTCGTGCTCGGGCAAATCGCTCGCCTCACTCATCGCCGGCCTCCCGCTGCTGCTCCAACTGCTCGCCCAACTCCTCGGCCGTCACCGGCGTCGGCTCGCTGGCGGCGCGGGCGGCTTCGAGCTGCTGCCGCAGGACCGGGTCGACGATGTCCAGCGTCTCGATCGCCTTCTGCTCCAGCCGCTCCCGCTCGCGGTTCATCAGCGCCAGCGCCATGCCCGTCTCGATCTGCCGCCGCACGTTGGCCTTGACGTCCTCGAACCGCACGGCCACGGGAGCGATGAGCTTCTCCAGCTTGACCAGGTGGTAGCTGCCGTCGACGAGCACCGGGTCGCTGACCTGGCCGGGCGAGAGGGCGAAGGCGACCTGCTTGAACGTGTCGGGCAAACTCATCGTCTGGCGGCTGAACTCCGGCATCAACCCGCCGCCGCGGGCGGTTTGCTCGAACGTGCTCATGTCCCGCGCGACGACGGCGAAGTCGTCGCCGCCGGCCAGCCGCTGCTGGGCGGTGCGGATCTGCTCGAGGTTGGGCAGCGCGATGTGGCGGACGCGGGCCTTCTCGCCGAACTGAATGTTGAACGCCTGCCGCAGGGCGTCGTCGGTGATCTGCTCGGCGATCTTGGGCCGCACGATCGCGCGCAGGTGGGCGTTGATCCGCAGCACGATGTCGAACGCCGCCGGGCTGATCTCCTGCTGTTGGAGGTAGAGCGTGAGCAGCTCTTCAGGATCCTGATCCGCCCCGCCGCCCTCGACCTGGGTGGCAAGGTACTCGGCGGTGAGCCGGCGTTCGTCGAGCACGTCGCCGGGCGTGACGGTGACGCCCACCGCCCGCGCCTCGCCGCGTGCCAGCTCGAGCTGGGCCAAGCTGACAAGCATCTCCAAGCCGTGGGCCTCGAACAGCGGCCGGATCAAGTCTTCCCGCTTGATCGGCTGCCCATCCACCCGCGCCACCGGCTCGGCCAGCCCGGCCCCGGCCACCGTCAGCGTCGCCACGAAGGTCCACAACAGTCGCATGCCCCAGCGTAGCACGGCGACGCGTAAGCAATTTTCGCCCACCATGCGTCTGAACATTTTCGCAGAAGCTTAAGGGGAACGCAAGGTTCAGAACGGCGCCCGCGACGGCCGCAGGTTCATCGACTTCATGCGGTGCACCACCGCCTTCACCAGCACGTCGGCCTCGAAGTTGCACTTCCAACCGATCGGCCGGTTGGCGAATGTGGTGCGGCCGAGCGTTGTCGGGATCAGCGCGACGTCGAACTCGTCACCCCGCAAATCGGCGATGGTCAGCGAGACGCCGTCGAGGCAGACGCTGCCCTTGGGCACCAAAAACTCCGCCAGCCCCGCCGCCACCCGGCAGGTCATTCGCCAATCGTTCGGGTCGTCCCGTTTCGCCACCACCTCCGCCGGCCCGTCGACGTGCCCCTGCACAAAGTGCCCGTCCAGCCGATCCGTCGCCAACAGCGGCCGCTCGACGTGCACGAAATCGCCGACGGCGAGCGTGCCCAGGTTCGTCTTGTCCAACGTCTCCCGCACCGCGTCGAACCCGACCCGCCCACCCTCAACGCCGGCCGCCGTCAGGCAGCAGCCGTTCACCGCCACGCTCTCGCCGTCGGCCAGATCGTGCCAATTCAACGACGAAAGGTCCAGCACGAGCCGCCGGCCATTGGGCCGGTTCTCGGCGGCGACCACCTTCACGGCTTGGGCGACAATGCCGGTGAACACGGCGGGGACTGCCTAATCGTGGTGGTTGACGATTTGCACCTGCGAGCCGCGGCGGCGTTTGGCGTTGATGATTTTGCGGCCGTTCTGGGTCCGCATGCGGGCGCGGAACCCGAATTTGCGGGCACGCTTCACTTTGCTGATGCGCTTCGGGTAATGCATGGCGTCTCTTTCTGTGCCGGATCATCCCTGATGATTCGGGCGGCCACTGTAGACGCCCGATCCCGCCGCGGCCACCCGATCGCCGCTTGGGGGCCGAGCGTCTTCAATAGATGCTTTGACGCGTACCCGAACGCCCGCCTACTTTCTATCACGCAAACCGATCCGATTTCGCAGAGACCGACGTGGATGAAGACCTCCAACAGCAGGCCGAACAACTCCTCGGCCACGCCTTCGACGACCCGCAGTTGTTGAAGGAAGCGCTCACCCACGCCTCCGTCGCCGATCACCGGCTGGACTCGAACGAGCGGCTGGAATTCCTGGGCGACGCGGTGCTCGATTTGGTGGTGTGCGACGTGCTGTTTCGGCAGTACCCGGATTGGGACGAGGGGGAGATGACGAAGATCAAAAGCGCCGTGGTGAGCCGCAAGACGTGTGCGGAAATCACGCGGGAGACGGGTTTGGGCGATCTGCTCCGCACCGGCAAGGGCATCGGCCGGCGCGAGGATTTGCCCCACTCGCTAGCGGCGAACGTGTACGAGGCCGTCGTCGCCGCCATCTACCTCGACGGCGGCTACGACGCGGCCGACGTGTACGTCAAGGCGACGATGGGCCCGAAGATCAAGGCAATCGTCGACAACATCGACGCCCACAACCACAAGGCGACGCTTCAGCAGGCCGCCCAGCAGATACTCGGCAGCACGCCGATCTACGAGGTGCTTGACGAGAAGGGCCCGGAGCACAGCAAGGCGTTCGAGGTCTGCGTCAGCGTGCAGGGCCGGCGGTTTCCCGGTGCCTGGGGCATGAGCAAGAAAGTCGCCGAGCAGAAGGCGTCGCTGCTGGCGCTGAACGAGCTCGGCGAAATGACCGACGACGAACTCGACGCCGCGTTGGAGTTCCTCGAAGCCGAAGCGGCGGATTGACGCGGGGCGACGAAGCCGCGACGTGGCTCACCCGATGATTCGTTGATGACTTGCGTGCGTCGCCGAAACCGCCCCCGCCTTGTAGAGGCGGGGCTTCACGGAGCGTGGCATGCGAGCCTCCTCCTATGAAGCCCCGCATCTACGAGGCGGAGGCGGATTCAGCGAGGTAGGGGCGCGGGTGGTTTTCAACCAGATCTACGTTTCCACTGCGGCCCGCAGGGCCGCAGCTACCTTCAGATTGCGGAGGTGCGATTCATTTCACGTCGCTTGCCCGCAGCACGGCGTGGACCGTCACGCCCTGTGCCTCGATCGCCTCGCGGCCGCCCTCCTCGCGGTCGATGGCGACGGCGACGTCGTCCACCACCGCGCCGGCCTCGCGGAGGGCGGCGAGGGCTTCGATCACCTGGCCGCCGCTGGTGATGACGTCCTCGATGAGCAGGATTTTGTCGCCCTTGTTCAGCTCGCCCTCGATTCGGTTGGCGGTGCCGTAGTCCTTCTTGGCGTTGCGGAGCAGGACAAACGGCTTGCCGCACGCCAGCGCCGCGGCGGTCGCCAGCGGCACCGCCCCGAGCTCCGGCCCGGCGAGCCGATCGACGCCGCCTGCCAGCTTGGCGAACCGCTCGCCGAAGGCTGCCAAGACATCAGGCTGGGTCTCGAAGCGGTACTTGTCGATGTAGTAGTCGCTCGTCCGGCCGCTGCGGAGCGTGAACGTCCCTCGCAGCACGGCCAAGTCCTTCACCCGCGAAATCAACTCGTCATCGGTCATGGATCGAGCATAGCCGGCGGTTCCAAAACGGCCGCCGCGTTGGAATCGGCTGTGGTACGGGCTTTGTTCATCGCCGGGCATGAACACCTTCACCAACCACCTCAAGACCGGCTTCCTGATGGCCGCGCTCACGGGTTTGGTGCTGCTGGCCGGGTTCTTCGTCACCGGCGGCAGCACCGGCGGCATCGTCATAGCCCTGGTCGTCGCCGGCGGCATGAACGTCGTCGGCTACTTCTTCTCCGACAAGATCGCCCTGGCCGCCATGAAGGCTCAGGAGGTCGGGCCGGAGCATCCGCTGTACCAAATCACCGAGGGGCTCGTGCAGCGGGCCGACATGCCGATGCCGCGGGTTTACATCTCGCCGCAGCAGGCGCCCAACGCCTTCGCCACCGGCCGCAACCCGCGGAACGCCGCCGTGTGCGCGACCGAAGGGCTGCTGCAGGTGCTCGACCGCGATGAGGTTGCCGGCGTCATGGCCCACGAGCTGGCCCACGTCAAGCACCGCGACATCCTGATCCAGACCGTCGCCGCCACCGTCGGCGGGGCGATCAGCGCGCTGGGCTACATCTTCATGTTCGGCGGCAGCCGGGAGAACGTCAACCCGATCGCCGCCATCGCCACGCTCATCCTCGGCCCGCTCGCCGCCGGGCTGTTGCAGGCGATGATCAGCCGTCAACGCGAGTTCGCCGCCGACACCGAGGGTGCCAACATCCTCGGTGACCCGATGCCGCTGGCGACGGCGCTGGAGAAAATCCACAACCTCGGCCGCCGCGTGCCCATGGACACGAACCCGGCGTTCAACGCCCTGATGATCGCCGAGCCGCTCAACTTCCGCCGGCAGCTCTCAGGCATGTTCAGCACCCACCCGCCGCTGGAGGCCCGCCTGAGCAACCTGATCGGCCGCGAGACCACGGGCATGTTCCGCTTCGCGTGACGTGTCGCGTGACGTGAACTGCCGCAACCCATCGGCCGCTCGCGTGTCGGCTCTACCATGCGGGCAATGACGCGGCGAGGGCTGATGTGGTGGGTGCTGGGGCTGATGCTCGTGCTGGCCGGGCCGGTGCGGGCCGATTTGGCCGCCGATGTGCGGCGGGCGGCGGCGGCGGTGGACGGGCAGATGGACGTGGGCATCCACGTCGTCGAGCTGCTGCCCGGCGGCCGGACGCGGGAGCTGGTGGCCATTGACGCCGCCGAGCCGATGATCCCGGCGAGCAACATGAAGGTGCTCACCACCGCCGCGGCGCTGGAAGGGCTGGGTAGCGAGTTCGTCTTCCGCACCGTGCTGGCCGCCCGGCGCGTCGGCGGCCGCTTGGAAGTCGCCATCGTCGGCGACGCCGACCCGACCTTCGGCGACAGCGAGCTGCTCCGCCGGCACAACCTCGCCCTCACCCACGTCCTCGACGGTTGGGCCACCGAGCTGCGTCGCCGCGGCATTGACCGGATCGACGCGTTGGTGCTGGACGATTCGGTGCTCGACGCCCAGCAGCTTCACCCCGATTGGGAGCGCGGCGACCTGCACCGCCCGTACGCCGCCGAAGTGGGCGGCCTGAACTTCAACGCCAACGCCCTTGACGTCTACATCCAACCCCGCGGCCGGGGGCGGACCGTTGGCTACCGACTCGACCCGCCGACGCGGTTCGTCCGCGTCGCCAACACCAGCGTCGGCGGCCGCAGCAACGCGGTCCAACTCGCCCGCGAGCTCGGCGGCAACAAGATTGTTCTCGGCGGCCAGACCAACGCCCGTCGCGAGCAGGGGCCGCTCCGCGTCACCGTCACCCGCCCCACCGCCTACTTCGCCACCGTGGCCAAAGAACGTCTCGAAGCCGGCGGCGTTAGGGTCGACGGCGACCCGCAGCTC
Source organism: uncultured Tepidisphaerales bacterium (assembly GCA_964386435.1). Lineage (GTDB taxonomy): Bacteria > Planctomycetota > Phycisphaerae > Tepidisphaerales > Tepidisphaeraceae > CAYLSV01. Next base: position 22,001 of record CAYLSV010000001.1, read on the forward strand.
GACGCCACTGTCCGCCGCCAACTGCTCGACGGCAAGGGCAACTGGCAGGTGGTCGCCGTCCACGAGACGCCGCTGAGCCTGGTGCTGGCCCGGACGAACAAGGACAGCGAGAACCTGTACGCCGAGGCGTTGCTCAAGCGGCTCGGTCATGCCGCCACCGGCGTGCCCGGCGGCTGGACCAACGGCGGCGACGCCATCGGCCGCTACCTCGACCGCATTGGCGCGACCGACCGCCGCGTGATCCGCGACGGCTCGGGCTTGTCGCGCGGCAACCGCATCTCGCCGCGCACGCTCACCGCCGCCCTCGCCGAACGGTTCGCCGCCAACGGCGAATATTGGCTCGCCACCCTCAGCATCCCCGGCGTCGACGGCACCCTGCGCAGCCGCTTCGCCTCCCCCCGCCGCAAGCCGCTGCGCGGCCGAGTCTGGGGCAAAAGCGGCTATATCGGCGGCGTCTCCACCCTCAGCGGCATCGTCCGCACCGGCGACCGCTGGTTCGCCTTCAGCGTCATGTGCAACAACGTCCCCGGCGGCAAAAACTACACGGCGAAAGATTTGCAGGAACGGGTCGTGGAGCTGATCGACGCGGCAGATTAGGTGTCAGGTGTTAGGTGTTAGGCCCGCTTCCGGACCTAACACCTTATGCCTAACACTCAAAAACCTGATCCGCTCACTCATTCACCGTAGCCATCTCCCCCTGCCGGTCATCCATCGCGTTCTTCAGCCGCGTGATGATCCCGCTGTGCATCTGGCTCACGCGGCTTTCGGACAGGTCCAGCGTCGCCCCGATCTCCTTCATCGTCATCTCCTCGAAGTAGTAGAGAATGACAATCAACCGCTCGGCCCGCGTCAGGCCGCGGCACATGAGTTCCTTCAGATCCTTCTTCGCCAGGTCGCGGACCGGGTCCTTGCCCTTCTTGTCTTCGAGGACGTCGATCTCCCGCACGTCTTTGCTGCCGTCGGTCTCGAACCACTTGCGGCTCAGCGACACAACACCGACCGCTTGCGCGTCGCGGTGAATCTTGTTGAACTCTTCAGAATCAACACCCATCTTCTGCGCCGACTCCTCCGCCGTCGGGGCACGGCCGAGCGTGGCCTCCAGCTCGTAGTTGGCGTTGCTCAGCTTGTGGGCCCGGCTGCGGACCAGCCGCGGCACCCAGTCCATGCTGCGCAGCTCGTCGAGGATCGCGCCGCGGATGCGCGGGGCGCTGAACGTCTCAAACTTCACGCCCTTGTCGAGCCGGAACCCCTCGATCGCGTCCATGAGTCCGAACACGCCGGCCGACATCAGGTCATCGAGGTCGACCTCATCGGGCAGCTTCTGGTGGATCCGCTCGGCGTTGTAGCGGACCAGGTGCAGGTAGTTCTCCATCAGGCGGTTCCGCAACGCCTCCACGCGGTGCTTGGCCCGCTTGAGCTCCTTCTGTTCCTCGGCCCCGGCGTCGTCCTTCTCGACGTTGTCCTTGGCCACGCCCAAGGCAGCCTTTAGCTCGGCGTACTTCGCCCACATCGCCAACACCTCCGGCGGGACCGGGCGGCCCTTCTGCCGCTTGCCGTGGGTGCGGGGGCTGATCGGGGCGCGGGCGGCGGTCGCCTTCATCGTCGTCTTGGGCGCGGCGGGCGCGGCGACGGTGTACCGCTTGGCGGTCGTCTTGCTCACGCTCGGCGAGCCATAAGCCGCGGCGGCTTGAAGCTTGGCGGCGGCGCTGGCCGATGCTTGAGCACCGGGTTGGTCATCCGAAGAAGAGGCGGCGGCAGGAGTGGCGTTGCTGGACATGCGAGAACCTTCCGTGCGGAACAAACTGTCAGGGGCCGTCTCACAAACGACAGTCCCCGGGAGAAGAAGCGGCAGTGGCAGCATCGGCTACACGCCACTCCAAAAAACACTCGATTCTTCAGGCATCCTTGCCCGATTCCGTTCGGATCTTGCCCACACATCGAGTGCTCACGCGGGCGTCCGATAACTCAATTCTTTTCAGGTCTGCGGCGGCGGCTCTTTCATGGAGTCACTCACCTTCTCGAGCTCACGCCGCAATTGATTTTTCTCATTCGACAGACTTTCGGCGACCATTTTCTTCGCCGCCATCCCCACGATGTAGCCGACGACGAACGTCACGCCCATCGCCGCGAGCGCCTGCGTGAGCACCACGCTCACCGGGTTGTCGGCCCCGAACCCGCCGGTGATCAGGCACGCGACGAACGCGATCGTCCCGCACGTCGCAGCGACCCGCACCGGCAAAGCGGCGTCAATCTCAACATGGGGCGTGGGCTGTGGCATGGCGACTCCGTGGGTTCACGTCTCAGGCCGACTTCCGCCAGACGCCGGTCAAGCGGCCGAAGAAACCGCGATTTTCCGGCGGAACTTGCGTGGTTCGGTCCAGCCGCTGCGCGAGCTTGGCGATGCAAAGCGACGCCGGACTCCGCGGCTCGCCCAGGCAAAGCGGCACCCGCCGGCGAACCGACAGCGGCACCGCCTCGTCGTGAAACACGTGCCCGGCATCGGCGAGGTCGACGTCGAGGAACTGCTTGGCCACCCCGCTGATCCGGCCGAACACCGCCCGCGCCTCGGCGACGTTGCGGCAGTTGTTCACCAGCAAACTCATCTCCTGCCGAAGCCCCGCCGGGCGGCTGCGTGTGATGACCTTCGTCACCGCGTACGCGTCCGTGATCGCTGTCGGCTCGGGCGTCGTCACGACCAGCACCTGGTCGGCCGCCCGCGTAAAACTCAGGACGTTCGGGCTGATGCCCGCCCCCGTGTCGATGATGAGCACGTCGCACTCATTCTCGAGCGCGGCGAGGGAGGTGACGATTCGTTGCCGCTCCACTTCGCCCAGGTCGGCGACGCGGGCGAGGCCGTTGGCGCCGCCGATGAGCTTGAACCCGCCGGGCGCGTCGAGCGTCACCTGCGGCAACGTCGCGGTTCGCGCGATGAAGTGGCCTAAATGCCGCGGCACGTCGAGGCCGCACACCACGTCGGCGTTGGCCGTGCCGAGGTCGGCGTCGAGCAGCAGCGTCCGCCGCCCCGCCTGGGCGAAGCGGATGGCAAGGTTCACGCCAATGTTCGTCTTGCCAACGCCGCCCTTGCCGCTGGTGACGGCGATGACCTTCGCCCGCCGACGCGGCGCCTCGGCGGCCACCGTCGGCTGCTTGATCTCACGCCGCACCGGCCTTCGGCTCCGCTCGGCGAGGCGGCGGAGTTGAGCCGCCTGATCAAACACGCCCAGGCTGTCGGCGGCAGCTTCTTTCGTGGTCATGCTCATGCCGCCACCCCGCGATCGTTCTGCTTGGCATCCGCGACAAGTTCATCGGCCACCGCTTCGGCCTCTGTGGCCGACTCAGCAATAAAGCGTTCAGCCGCCGGTAAGTCGTCGCCGAGGATCAGTTGCGCGATCCGCTTGGCGTCACTCACCTCGATGTCGTTGGGCACGTCCTGCCCGGTTGTGATGTAGCTGAGCTGCTTGCCGAGCTTTGCCGCCACGTTCAGCACGACGCCGACCTGCGCGGCTTCGTCGAGCTTGGTGAAGATCACCTTGTCCAGGCGGACCTGGTTGAACTTTTCCGTGACCAGCTCGAGCTGCCGCGGCGAGGCCGTGCTGGACAGCACCAGGTGAACCTCATCCGGTGCCGCCGCGGCGAGAAACTCCCGGAGTTTTGCCAAATCCTCCGTCGCCTTCGGGCTGCGGCCGGCGGTGTCGACGAGGACAAAGTCGCAGCCGGCCAGCTTCTCCAGCGCGGGCTTGATCTGCTCCGGGTTCGCCACGACTTCCAGATCGGCCCCGATAATGTCGGCGTACTTGCGCAGTTGGTCGACGGCGGCGAGGCGGTAGGTGTCGATCGTGATGAGCCCGACGCGGTGGCCTTCGCGGAGCTTCAGGTTGGCTGCGAGTTTGGCGACGGTCGTCGTCTTGCCGACGCCGGTCGGGCCGATGAGGGCCAGCACGTGCGGCCGGTTCTGCGCCGCCCGCCGGATCGGGCCGGCGGTGGGCAACAGCTTCGCCAGCTCCTTCGCCACAAGGTGCCGCACCTGCCGCTCGTCGGCGAGCATCATCGGGCGGGTCGTCTCGATCAGCCGGCGGATGATCTGCTGTGCCAGCTCCTCGGCCACGGCGTTGCTGATGAGCTGCATGTACGCGTCTTGCAGATTGTCCGGCAAATCGGGCCGAACCTGCTGGTGCTGCACGCGGACGAGGTCCTTCACGACCGACTTCAAGTCGGCCATCTCCTGGTTGAGCTGCCGGTACTGGGCGGCCTGAGCGGCGGGTGTGCCCAGCAGCACGTCGCCCGGCCGAGCCGTCGGCGGGATCTCGGCGTGCAGCGGCGACGGCATCTTCGTCGGCGCCTCGGGCCGAACCGGCGCGGCAGGTGGCGGAATGTGTTTCTGCGGCTTCTTCCGAGCTTTCGGCAGGTTGCGGCCGACCGTCAATTCGATGTGCGTGTTGCGCACCAGGCCGAGGTAGCGCTTTGTCTCCACGCTCCGCGTGTGCAGGATGACCGCCGCGGGGCCGTACTCGGTTTTGGCGGCGTTGAGCGCCTCGGCCATGGTCGGTGCTTTGAAAACTTTCAAATCCATCTGACTCTCCCGGTTGCTGCGCTTCGTCGTCCGTGACGAAGCGCGTGTTCTGTGACCAGCCTTACGCTTCTTCTTCCTTGTTCTTCGAAATCAAGCGTTCATCGACACCAGCCCGACGGCTTCCACGTCCACGTCCTGCACGACCTCGCCGTACCCCAGTACGGCCACATGTGGCAGCGCGTGGGCGACGACTTCGCGGACCGCCTGCCGCACCGCAGGGTCCACCAGCAGCACGCCCGGCCGGCCGGAAGCGGCCAGTTCCTCAACCTTTTCGGCGATTCGCGTGACCAGCGTCTGCTGCGTCTGGGCCGGCATCGTGAGGCGTGGAGCTTGCTGCTCGACCTCTTCGGTGTGGCCGCGGATGAGCTGCTCGACGGCCGGATCGAGCGTGACGCACCACAGCTTGTCCTGCTCGTCGACGTACTGCTTGCAGATCGTGCGGGCCAGCGCGTGGCGGCAGACCTCGGTGAGCAGGCTCGCGTCCGTGGTCCGGCCGGCGTAGTCGCCGATGGTCTCGACGATCGTCTCCAAGTCCCGCACCGGCACGCGCTCCCGCAGCAGATTCTGCATGACTTTCTGAATGTCGCCCGGCTTGGCCAGCTCCGGCACGACCTCCTCCACGAGAGCCGGCGACGTTTCCTTGAGTTTGTCCAGCAAATCCCGCACATTCTGCCGCGTGAGCAGCTCGTGGCTGAACCGCTTGAGGACTTCGGCGAGGTGCGTGCTCAGCACGTCGACGGCGTCGACGACAGTGTAATTGAGCACCTCCGCCTCCTCCCGTTGCGGCTCGGTGATCCAGTAGGCGGGCAGGCCGAACGCCGGCTCCGTCGTCGGCTCCGCGGCGGTGATCGGGCCGGCGGCGGTGCCGCTGTCCATTGCCATGTACTGCTCGGGGAACGTCTCGCCGCGGGCGATTGTTGCGCCGCGGAGCTTGACGACGTACTCGGTCGGCTCGAGCTGCACGTTGTCGCGGATGCGGACCGACGGCACCACAATGCCCAGCTCGATCGCCAGTTGCTGGCGGACGCTGGTGATCCGCGGCAGCAGTTCGCCCTGCCGCTTCGGGTCGCACATGGCGATCAGGCCGCCGCCGACTTCGAGTTCGAGGGCGTCGAGCGAAAGCTGATCCTCGATGGCCGGCGGCTCGACCGCGGCGGCGGCCTGGGCCGACTCCTGCCGCGTCGCCGCCTCGGCCTTCTTGTTGTCCCGCCGCGTCAGCAGGTAAGCCACCCCGCCGCAGCCCGCCCCGAGCACCAGCATCGGCACCGCCGGCAACCCGGTGACGCTCATGACCACCAGGAACCCGGCCGCGACGACGAGCGCCTTGGGCCGGTCGAACACCTGCGTGATAATCTCGTTGCCCAGCTCCTCGCGGCTGCTGCTCCGCGTGACGAGCAGGCCGGCCGCGAGCGACACGACGAACGCCGGCACCTGCGACACCAGGCCGTCGCCGATCGTGAGCCGCGTGAACAAACCGGCGATGTCGCCGATCGCCCAATCGGTCTCGGTCATGCCGACGAAGATGCCGCCGACGATGTTGACCAGCGTGATGACGATGCCGGCGATGGCGTCGCCGCGGACGAACTTGCTGGCACCGTCCATCGACGCGTAAAAGTCAGCTTCTTGTCCGATATTCTCCCGCCGCTTGCGGGCCTCGGTCTCGTCGATCGCCCCGGCGTTCAGGTCGGCGTCGATGGCCATCTGCTTGCCGGGCATCGCGTCGAGCGTGAACCGCGCGGCCACCTCGCTGATCCGCGTGCTGCCCTTCGTGATGACCACGAACTGGATGACAAAGATGATGACGAAGATGATGAGCCCGACGACGATCTTGTCGCCGGTGACAAAGCTGCTGAAGGTCTGAATCACGTCGCCGGCCGAGTGCAGAGCTTCGTCCGGGTTGGACACGCCGTCGCCCGCCGTCAGGATCAGCCGGGTGGTGGCGACGTTGAGCACGAGGCGGAACAGCGTCACCGCGAGCAGCACGCTCGGGAACGACGCCAACTCCAGCGGGCTCTTCACGTACACGACGCTGACGAGCAAAATGACGCTGAGGGTCAGATTTATGACCAGCAGCAGATCGAGGATCGCCGTTGGCAGCGGGACGAGGAAGACGAACAGCAGCCCGACCAGCGCCGCCGGAAACGCCGCGCCCTTCACGCGATCGGCGTGGGCCATCAACAAATTGGGCGGGGCGGCAGCGGTCAAAGGTGACATCCGTGTCGGCCGACAACCTGTCGGGGTGGTCCGCCGAATCCATCCGGCGACAGGTGGGAGAGTAGAGGAATAACAGCAGCCTGCAAGCGGAAAGGCCGCCTTCCTCAGGCGGTCTTTTTGTCGCCCCGGCCTGTCGCAGCCAGGCCGTCCATTTGGTAGACGTAGGCCAAGATCTCGGCCACGGCGGCGAAGTGTTCCTCGGGAATTTCATCCCCAACTTCTGCACTTCTCCACAACGCCCGCGCCAGCGGCGGCTTTTCGATGACCGGGACCGCGTGCTCGGCCGCCAACTCCCGGATGCGGAACGCGACGTGGTCGGCCCCCTTGGCCACCACCACCGGCGCATTGGCCAGCGCCGCGTCGTATTTCAAAGCCACCGCGAAGTGCGTCGGATTCGTCACCACGAAGTCGGCCCCCGGCACGGTCTGCTGCGCCCGCTGCATCGCCCGCTGGGCGGCGATCTGTTTGCGGCGGGCGTTCATGTGCGGGTCGCCCTCCTGCTCCCGCGTCTCCTTCTTGATGTCATCGTGGCTCATCCGAAGTTCCTTGTGTTTCTTTTGTTTCTGGTAGGCAAAGTCGACGATGCCGAGGATGAACAGGGCCGCCGCCACCTTGATGCCGATGAGGAAAATGATCCAGCCGCCCTCGCCCATCGTCTGCCGGTGGTCCAGCGCGTTGAGGCCGATGATGTCGGTCTCGGCCATCTGGAAGCTGACGATCGCCACCGCCGCGACGGCCGTGATCTTCGCCACGCCCATGAGAAACTTGACGTAGGTGTCGGCTTTGAGGAACAGGTTCTTGAAGCCTTCGACTGGGTTGAGCTTGTCGATCTTCGGCTCGAGCTTTTTCGCCGTGAACATCAGCCCGGTCTGGGCAACGTGAGCGATGACGCTCAGCACGAGCGCGCCCGCGGCCAACCCCAGGATCGCCGGGCCGGCGTGGCGGACGATGACGAGGGTGGCCGCCCCGGCATCGCCGTCGACGGTTGGGGCCGCGAGCATGACGCCAAACAACTGCTTCGTCGACTCGATCAGCCCCTCGTACAGCGGCATACCCAGCGCGAACAGCAGCAGCATCATGCCGAACAGCAGCGTGGCCCCGGACAGATCAACGCTTTTGGCGACGTCACCGTCCTGGCGGGCCTTGTTCAGGCGGTGCTGAGTCGGTTCCTCAGTTTTGTCTCCTTGATCCTGCTGATCGGCCATCTCGGCGGCTCCTCACTCGCGGGCGGTGGTGTACAGGTTGAACGTGATCGTGATGGCCTCGTGCAACGCGTCGCTGAGGGCGCGGGCGGAACTGAGCATGACGATGATGATGACGGCCATCCCGATCAGCGCCCGCAGCGACAGGCCGGCGGAGAGCAGGTTCAGCGCCGGCATGCCCTTGGCGATGAAGCCGAGCGAGAGATCGACCGCGAGCATCGCGACGAACATCGGCGCGCCGAGCCGGACGGTCAGGTTCGTTGCCGCGGCGAGCAAGCCGACGATGATGTTGAGTACATCGGCATCCACGCCAACCGTCAGCGGCGGCAGGACGTCGAACGATTCGTACACGCCCATCACGAGCAGCCGGTGGCCGTCGATGCCGAGGAAAATGAACAAAGTGAGCAGAAAGTAAATTTGTTCGATGGCCCCGCCGCCCATCTCGGCCGAGGGGTTGAAAACGCTGGCGAGGCCCAGGCCCATCTGCTGGCCGATGGCATTGCCGGCCCACTGGGCGCCGACGAACACCATCGCCGCGCACATGCCCAGGGCGAAGCCGAACAGAATCTCGCCGGCGAGCCCCATGGTTAGCGAGTAGACGTCGCTCGGCACGTGCGGCGGCACCCGGCCGCCGGCGAACAGGCCGATGGTCATGGCGATGCCGAACATCACCTTCACCCGCTTGGGCACCGCCCCGCTGCCGAGCACGGGCGCGAACAGCATGACCCCGGCGAACCGGCAGATGGCCGCGGCGAGGCCGGGGGCGACGGCGGGAAGTTCGATGAGCGGCATCATGATCTCCTACGGCATGCCGAACGAGAACATCGCCCGCGAGAAGTCGAGGATGTGCATCCCCATCCACGACAGCGTGAGCGCCGCCACGGCGATCATCGCGGCGATCTTCGGGATAAACGCAAGGGTTTGCTCCTGAATCTGCGTGACCGCCTGCACGAGCGACACGGCGATGCCGACGATTAGGCCGACGATGAGGATGGGCGCGCTCACCAGCAGAATGAGCACAAGGGTCTGCCGGAGCAGGTCGGAGGCGGCGTCGAGTTCCATGGTTGCCCTCAATGGTTCAGATCATCACGAAGCTCTCGATGAGCGACGCCGTCACGAGCCGCCAGCCGTCGACGAGGACGAACAGCAGCAGCTTGAACGGCAGGCTCACCAGCACCGGCGGCAGCATCATCATGCCCATGCTGATGAGCACCGCACTGACCACCATGTCCACCACGAGAAACGGCAGGTAGATTTTGAAGCCCATCAGGAAGGCCGTCTTCAGCTCGCTGAGCATGAACGCCGGGATCAGGCTGGTGGTGGCAACGTCGTCCCACGTCTCGGGGTCCTCCTCACTGGCGTAGCCGTGAAACAGGAGTACATCCTCCTCGTTTCCTTGGTACTCGATCTGCAGGATCATGAAGTCGCGGATCGGCACGAGCGCCCGATCGGCGGCTTCTTGTTGGGGAAGCTCGCCATTGAGGTAGGGTTGCAGGGCGTCGTCGTGAACCCGCTGCCACGTCGGGGCCATGATGACGCAGGTCATGAAAAGCGATAACCCGATGATCACCTGGTTGGGCGGCAGCGAGTTGGTGCCAATCGCTTGGCGGAGCAGGCCCAGGACGATGATGATGCGGGTGAAGCTCGTCGCCATGACCAGCAGGGCCGGGGCGAGCGAGAGGACGGTCATCAAAACGATGACCTGCAGCGTGGCCGGGAGGTTTTCGCGGTCGGTGACGTCGGGCAGCGTCATCGACGTGGGCTGCTGCGCGTTGCCATAGATGTCGTCGAAGCCGCCGGACTGGGCGGCGGCGATGCTCGGCAGGAGCGCGACGGCGAGGAACGCGAGGAGGGTCAGAAGTTTGGCGGCGTGAGCATCCGTTCTCATCGCGTGCCTCTTTCGGGAGTGGGAGGTCAGGTTTTGGCGACGCCGGTGGTTTGGCCGATGCGGCTAATCAGGGTGCGGAGCTCGCTGGCCGCGTCCTGCGGCTGGGGCTCGGTGGGCGGCACGTCGGCGTCGGCGGGTTCGGGATAGGTCTCGCCGGCGTCGGCGAGCTCGCTCACGAAAGGGCGGTCTGCGGTGGCGGACGTGCCGACTAGCTCGGCAATTTCGTCGGCGTCGGTGATGACGTCGAGCTTGGTCAGCGGCTGCCCGGCCGCCTCGCCGCAGACCAGGACGCGGCGGCCGACTTTCACCAGCACGACGCCGTGCTTCGGCGAGACGGCGGCACGGCCGACGACGGTGGCAACGCCGGACTTGAAGGTCGTTTTAGTGCCTGTCGCCTTTCGGTAGCACCAAGCGAGGCCGACGACGAGGCCGAGCACGGCGGCGAGGGAAAAGGCGGTGCGAACCAAGCCCGGCCCCTCGGCGGCTCCGGCGTCGGACACCTGCCCCGCCACGCCGTCCACGCCGCCGCTGGGGAACGGCACCCCGGCATATCGGCTCGGGGCAGCCCCGAGCGCGCACGTCAACAACATCAAGAGAATCAGCCGCTTCATGGCGTCCTTGCCTCGCGAGGGTTGATGAGACTCAGGCCGCCTCGGGCGTCGGCACGTTGACGATCTCGTTGACGCGGACGCAGAAGTTGTCGTTCAACACCAGCACCTCGCCGCGGGCGACGAGTCGGTCGTTGACGTAGACGTCGACCGGATCGCCGGCGAGTTTGTCGAGCTCGACGACGCAGCCCTCACCGAGCCTGAGCACGTCCTCGACCATCATCCGGCTGCGTCCGAGCTCGATGGTGACGTCGAGGTCGACGTCGCGGAGCATGTCGATGCTCGATGCCTGGACCTGGTCGAGCACCTTGTTGAAGTCGGGCAGCGTTGGCCGCTCGGTGCCGGGGGCGGGCGGCTCGGCGGGGTTGCCGACGTCGTCGAAGGTGGCCTGATCGAGCAGCGCGTCGACGGCGGCCGGGTCGACGCCGCCGTCGTCGGCACCGATTGCGTCGGCGACGCTGTCGAGGGCGGCGGACAGCTCGTCGGCGGCCGATTCGACGTCGGGGCCGGCGGGGGCGTCGGTGGAAAGTTCGGTGTCGGTGTCGCTCATCCCTGGCCGTCCTGGCTCGGGTGAAAGTGAAGCGCGGCCGCCGGCATCCATACCGGGGTGAGTCGCACGCGGACCGACAGTCTGCCGATCCGCCGCCGCCTGTCAAGCGTTATCGGACGGCACCTTGTCGGGGCTTGAGCGAGATTCAGAAGTCGATGCGGAACGGCACGCAGCTGGGCACGATGACCTCGCTAACGGCGCCTTCGCCGAGGATTTGCTCGAGTTCGTGAAGCATTTTGCGGCGCAGCGAGCTGAGGCCGGGGTCGTCGCCGCTGAGCTTGTCGGGGTCGGCCTCGCCGATGAGCATGCGGGCGCGGTCCTGGATCAGCGGCTGATACGCCTCGATCTTGGCCTTCACTTCCTCGCTTTGGGCGGCGTCGGTGAAGGCGAAAAAGGTGACGTCGAACAAATACTGCCGGCCGCTGCGGGTGTTGTGGGCGCGAACGTCGGCGATGGGAACGATCACGCGGTCCTCGCCGCTGGCGGCGGCATCGCCGCCGTGGCCGTCACCCTCGGCGTGGCCCTCGGCGCCGTGAAGCTCGGCTTGGAGCGCGGCGGCGGAGGCGTCGGGGCCGCCGCCCATGAACTTCATGACGCCGAACAGCGCCGCCGCCTCAATGACCATGACGCCGCCGATGATCGTCGGCAGGCTGGTGAGGAAGCCGCCCTTTTTCTTCTCGCCGTCTGCGCCGTCTTCGGGTTTGGTCTTGGGGTCGTCGGCCATGAAGTCTCCGTGCCTTGCATCGGCGCTTGGACGGCGGGTCGTGAACCGCGGCGACCTAATCGGTCAACGGTCGACGGGTCATGCGGGCGTAGTCGATGCTCCGCCGGACGACCTCGGCCATTTTCTCCTTGACCATCACCCGCTCGCCGCCGTCGCAGCAGATGACGGTGTCGGGCGTGGTCTCCATGAACCGGATCTTCTCGGCGTTGATGACGAACGGCGAGCCATTGAGTCGGGTGAGCTGAATCACGTGAGCCTCCTTGCTTCGGGTAGAACAGGTGAATTATCTGGCACTTTGGATCAGTTCCGTCAGCAGCCGGTCGCTGGTGCTGATCACGCGGCTGGCGGCGCTGAAGCCGGTGGAGCTGATGATCATGTTGATGAACTCGCCGGAGAGGTCGACGTTGGACAGCTCCAGCGTGCCGCTGCGGATGCCGCCGGCCAGCCCTTCTTGGGGGCCGCCGATCTGGGGATCGCCGGAGTTGGCGCCGGTGCGGAACAGGTTGCCGCCCTCGTCGATCAGGCCCTGCGGGTTGTCGAACACGCCGACGGCGATCTCGCCCAGCGTCTGCGTGAGGCCGTTGCTGAACGTGCCGGTGATAATGCCGTTGTCGCCGATGCCGAAGTTGGTCAGAGTGCCCGCCGCCCGGCCGTCGCCGGCACCGGTGAGGCGGCTCTCTTTGCCGAGGGCGCGGATTTCGGAGAAGTCGAGGTCGAAGCTCAGGGGGTCGCCGCTGCCGGTGTCGGTGCGGTCGAGGGAGACGTTGGTCTCGAAGTTGCCCACCGGCACGCCGTTGGTGTCGAACTCGATGGTGCCCGTCTGCAACAGCCGGCCGTCGTCGGGGTCGGCCGGGTCGAAGACGGCGTCGGTGTCGTCGCCGCTTTCGGCGAAGTAGCGCCACGTCGTGCCGTTGGCGTTGGCCGACTCGTAGACCATCGTCACGTCCAGCAGCAGCGGCTTGCCGAGCGAGTCGTAGACGGGGATGGTCGTGCGAATGCTCTCGCCGCTGGGGTCGGACGCGAAGGTCTCGCCGGCGATGACCACCGAGTCGTCGTTGAAGCTCATGCCGACGCCGGTGACGGTGAAGCGGTCGCCCGAGAGGTTCAGGCTGTTGCCTTTGCCGAGGTTGCCCAAGACTTCCACGCGGGCGTTGGCCCCGCCGGTCGGTTCGATGCGGGCACCCGCCGCCACGCCGCCGATGGTGTTGAGGCCCGTCGCGATGCCGGCCGACTCGTTGATCATGTTCGTGAGCTGCCCCAGCGTGCTGGTGGCGTCGACCTCGAACGTCTGGGGCCCCAGATCCCGGCCGCCCTTAGTGACGTTCATCGTGATGACATCACCCACCGCGTACATGGGCGCGCCGCCGGGCACCGTCCGCAAATCGGTCAACAACGAGCCGGCCACGGGCGGGGTTGCCGCGGCCGTGGTGAATTCGGCCGTCGCCAAAACACTCGCCCCGTTGGCCGTTTCGCCGGCGGTGTCGAGGTCGCCCTTGACGACGACGTTCTCGGTGCTTTTGGCCTTGCTGGCCGCGCCCAGCGGGATGCGGATGTTCTCGGTCTCGCCGCGGGTAACTTCGCCGGCGTCGTCGGCCATCCAGCCTTGCACGAACCCGCCGCTGCCGGAGACGAGTTCGTTGTTGCGGTTGAGGTTGAACGAGCCGTCACGGGTGTAGAACTCCTGGCCGCCACGTTCGACGACGAAGAAGCCGTTGCCGTCGATGGCGAGGTCGGTCGCCTTGCCGGTCGGCTCGAGGCTGCCGGTGGACCAGTCTTTCTCGATGCTGCCGACGAGCGCGCCAAGGCCCCGCTGGCTCGGGTTGGTGCCGCCGAAGTTGCCCTCGGCCGGGCTACCGGCGGAGTCGGTGACGTAGAACTGCGGCTTGAACAGCGCCCGGCTCGACTTGAAGCCGACCGTGTTGACGTTGGCGATGTTGTTGCCGGTGACGTTGAGCCGGGTCTGGTTCGTCTCAAGGCCGGACAGGCCGGTGAACAAGGTGCTGGTGAGTCCCATGAGGTTCCTCGGGAGATCGTGAAGATGAATCCGAACCGATTGATCGAGCGGGTCAGG
>CAYLSV010000001.1:35863-42282 GCA_964386435.1 uncultured Tepidisphaerales bacterium
CCCGGACTGCGACCAGGTGTGGTCGCAGCTACCTGACGTCAAGGGCGATGATGACGCGCCAGGTCAGGAAGCCGCGTCGCCGGCGGCCAGGTCGGCGGGGGTGACGTAGGGCAGGGTCTCGCGGATGGAGATGACGTCGTCCATCTGGATGGCCGCGCCATTATCGAGTTCGAGGACGACGTTGCCGTCCTCGACGCGGACGGCGGTCACGGTGCCGTCGGTGGTGGTGCCGTCGGGGAAGCTGCCGGTCACGCTCTTGCCGATCAGGTTGCCGGCGGCGCCGATGTTGTTCTGCACCACCATCTTCGAGAGCTGCTCCTGCAGGGCGGTGCTCGATTCGAGCTGGCCGATCTGGCTCATCTGGGCGAGAAGCTGGTCATTCTTGGCCGGCTCGAGCGGGTCCTGATTCTGCAGCTGCGTGACCATCATGTTGATGAAGTCTTCGCTTTTGAGCCGCATTTTGTCGGACTTCACTTGGCCGACGGCGGCCGCATCTGGGGTGGCCCCGAGGCCGGAGGCGATGGTGGACATGCCAAGCGAATCGGCATTATCGGGCCCGGCCCAACAGGCGACGTCCGAGAAAAGCAACTCTTGCGCGTCGGGAGGTGCCGCGGCTACTTTGCATTTACGGCCGTCATCGAACATTTTGCACCTGGACCTGTGCGATCTGATCCGCGGGCGTCGCTGAGGCCCCCACCGCCTCTACGAGGCGGTGGAGGTTTCTAGCGACGTCGGAAAAGAGCCGAGGTGCAGGGGGCAACTCACGTTACTGATCGCGCAGCGCCACCAGATCCCGCTGCAGGTGCGGCGGGGGGTTGCTCGCTCCCGGCAGGGCTTCGGCCCGGCGGAGCAGCCGTTGGGCGGCGGCGATGTCGCCGGTGTCCTGCCGCAGCCGGGCGAGGCCGAGCCCGGCGTCGGCGGCAAGGGCCTGTTCGAAATGCTCGGCGGCGTCGGTCGGTCGACCCATCGCCGCGGCGAGGCGGGCGGCGGTGTCGAGGTAGTCCGGGTTGCGGGGGTGGCCGCGGAGCACGCGCTTCATTAGTGTGTCGGCCTCGCCGAGTTTGGCCGAATCTTCGGGGGAATGTTCCAGCAACAGGAACGCGAGGTTGTTCTTCGCCCGGTGATCGCTCGGGGCCAAACGGAGGGTTTCGCGGTACATCGCCTCGGCCTCGGCGAACTCGCCGACGCGGCTGTGCAGGTCGGCGAGCATGCCGCTGGTCGTGGCGTCGCGGTCGTCCAGCGCGGCGAGGCGTTGCCGGGCGGCGGCGAGGTGATCGGCGGTTGGGGCACGCGTTGCCAGTTGCCACCAAGCCACGGCGGCGGCGGCATCGGTGGGCGGCTCCAGGATGTCGAGCCAGTCAGCGGCCTCGTTCGTCGGAGCCGAGCGGGCGGCGATGTCGAGGGCGATCTGCCGCCAACCGGCGTCGTCGGCGACCAGCGGGTCCAGCAGTTTCCGGGCCTCGTCGACCCGGCCGGCGGCGGCCATGACTTCCGCGGCGACGGCGGCGGCTTGGGGTTGCCGCTCGGGGTTCAGCGACAGCCGCGTCCAGTGCGGGGCGATGGTTGCCAGTGCGCCGTTGATGTCGTCGCTGCGCAGCTGGGATTTGGCGATCACGCTGTCGGCAGCGGCGGGATCGTCGCCGAGTCGATCACGCCAGATCCGGGCCGCCCGTCTGGCCGCGGCGTAACGGCTGTCGGCGAGGGCGGCGGTGGCGGCGAGTTTGGCGGCCCGGCCGTCGGCGGGTCGGGCGTCAAGGGCGCTTTGGGCCCGGTCGGCGGCGGCGGCCGTGTCGCCGGCGGCTTGGTGGAGTCCGGCGACCCAAGCCTGCAGCGGCAGCACGTACAGATATTGGTCGGCCACCGCGTCGAGTTTGGTTCTCACGGTGCGACTGGGTGTTGCCGCGTCGGCGGACCGAAGTGCACTCGCAACGGCCGACCACGCGGCGGCGTCGGGGCGGCCGGCCACTTCATCGGCGACGGCGGCGAGAATGCTGGCCAGATCATCACCGGCATCGGCCCGCCGCAGCAGCTTGGCCTCGGTGGCGATGGCGGCGAGCGTCGGATCATCGGCGTCGATCTCGGTGGCGGCGATCGCGGCGGCGTACTCGTCCTGCCGCAGCTCGAAGGCGGCCCGTTGCCGGGCGATTCGGAGTTGGTCGGCCGGCTCATCGGCCACGTCGGCGGCCTCGACGTAGAGGCGGCGGGCGCGGTCGACATCGTCCGTCACCGCGGCGAACTCGGCACGGGCCAGCAGTCGATCGACGAACCGGATGTGGTCGGCGTCGAGTCGGGCGAGGGTGAGGCGGGCGGCTTCGGGATCGTCGGCGAGTTGAAAAAGCGCGGCGGCGAGCAACGCTTTGGCCGGAGGCTCGGGATTGGCCAGCAGATTGTCGTAGATGGCGGCGGCGGCGTCGAGTTCGCCACGACGTTCAAGAAGTCGGGCGAGCAGCAGTCGGCCGGCGAGGTCGAGGCGGTTGAGGTCGTCGGCGTCCCGCAACACCGCGACGGCGGCGGCCGGTTCGCCGTGGGTGGCCAGGGTTTGGGCGACGTTCAACCGCTGGCCGGGTGTGAGTGCCGACTCGCGGCCCATTCGGAGGGCGAGGTCACGCGCTTCGGCCCGGCGGTCGGCGTCGCGGTGGAGGCGGAGCAGTTCGGTGCCGACGTCGCCGCCTAGCATCGGGTCCTCGTCGAACGCTTCGGCGAGGTAGGCAACGGCCGTCTGTTGTTCACCGGCTTGCTCGAAGGCCGAGGCGAGCAGCACCCGCGGCTCCTTGAGGTACGGCGACTCGTCGAGCACCTGCTTGAGCAGCCGACTGGCCCGGCGGATGTCCGGCTCGTCCGGCGTGTTGAGTAGCAGCCGGGCCTGTTCGATCCGCCAACGCTGGCCCTGCGGCCCGGTGAGTTGACGGAGGCGATCGATGACGCGGCGGGTCAGGGCCGGGTCGCGGCGGACCCCGGCGGCGACGACGGCGGCCCGCTGAACCGTCAGATCGTCCGGGAACGCGTCGGCCAATGCCGCCCAGGTTTCGGCCGAGGCCAGGTCGCCGACGGCTTCGAGGTGGTTGGCGAGGGCGAGGTGGTACCCGGCGGCGTCGGGGTTGGCGAGGTTGGCCTCGACTGCTTGTTCGAGCAACCGGGTGGCCGCGGCAACCTGGCCGTCGGCGGCGAGGCGGCGGGCCCGTTCGCTTAAAAGAAGTGGCGAATCTTGGGAAGAAAGCAGCGTCTCGCCCAAACCGAAGTCGGCCCGGCGGCTGACGTCGGCGAGGGCCAGCCGATCGCTTGGCAATAGGTCATCGCGATCGGCGGCTTCTTCGATGAGCTGCCGGGCAGCGTCAAGGTTGCCGTCGCGGCGAAGCAGCTCGGCCCGGATGGCGAGGACGCGCGGCTCGTCGGGGTGGGCCTGTTCGATGCCCTCGATCGTCTCGCGGAGTTGGCGTTCGAGCGACTCGGTCGGCATCTGCTGCCACAGGGCGTGGAGGACGCGGACCTTCTGGATCCACGCGTTCGTGTCGTCGTGGCTGCGGACCAACGCGGCCTCGGCGGCGGCGGCGGCGGGAATCAGGCGGTTGGTGTCCAAATGCAGCTGCGTCAGCCGAAGGTGCGGCTCGGCCCAGCCCGGTGCCCGGTCGGCGGCGGCTTCCAGGGCGCGGACGGCGAGGGCCGATTCGTCGAGCGTGGCGTAGCCGTCGCCGAGCCAGAAGAGCAGGGCCGGGTTCGTCGGGTCGCGGCGGAGGGCGGCGGTGTAGGCCTCGACCTGCTTGGCCGGGGGCAACGGCGGCTGGGCGAACCGGGCCTGCAGCGCTTCCTTCCACGATCGGGCGGCCGGCTCCGGCCGGGCGGCGAGGGCGGCGAGGTCGGCGTCGGCCGATTCGCCGAGTTCGAGCTTGGCCAAGGCACGAAGACCGGTCGGGGCCGGCGGATTCGATGAGGCGAGCGGGTCGATGTCAGCAAGTGCCGCAACGGCTTCGCCATAGAGCCCGGCCTGCCAAAGTCGCCAGGCGAGGAGCGTCAGCAGCTGCGGATCGTCGCCCGACTCGGCGGCCCGGCGGAGCAGGGTGAGGCTCTCCGGGTACCGCTGCAAATTGTCGAGCAACGCCGTGATGGTGCGGGCCGTCCGGGCATCGGGCATCGGCTTGGCGGCGGCCCGACTGAGCAACCGTTCGGCCTCGGCGGCGTCCCCGGCATAATCGTGGGCCACGGCCAGCACCACCTCGAACCGCGGGTCGTTCGGAAACCGCTGGTACCACCGGGAAGCGTGAGCCAACAGGGCCGCCCCACCTTCGCCGCCCTCCCGCATGATTTCCAGCGTCACGATTTGGGCGGCGACGTCGGTCGGCTGGGCCTCGTTGAGCTTCTTGGCCGCCTCCAGGGCACCGGGCAGGTTGCCGTTGAGGCGGCGGTTGTCGCGGAGGGCCTTGAGGGCGATGGGGTTGGCCGGGTCGTCCTTCAGAATCGCGTCGGCCGCGGCGATGGCGTCTTGGTGAAAGCCGGTGCGGGTGAAGACTTCCAGCAGCGCCTGCCGGGCCTCGAGGTCGTCGGGGCGGAGGTCGACGAGTTCGCCGAGGCGTTGCCGGGACTCGGCGAGGTGGCGGTTGTTGGGCAGCGGCACCTTCATCCGGCTGATGGCGAAGGCGAGGGCGGCGTCATAATCCTGCGCGGCCGGCTGATCGTTGACGACGGCGGCGAGGTGTTGTACGGCCGAGTCGTGGTCGCCCTGCCGGAACGCGTCGATGCCGATTTCCCGACGCTGGGCCATCTCGGCCTGGTGGGCCAGGCGCCCCTTGTACCAAACGCCCCACGCGGCGGCCACGATCAGCAGCAGCACGGCGGCGAGGACGACGACGCGTCGGCGGGATTTGGGGCGCAGCGGCATGATCGGCAACCGATTTTGGGGCGAAATCGCCCCACGTCTCATTATGTCTTATGTCGGCCGCGGCGTCGGGTTCGTTCCGCCGAATCCGCCGGCCGCAACCCGTGGCCGGGCCGAAGTTTCCGCCGGCGGGTTTTCTGGCCGCCGTCGCCGGCCTATTGTGGCGGCCCGGCGGTGAGTCCGTCGGCAGCAACCTCCCGGAGACTTACCACGATGGCACGCGACGATTCTGACGCAATTCCCGCCGCTTCCACCGGCCGCAGCGAGCGGTCCGACCGCGCCAAGGTCACGCAAACCAGCGAGAGCGGCACGACCTACGTCGACTACAAAAAGAGCGAGTCGCTCCGCCGGCTGCTGAGCGTCAACGGCAAAATGTCCAGCCGCCGCCGCAATGGTGTCTCGGCGCATGACCAACGCCTGATCACCCAGGCCATCAAGCGTGCCCGGCAGATGGCCCTCTTGCCGACGGTGAGCAGCCAGAACGTCAGCCAGTAACGGCGGAACGGCTGGCCGCCCGGTTACTCGTCGCCCCAAATTTCGGTTAGCTAAATCGCGAGGCCCGGAAACGCCGACGGCTCGACCACCGCCTCCCCGGTGGCCACCGCGTCATCCCGGTAGCCGCCGTTCTCAAGCCGCAGCACGTCGAGGCGGCGGGCGAAGACGTCGACGATGAAGTAGTTCGGCACGCCGAAGGCGGCGTACTCGCGGCGCTTCTCCACGCGGTCCCGCTCGGAGTGCCCCTGGCTCACCGACTCGATGATGAGCGTCGGCGGGATCGTGATGTTCTGGTACCGCCATTCCTGCACGCCGCTGGGGACCCGGAGCGCTCGGAATTTCGCCAGATCGCTGCCGAGGACGCCTGCGACATCGACCCGCCGGACCAAGTTGTTCTGAAGCACGAGGTCGGCTTCCGGGGCGAAGTTGAAAGGCGTCTTCTTCTGCTTGGCGTACAGGGCGATTAGGTGGGCAAGCTGGAACGCAACCATCCCGCCGCCGAATTTGGTGGCTGGCATGAGTTGAAGGACTCCGTGAACAATTTCGCATCGAAGCTCGTCGTAATGCCGCCGCACCTCGTCGTCGAGCAGGTCGTCGGCCGTCCCACGGTGCCGGGACGAATCTGCACCGCCGGGCCGTCGCCGAAGCGGTAGGTGTCGCGGTCGACTGCCGCCGATCGAGCTGGCGGCTCCGGCGGGTCAAGCAGCGTCGTCGGCATCGCCGAATCTTACGCCAACCGGCGGCTCACTCCACCGTCACGCTCTTCGCCAGGTTCCGCGGCTTGTCGACGTTGCAGCCGCGCAGGACAGCGGCGTGGTAGCTGAGCAGTTGCAGCGGCACGACGCTCAGCAGCGGCTGCAGCGGCTCGCTTGTGTGCGGCACCTCGATGACGTGATCACTGTGGTCGCCGATGACGGTGTCGCCTTCGGTGGCGACGGCGATGATGCGTCCGCCGCGGGCTCGGACCTCCTCGATGTTGCTGATGACCTTCTCGTACTGGCTGCCGCGGGTGGCGATGAAGACGACCGGCATGCCGTCGCTGATCAGGGCGATC
>CAYLSV010000001.1:42292-96131 GCA_964386435.1 uncultured Tepidisphaerales bacterium
TCTCGGCGGCGGGCATGCCTTCGGCGTGGATGTAGCTGATTTCCTTGAGCTTCAGCGCACCTTCGAGGGCCACCGGATAGTGGTAGCCGCGGCCGAGGAACAGCCAGTTTTCGCGGTCGACGAACTCGGCGGTGATCTCCTTGATCCGCGTGCTCTGCTCCAGCACCCGCTCCATTTGCTCGGGGATTTGGCAGAGGTTGTCGAGCAGTTCCTTGTGCCGCTCCTGGCTCAGGTGCCGGCGGCGGCCGAGGTAGAGGGCGAGCATGGTCAGCACCGTGCACTGACAGGTGAACGCCTTGGTGCTGGCGACGCCGATCTCCGGGCCGGCGTGGAGGTAGACGCCGCAGTCGGTCTCGCGGGCAATCGTGCTGCCGACCGCGTTCACCACGCCCATCGCCGTCGCGCCCTTCACCTGCGCCTCCCGCAGCGCCGCCAACGTGTCAGCCGTCTCGCCGCTTTGACTGATGGCGACGCAGACGCTGCCCGGCTCGACGATCGGGTTGCGGTAACGGAACTCACTGGCGTACGTCGCCTCGGCCGGGATACGGGCGAGGTCTTCCAGCAGGTAATCGCCGACCAGCCCGGCGTGCCACGCCGTGCCTTGGCCGGTGAGGATGAACCGCGTCGCCCGCGTCAGCTCCTGTGCCAGCTTCGAGAGGCCGCCCAACACAATGCGGCCGTCCCGCAGATCAGCTCGGCCGCGCAAACAGTTCCGCACCGCCTGCGGCTGCTCAAAAATCTCCTTCTCCATGAAGTGGCTGAAGCCGCCCAGTTCGTACTCCTCCAGCGTGCTCTCCAGCTCGCTCACCACCGGGCTGAAGTCGGCATCGTCCAGCGTCGTCGTCCGCAAACTTCCCGGCCGCAGCACGGCCATCTCGTTGTCGTTCAGGTAGACGACCTGGCTCGTGTGCTCGACGATCGCGCTGGCGTCGGAGGCACAGATGTACTCGTCGTCGCCGACGCCGATGATCAGCGGGCTGCCCTTGCGCGCCACGACCAACGTGTCCGGCTCTTCGGCACACACCGCGACGATGCCGTAGGTGCCCTCCACCTCGCCCAACGCCGCCCGCACCGCCCGCTCCAAGAGCGGCCCGTCCTCGCCGGCCTCGCGGAGTGAGGTGTAGACGTCGCGGACCAAGACGGCCAGCACCTCGGTGTCGGTTTCGCTTTGAAACGCGTGGCCGCGCTCGATGAGGTAGCGCTTGAGGGTGGCGTAGTTCTCGATGATGCCGTTGTGGACCAGCGCCAGGCCGCCGTCGTTGGAGCGGTGGGGGTGGGCGTTTTCCTCGGTCACGCCGCCGTGGGTGGCCCAGCGGGTGTGGGCGATGCCGATCTGGCTCTGCGGCAGCGGGTCGGCTTCCTCGACCTTGTCCTCCAGCGCGCTGATGCGGCCGACGCTGCGGCGGACGTGCAGGCTGCCGGCGCCGTCGAGCACGGCGACGCCGGCCGAGTCGTAGCCGCGGTATTCGAGCCGCTTGAGCCCCTCGATGAGCACCGGCTGGGCGAGCTTCCGGCCGACGTACGCGATGATGCCACACATGCCTCCATTATCGCCCAGCCGCTGGGCCGATGTGCTTCAAACCCCCACAAAATCACGCTTCTAGAAGAGTCGCCCGCACGACCCCACCCCGCCCCGCCCCGGCGGGTGCTGGCTGAAGCTTAACACGAAAATCCGCGAAATGTTGGTTGCGTCTTGCAACGTCCTGCCTGACGCTGACGTCAAGCGGGGAAGGAGAGAAAGGGAAAGGGCCGCGTGGCCGCATTCCTCTTCGGTGGCGCTGTGCCGCCAAGCTGTGCCCCGCACCGGCCCGTCGTCACGGGCCTCATGAGTAATCCGCTATGAGTTCTACGAACATCAACTTGTCTGCCCACGCCCTGCTCAGCCGCGTCTGCGGCCCCATCCTCCGTCGCCTGCGGCAGGAGATGCAGCAGACCTTGACGAGCCCCACCCGCCCCACCGTCAGCGTCGAGGCCGTCGAGCCCCGCCGGCTGCTGGCGGGCAACGCCCTGATCGACGGCACCACGCTGCTCGTCGCCGGCACCGACGCCCGCGACGTGATCACCATTGAGGCCGGCGGCACCGTGACCATCGGCACGTCGATGTTCAACTTCGGCCCCGGCGACTTCGACCGCATCGAAGTCAACGCCCGCGGCGGCGACGACGCGATCAACAACCAAACCGACAAGCCCGCCCTGATCCGCGGCGAGGCCGGCAACGACCTGATCCTCGGCGGCAGCGCCCGCGACGTCATCGAGGGCAACGGCGGCAACGACATTCTTGACGGCCGCGGCGGCGACGACTTCGTCACCGGCGGCAGCGGCGACGACATGCTCTACTCGGGCGTCCAGCATCCGAACAATATTGATCCTGGCCGCGCCGGCAGCGACTTCCTCGCCGGCAACACCGGCAATGATCGGATCGAAGCGCTCGCCCTCGACTCGTCTGGTGGAGCCGTTGATCGCATTACCGTCAGCGGCGGCGACGGGCAGGACACGCTGATCGGTACCGCCTTTGGCAACGAGGACGGCGGCCCCGGCGGCAGCGTCGTGCTCAACGGCGACGGCGGCAACGACACGATCAACGGCACGTCCAGCGACCTGGGCCGCCTTGACGCCAACGGCGGCGCGGGCGCGGACCTCATCACGGTCTCCGGCGTCGCCAACGCCTCGGGCGGCGAGGGGAACGACACGCTCCGCGGCCAAGGCCAAACCGACGACTTCGCCGAGAGCGGCCGCGGCCCGGTCCTCAACGGCGACGCGGGCAACGACGAATTCAGCGTCGGCCCGTACACCAACGCCAACGGCGGCGAGGGCAACGACCGCTTCCTCCCCAATGCCGGGCCACGCATCTTCCCGACCTTCGGCGGCCCCGGCGACGACACGTTCGTCAACGGCCGCGGCGAGGACGACTTCGACGGCGGCCCGGGCACCGACACCTACGACTACAGCGAAACCCCTGCCTCCGAACGCCCGGTGGTGGTCACGCGCGACAACCTCCCCAACGACGGTGCAACCAATGGGGCCGAGGGCGACAACGTCCGCGACAGCGTCGAGGTCGTGCTGGGTGCCGACCGCGTGGACGACGGCACGCAAATGCAAGTGCTGTTCAACGAAACCTTCGACGAGGCCAACGGTGCCACGAGTGGCAGCGACGCCAACGGCATCGGTTGGCAACTGCCTGATCCGGGTCAGGCCGCCTTCGCCGGGGTCAGCGACGGCGAGATCATCATCCGCGGCACGGCGAGCGAGCCGGTGATCTGGAACACCCAGGTCGTCGACGTGGCGGCCGGGCCGGTGTCGCTGAGCGTCGACCTGGGCTTCGGCGGCTCGCTGGAAGATTCGGGCCCGTTCCAAGACCAGATCCTGATCGTTCTGCGCGATGCCGACACCGACCGCGTGCTGCTCGAGCGGCGGATCTTCGGTGAGCCGCCGGAGAACGTGACGTTGGACGCGATCTTGATCGGGTCGAGCCGGGCGTTCATTGAGATTGCCGCCCAGACCAGCAGCAACAGCGAGGCGTACACGTTCGACAACGTGCGACTCACCTCCGATGCCGGGCAGACGTTTGCGGTGACGGCGGAGGTGACCGACCGCACGCTGTTCGTCGAGGGCACCGATGCCGACGAGTTCATCGTCATCGGCACCGACGGCGACGAGGTGAAGGTTGTGGTGAATGGTGTCACCTTGTTCGGGTTCGATCCCGCGACGTTCGACGCAATCGTGGTCGAAGGTCGCAACGGCAATGACAGGCTGCGGGATGAGTGGACCGACACGCCGATCACGCTGCGGGGCGGTGCGGGCGACGACAACATCTCGTCGCTGCCTCGTGGGCCGTCGGCGTCGTTCCAGGCCGAGGGCGGCGAGGGCGACGACACGCTCCGCGTGGTCGATGCGACCGGCACCTTTGATGCCGACGAACGGCTGTTCGGCGGCGCGGGCAATGACACGATCGACATCGTCGGTCCGGGCTTGGCCAGCGGCGGCGACGGCAACGACACCCTCACCGGCAGCGGCGACACCGAGCTGCAAGGACCCCGCCTGTTCGGCGACCGCGGCGACGACGTTCTGACCGCCACCGGCCCGCGGGTCCTGCTGCTCGACGGCGGCGACGGCAACGACGTCCTGACCGGCCCCGACGTCGACGCCGGCGCGGCCATCCCGACCGTCAACCAGACCAGCCTGCTCGGCGGCGACGGCGACGACCAAATCTTCGTCCGCGGCCTCGGCGGCGAGCGCGTGGAGCCCGGCGGCGGCAACGACCTGATCGACACGACCGCCGTCCGCAACACGTTCAGCGTCGGCAACCCGTCGCAAAGCCTTTCGGGCAACGTCATCCTCGACACCGGCGGCGACGACACCCTTGTCAGCGGCCCGGCCCCCGACGACTTCTTCGGCAACGCCGGCATCGACGTGGTCGACTACCGCGGCCGCGGCCCGGGCGTCGTCGTCACCGACGACAACGTCGACAACGACGGCCTGCCCGGCGAACGCGACAACATCCGCGACGTGGAGGTCGTGCTCAGCGACGACGCGAATCAAGCCGTTGTCGTGTTCGACGAGACGTTTGACGAGGCCAACGGGGCGACCACCGGCACGAGTGCCGAGGGCGTCGACTGGTTCCTGATCGATCGTGGCGACGCCGTGTTTGCCGGCGTGAGCGATGGCCGGCTCGTCGCCCGCGGCAACGTGGATGGCTCCGTGGCTTGGCAGGCCAGCTCGATCGATTTGCCGGCCGGGGCGTTCTCGCTGGAGCTGGACCTCGGGTTCGAGGGGTCGCTGGAGTCGGAGGGTTCGGCCCGGGATCAGATCCTCATCGAAGTGGTCCCGGTCGAGGAAGAGCCGATCAACACGGACCCGATCGTGCGGCGCATCATCACCGGCACGCCACCTGAGAGCCTGACGCTCGAGGGCTTCCAGCCCGTGAGTGGGCCGGTGTTCATCCGCATCCTGTCCGGCGTCACCGCCCCGAGCGAGGCGTACACGTACGACAACGTCCGCCTGACCAGCACGGGCAGCAACGGCAACGTCGGCGACCCGGTCGACTACGCCGCCGACTTCGCCCGCGGCAACGGCACGCGGTCGACCGACTTGTGGTCGCTGGACATCGACAGCATCGGCGACAACGGCCTGCTGGGCACCTACGGCAACCGCCTATTGGCCCGCGATGCGACGGCGACGTTCCTCAGCAACGAGCTCGACATCTCCGCCGGGCCGGTGAACATCCGCATCGACCGCGAGTCGACCGCCGGGGCGTCGGTCAACCTGTTCCTCATCGTCGACGGCCAGCGCGTCGAGCTGAACGACGACCCGGACGGCTACGGCACGTTCATCGTTCCCGGCCAAGGCGGCAGCACGCTGCGGGTCGGTGCCGAGCTCGCCAGCGGCTCGACCGGCGACAACGCGTTCCTCAACTCGGTGAGCGTGCAGACGGTCTGAGTCGGAGCGGACTCCAAAGCAGCCGCGGGGTGAGCGTAGCGAACACCCGGGTCGGCGTTGCAGATCATGCAGCGTCTGATCCGGGTGTTCGCGTTGCTCGCCCCGCGGCTTCTCCAATGAGGGGCAGGTGGCGGCAAACGCTCAGAAGCCCGCGAGGCCGGCTTCGGCGACGGTGTGGTCGTTCTCGACGGTGCTGCCGCTGACGCCGATGGCGCCGATGACGTTGCCGTCGCCGTCCTTGATGGGCAGGCCGCCGGGGAAGGTGATGAGGCCGTCGTTGCTGTGCTCGATGTTGAACAGCGGGCCGCCGGGTTGGGACAGCTCGCCGATGTCGCCGGTGGGCATGTCGAAGTAGCGGGCGGTTTTGGCTTTTTTCTGGGCGATGTCGATGCTGCCCAGCCACGCGCCGTCCATGCGGGCGAACGCCTTCAAATTGCCGCCGGCGTCGACGACGGCGACGTTCATCTTCAGGTCCATCGCCGCCGACCTGGCCACGGCGGCGGCAACGATTTGCTGGGCTTGGGCGAGGCTGACGTCGCCGACGACAAGCTGCTCGGCCGGCTCGGACTCGTTCTGCTGAGCCCATGCCGTCGGCGAGGGCACAGCCATCCAAGCGGCCCCAACGACGAAGGCGGCGGCGAGGGCGAGCGACAGGCGGGTGGCATTTTTCATGAGCCGTGAACCTAGGCGCGGCCCGGCCGTTGCATCGGCCACCTATCGTGCGATGAAGGAGCCGGCATGACGCGAAAGGTAACCATGATGCAGCGGGAGCAGCGGATCGCCGGGCTCAACGAGAAGGCCAAGCGGCTGCCCAAGTCGCCGGGCGTCTACCTGATGAAGGACGCCGCCGGCCGGGTCGTTTACGTCGGCAAGGCCAGCAGCCTCCGCGACCGCGTCGGCAGCTACTTCGTCCCCAGCACCAAGCTCGAGCACAAAAAGGCCGGGCTGCTCGACGAGGTCGTCGACTTCGAGACCATTGGCACCGACAGCGAGGTCGAGGCGCTGCTGGCCGAGAACCGATTGATCAAGGACATCCAGCCGCGGTTCAACGCCCGGCTGCTGGACGACAAGACGTTCCCGTACCTGATGGTCACCACCGGCGACGCCTACCCCGGCGTTTACGTCACCCGCGAGCCTAAGCAGAAGGGCGTCAAGCTTTACGGCCCGTTCACCAGCGTCTACGCCCTGCGCGAGGCTGTCAGTCATTTGCAGAAAGCGTTCAAGTTCCGCACCTGCGAGTTGGAGATTCGCGAGGACGATCCGAAGAAAAAGTTCTTCCGCCCATGCCTGTTGCACAGCATCGGGCAGTGCACCGCGCCGTGTGCCGACCGGGTGTTGAAGGATGCTTACCGCAAGGACGTCAACCGGCTGCTGCGGTTCCTCGACGGCGACCGGGCGAAGCTGATCGCCGACTTGCAAGAGGAGATGAACGACGCGTCGGCCAACTTGCAGTTCGAGCGCGCCGCCCGGCTGCGGGACGAGGTGAAGGCGCTGCAGGCCCTTTCGAACAAGGCGGGCCTGGGCACCGAGGAGTTCTGGCAGCCCGAGGCGTTCGTCACCAACCCGAAGGACGCCGTGCCGGCGCTGCAGAAGGCACTGGGCATGCCGAGCGCGCCGCGGGTCATCGAAGGCTTTGACATCGCCCACCTCCAGGGCGGCGAGATGGTCGGCAGCAAGGTCTGCTTCATCGACGGCGTGCCGTTCAAGGACGGCTACCGCCGGTACAAGATCAAGCATGGCCAAGGCAACAACGACTACCTGAGCATGCAGGAAGTCCTTAGCCGCCGCTATCGCGAGGCGGCGACCGGCGGCGAGCTCTACCCCGACCTGATCATGATCGACGGCGGCCTGGGGCAGCTCAACGCGGCGCTGGCCGTGTTCACCGACTTCGACGTCCAGCCGCCGATGGTCGTGGCGCTGGCGAAGAAGGAAGAGCTCATCCACATCCCCGGCCGCGACGAGCCGGTCCGCCTGACCCGGCAGCACGTCGGCCTCAAGCTGCTGCAGTACCTGCGCGACGAGGCCCACCGCTTCGCCCAGCACTACCACCATTTGCTCCGCAGCAAGGCCCAGCTCGAACTCGACCGCGCCACCGGCCGCCGCCCTCCAAATGCCCGCCGGCCTCGACAGCGAGACAAAGCGGGCACCAGTGCGCTGTCGGCGGGCAAGTAGCAACGCCGCGAGTCACCGATTGGACCTCCGCCGCTACGCGGCGGAGGTCCGGCCGGGGCCAGCAACGCAACACGAGGAAGCCGCTTCGATTACCGGCGTCGCTGACTGAAGTGCTGCCACTATCCACTCCGCGTCGCACCCGGCAGGTCGCGGTACTTCGCCGCTTGGCCGCGGCTCTGCTCGATCGGATACTTGGCCTTGTTCTTCTCCATCTTCGCGGCGAAGGCGGTTGGCAGATCCACGCCTTGGTCCGCGGCGATCAGCAGGACCCAGCCGAGGACGTCGGCCAGCTCGTCGGCGAGTTGTTCCTTCTTCTCATCCAGCTCCCGCTGCAGGCGATCGCCGGTGTGCCATTGCACGAGCTCGGCGACCTCGGCGGCTTCGAGCATTAAACTGATCGCCTGGCTCTTCGGGTCGTGGAACTGCTGCCAGTCGCGGTCGGTGCGGAACTTCAGCAGGGCCGACTGCATCTGGTCAAGCGTCACGCCGGACCTCCGCCATCAGCTTCTCAAAGGCTTCGTCGATGCGGGATAAAATTTCCTTCGGCGGCAAATCGTGCAGCTCCATCGCCTCGCCGTAGCGGAGGCGGATTTTGCCCCACGGCCTCGGCACCGGCTTGTGGCGCGGCCACGCCTGGAACGCCCCGTCGAACACGCACGGCACCACCGGCACCTTCGCCTTGCGGATGACGACGGCGACGCCGCCCTTGGCCGGCAGCAGCCCGCCGTGCGGCGTCCGCTCGCCCTCGGGGAAGACGTTGAGCATCCAGCCTGCCTTGAGCAAACGGACCGACTCCTTCAGCGGCCCGGCCTGGCCCTTGCCCTGCTCGATGGGGAAGGCGTGGAGGTTGCGGATCCACCAGCGGAAGGCGAAGTTGCGGAACAGCTCGCTTTTGGCCAAGAACGCTACGGGCCGCTTGAGGGCGAAGGCGACGAGGATCGGGTCGAGGAAGCTCTGGTGGTTGCTGACCAGCAGCACGCCCCCGCTGGCCGGCACGTGGTGGCGGCCGCTGACCTTCGTGCGGTAGGCAAGCTTCATGACCGGGTAGCAGAACAGATGCTGGAACAGCCACCAGATCGGTGCCCGCTTGGAAGGGTCGGCGTGGTCGACACCCCGGCCGGTGGCGACGGGGGCGGGCGAGGGAGCGGGCGGCTTGGGCGGGACATCGGTGGTCATCGGGTCGGGCAGGATAGAGCGGTTGATACGCAGCTACCTCCGCGGCTTCGCATCGACCTACCTCCGCGCGCGGACCTTGTTGACGATCAAGTCCGTCACCTCATCGAGCGTGAGGCTCGTCGTGTCGATCACCTCCGCCCCCTCGGCCGGCTTCAGGGGGGCGACCTCGCGATTGCGGTCGCGGTGATCGCGCTCTTCCATGTCGCGGCGGATGGCGTCGACGTCGACCACCTCGCCGCGGGCGCGGAGTTGATCGGCCCGACGTTGCGCCCGCTCGGCGGGGTCGGCGTCGAGGAAGAATTTCAGCTCGGCCGAGGGGAAGACGACGCTGCCTTGGTCGCGGCCTTCGGTCACGAGCTGCGGGTGCTCGCGGCCGATACGCTGCTGCTCGGCGACGAGTTTTTCGCGCACCGCCGCGACGGCCGCAACAAAGCTGGCGGCCCGCGTCGGCTCGGCACCGCGCAGGCGGCCGGTCACGTCCTCGCCGTTGAGCATCAGCGCCGGCGGCTGCTGCTGCCAGTCGAAGTCCAGCCGGCACAGCCCCGCCACCCACGCCAACTCGCGGGCGTCGTCCAGATCACACTCCCGCCGCAACGCCTCGAGGCCGATGGCGCGGTACATCGCCCCGGTGTCGAGAAAGTCATAGCCGACAGCCTCCGCCACCCGGCGGGCCACGGTGCTCTTGCCAGTGCCGGCGGGGCCATCGAGCGTCACAATCATCGTTGATCTCGAATTGCTGATTGCTGAACTGCCGGAAGTTGCCGAGTGCTTGTTCGAAAGACCAGCAATCAGCAATCACACATCGTCATTTCCGCGCCGCCCATTGGAAGCCGCGCCGCATGAGCTCCAGGGCCGGCTCATTGTCGAACACGTTGGCGACGTGGCCCAGCGCGTTGTAGAAGACGCGGCCTTTGCCGTACATCTTGGTCCAGACCTGCGGCATGTCGACCGGGTCGTTCGTCGTGTGCGGGCCGTCGACGCCGGGCGTGGGGAAACGCGTGGTCGCCAGCACCTTCACGGCCGGGTCGACGTGCATGTAGTACTGCTCGCTCTCGACCTCGAAGTCTCCCAGCCCGCGGGTGATCTCGTGGTCGGCGTCCTTGATGTTGACGGTGTACTTCACCCCGTCGTTGCCCGGATGGGCGACCCATTGGCCGCCGGTCATGAACTGCCATTGCTCGCTCTGGCGGAAGCTGTCGCACATCCCGCCGTGGCAGCCGCCAAGCCCCACGCCGCCCTCGACGGCCCCCAGCACCGGCTCGAGCTGCTCCTTCTCGATCGTCCCCATCGTCCAAACCGGCACGATCAGGTTGAGCTTCGTCAGGTCGTGCTGCTTGAACGCGTCGAGCGAATCGCTGACCGTGGTGTCGAAGCCGGCGGCCTGCAACTCGCGGTCGAAGATGGTGGCGACCTGCTTGGGTTCGTGGCCTTCCCAGCCGCCGTGGACGATGAGTGCGCTTGGCATGCCACCAGTGTAGCGGCCGGTTGATGGTCCGCGATCCGGACCCCCGACGCTTACGCGGCGAAGGTCCGGGACACTCATCTGACCGACTTGCCCAGCAGATGTTCGTAACCGGCTTTGGCTTGTTCGGCGGCGAGGTGCCAGCGGAAGATGGTTTCGACGCGGGCTCGGGCGGCGGCGGCCATTGCGGTGCGGCGGGCTTCGTCGGTGAGCAGGTCGGCGACGGCGGCGTGGAGGGCCGGGGCGTTGCCGGGCGGGACCAGGATGCCGCAGTCGGGGGTGACTTCGTAGCCGATGCCGCCGACGGTGGTGGAGACGACGGCGGTGCGGCCGGCCATGGCTTCGAGGACGACCAACGGCAGCGTGTCGCCGCGGGTCGGGTAGACGAAAAGGTCGGCCCGGTGGTAGAGCGCCCGCAGCTCGGCGTCGCTCACGCCGCCGGTGAAAGTGACACGCTTTTGCGTGGCTTCGTTAAGCCCGGCGGCATTCATCAGCGTCGCCGGTTGGTTCTTGTCCTTCAATCGCCCGGCGACAACGGCTTGCCAGTTTCCCGGCAGATTCTTCAAACTCTCGAGGAACGTGTCGACGCCCTTGTAGCCGTGGAGGCTGCCCATGTAGAAGAGCATTGGCGTGTCGGCGTCGATGCCGAACGTCGTTGCGGCGTCGGCGGCTTCGCTTGGCGTGGGGTCGGCGAGATAATACTCGTTGACGCCATTGGTCACGATGCGGATGCAATCGCGGTCAACGCCCATGCTTTGGAGCAGCTCGACGTCGAAGTCGCTGAGCGCGAAGAAGCCGGCGGCGCCGGCGACGATTCGCTTGAACGGCGTGTCGACGAGCTTGTCGGTCAGCCACGCCATCACGCCGGTGTAGCCGCGCATCTCGGCATAGCGGCTTTGCTCGAAAAAGCCGTGCGTGCTGATGAGGTAAGGCACGTGCGTGTCCTCGCACGCCCGCGCCACGGCGGCGGCGGCGCGCGGCGGGAAGACGTTGTGAAGGTGGACCAGGTCGTACTTGCCGCCGCGGATCATCGCCGGCAGCTTCGAGCCGTAGAGCGGCACGCTAAGGGCGTTGGGGGCAAAGCGTTCGAGCGGGCCCAGCGGGTGGGTGCTGCGCAGGCGGTGGGTCAGCAGCGGGCCGTTCTGATAGGTTTGGTCGCAGTCCCACATTTTGGCCATCTCGATGTCGCACAGCCGGGCGGTGGCGAGCGAAAGCTCGCGGCCGGCGTTGGTCGCGCCGCACACTTTGCGGCGGGGGTGGGCGATAATGGCCGCGAGAATCTTCGCCGGCATCAGCTTTTCTCCAGCAGCGACGCCGGGATGTCCGGCTCGGCCCACAGTCGGCGCAGTGCGTCTTCCAACGACAGTTTCGGCAAAAACCCGTAGGTTTGACTCATCCGCATGTTGTCGGCGGCGAGGAACGGCCGGTCGCTTTGGCGGACGCGGCTTGCGTCGGTTTCGATCGTGAACTCGCGGCCGACGACGCGGCCGAGCACTTCGACGACCTCGTACACGCTCCACGCCGAGCCGGTGCCAAGGTTGACGATGTCGGTGCCGACCTGCTTCGGTGAGAGGGCCGCGGCCGCGAAGCCGCCGGCGACATCGGTGACGTCGATGTAGTCGCGCTTCGGGTGGCAGTTGCCCAGGCGCAGCCTCGACTCGCCCCGCAGCGCTTGGGCGAGGATGGCGGGCAGGATGTGCGGGTTGGTCTCGCCGGGGCCGATGACGTTGAACAGGCGGACGATGGTCGCGGCCAAGTCGCGTTTGCCGGCCCAGTACCTGGTGTACTGCTCGGTTTGCCACTTGGTCAGGCCGTAGATGTCCATTGGCCGGACGGGGCTGGACTCTTCATGGTGCGGCGTGTCCTCGGGTGCGTAAACGGCCGCCGTGCTGGCGACGACGACGCGGGTGCCGGGCGGCGTGGCGCTCAGCAGGCTGCTGGTGCCCTCGACGTTGATGCCGATCGCCAGGCTCGGGTCGGCCTCGCAGTCGGGAATGAAGTGGATGGCCGCCAAATGGACCACGGTATCGGGCCGGACCTTGGCCATGATCCGCTCGACGGCGGCGGTGTCGCGGATGTCGGCCTCGCGAAAGTCAATGCGCTGCAGCTCGTCCGGCTCGAACCGCACCGCCCCGCTGCGCAGGTTGTCGATAACGATCACGTCGTGCCCGACCATCAACTGGCGGCAGAGCGTGCGGCCGACGTAGCCGTTGCCTCCTGTGACGAGAATGCGCATGGTGCTCAACTCAGCGTAAAATGCCGTCGGCGGGGCTGGTCCATTTGCGCAGCGCCCAGCCAGGGTTGCGGCCGTTGAACCACAGCTTCATCGCCATCTTTGCCGCCTTGCGGCCCAGCGGCGAGCCGGGGGCGACGCCCTCGGTGATGCGGACGTTTTCCTCCATCGACCGGTCGCGGTAGACGGCGCTGTTGTTCGCCCCGGTCCGCCGGAAACAGGCGACGTAATCGCCCAGCCGCGTGTACGGCTTTTTGCGAAGTGCCCGGCTGAAGATGTCGTAATCGCCGCTGTCTTTGTACTCGATGTTGAAGCCTTCGAGCTCGTTGTAGAAGTCACGGTGGATGTAGGTCGCCATGTGCATGATCGGGTTCCACCCGAGCGAGGCGTGCATGGCGGGCGTCATCCACGACGGCGGCGCGGCGAGGCCGCCGAGGTCCTTGCCCTCACCGTCGATCCAGCGGATGCCGCCGACGACCCACGGGCTGTTGCCTTTCTGGTACGCCTTGACGACTTTCGCCAGCGCCCCCGGCAGCAGCACGTCGTCGGCCCCGAGGAAGCCGAGCAACTCGCCGGTGGAGTCGAACGAGCCCTTGTTGATGGCGTCAAAGATGCCTTTGTCCTTGCCGACGCGGACGTCGCAGCCGTGCTCGCGGGCAAGCTCGATGGTGCCGTCCTCGCTGCCGGCGTCGACGACAACGTGCTCGACCTCGACCGTGTCGCAGGCTTGGCTGGCGATGGAATCGATGCACGCCTGGAAATGCTCGATGGCGTTCCAGGTCGGCGTCACAACGGTCACTTTCACGGGCAAGCTCCTTCGGAACGGGCAACGGCGCGGCTCGCCCACAACGTGCACGCTCGACCCGGCCGCGTCAAGTCGATTCATCGACACATCGCGGCACCGACTTGTCACCGTCCCGGCGGCAGGATGCGGATCGGAAGCGTGCTTTCGCTCACCGTGTCGGCCAGGTCATCGGTGAGCGTCATCTTCAGCGTGTAGCTGCCCGGCGGGAGGTCTTCGGGCAAGATCAGCGGTCGGGAGAGGAAAAAGTCGTCCCGGCGGTTGCGGGCGACGTCGACGACCTCGTTCTCCTCGGTCGCCCACACTTGCAGACCGCTCTCGCGGAACAGCGCGAGCTTCTCGGTCAACCGGGTCTCCCACTGCCCTTCGGCGTCGGGGCGGCTGGTGAAGTTTTCGACCTCGACGTACAGCATCGCGTGCGCCCGCTGCCCCGGTGGCAAGCGGCCCGGCACCTCGGCGGCCATCGGCGTGAAGCTGCCGAAGCCTTCGATGCGGCTGGCGAGTTGCATCGACGCCAGCTCCAGCCCCCCGCCGCGGGCGAGACGTTGGCCGGCATCAATAATCGGCTGGGCCTTCTCCCGCGGGCCGGCGGTGCCGGGGCGGGCGAGGACGGTGCGGAGGTTGACCAGGCCGTCGACCGTTGCGGCGATGAGTTCGCGGTCCTCGGCGGGAAGCTCGGCGAAGTCGGTCATCTGCGGCGACGCCTCGCCGCGAAGCCAGCGCAGCACTTGCTGCTCCAAGTGGGCCTCGACATCGCGCGGGTCGCTTTGAAGTTTCTCGCTGATCTGGCGGTCGATGTCGGTCAGTGACACGGCGGTCACGGCGACCGGCGGCAGCGTGGCCGAGGCGGCGGCGTTCGTGGCGGTGTTGTCGTCCTCGTCAGGAATCGGCGGCAGCGGGTCAGGGGCAACCGGCTGCTGCGTCACGTTGCCCGGCTCGTCGGGAAACGTCGCGGCGGCGGGCGCTTCAATAAGTGGCTCGTCCTCCAGCGCCGGCACCGGCCCCGGCGTGGCCCACTCCACGCCGGGGTCGACGGGTGTGGCGTCCACCGGATCGACGCGGGCGGCAAAGGCGGCAACCTCCGCGGCCAGATCGTCGGCCGGCGTCGGCAACGCGGCCGGCTCGTCGGCGAACTGCGGCAGCGTTTCGGTGGTTTCGCCGACCCGTGCCTGCGCCGCCCGCGGCTCGGTGCGGGTGAGGGCTTGTTGCCGCTCCCGGTCGCGCTCCTGCACGTACCGCTCCAGCGACGAGCCACACCCCACCGCTCCAAGGGCAACGGCGGCGGCGAGCATCAGGGCGGCGTGGCGGGAAATCGGTTGCGGCATGGGAGCATCCTCGGCGGACAGTTGAGGATGTTATCGGACCCACAGGCCGCTGCGCTTGAATGTCTCCTCGGGTTCTCACGACTTGACTCTCAAGTCTTGGGCGAATCGGCCGGGTGATCGTTCGGGATCATGCCGATGAGCAGCTCCGGCCGGGTTTGCGAGAGTTGCGCGGCGGCGAGGCCGGTGCCGTAAATGCTCCAGAACCAGATGCCGCCCATCGGCCCTTCGAGGAAGACGTCGAACGTCGTGTTCAGCAGGAACACGCCCCACGCAATCCCCATCCACAACAGCAGCCGGGCCCACTCCTGCGAGCCGGGCAAATGCGAGCGGACGTGGCAGCGGTAGAACGCCGCGAAGACGATCGCGAACCACGCCAGGTTGGCCAGCACCCACGTCCCGAACCCCGGCACGCCGCTGCGGGCCAGGAACGTCAGGTGGCCGTTGTGCGGGCTGCGCAGCGGCGTTTCGTCGAACTCCACCTGGTACCCGTCGGCGTCGGCCAGGCTCACGCCGTAGCCCTTGCCGGTCATGAAGTAGTCGCCGTGGAAGGTGTAGTCGATGATGTCGGCCCACCAGTTTTTCCGCCACTCTTTGGTGCCGCTCATCTCCTCGTGGCCGGCGTCGCCGTACAGGCTCTGCACGCTCTGGATGATGTTTTTTGCCGAAAACTCCCGCTTCTCGCCCGGCGGCGACCACGCCAAGCCGGTGATGAGCAGCACGATGAACCCGATCGTCAGCCACGCCAGCAGCCCCCACAGCAGCGGGTGCTTGGGCCGGTAGAAAAACATCGGCACCAGCGCCGCGGCGAAGCAGACCAACGCCGCCCGGCTCGACTGCATGAGCACGCCGTTGACCGGCAGCGTCAGCAGCACCAGCCACCCCGGCAGCGCCCCGAGCAGCACGATGTAGCCCGTGACCATCGCCAGATGCACGCCCACGTCGCCGCCCTTGGCCATCACGATCGGCACCTCCGCCCACGGCAGCATGGGCATGCCGCCGCCGAGGTGGTCGACCGAGTACATCTTCACCGCCGCCATCGTGAACGGCGTGATGACGAGGAACAGAATCGCGTACACCTTCATCCACCGCAGCAGCTGCCGCATGCGGTTCGGGTCGTCGAGAAACACGGCCACCAGCACGAACGCGAACACCGAGTAGCCCCAGATGACCGCGTCCCGCAGGGCCATGAACTGGTGCTCGCCGAAGTACGGCAGCGTGCAGAACGCCCCCCACGCCACCAGCGGCAGCAGCGGCCAGCACAGCCGCAACGCCCCGCCCAGGCTCGTTCGGCGGCAGTGCAAGGCGGCGAAGAGCCCGAGCAGCACGCACACTTCGCCGATGAAAATCGGCTTCACGCCCAGGTAGGCGAAGCTGCGGTTGAATGTCGCGTAGCCGACGAGCGTGATGCCCAGCAGCAGCAGGAACCACGTCTTGCTGCGGCCCGACCAGTCGATGCCGGCGGCGGCGGGTGGGTTGAGCGTCAGCGTGGTCATGACGAACTTCAGGAGGCAACCGCCGCGGGCTCATCCGCCGTCGGCGAGGTTGGCGAGGCGGGAATGCGTTGAATCCGCGCCTCGCCGGACGCTTTTGGGTCGGGCGGGCTCAGCTTCTGCGGATCGGCGAGCTTCACGAGCAACCCGCCCTCGCCCGCGGTGCCGGCGTCAGGTTTGCCGCGGCCGTCGATGCCGAAGTAGTTGCTCGGCCCCGGCACCAGCAGCTTGTACCACCGATGATACGCCCCGGCCAACGCCGCAACATGGCCCAGGCAACGCAGCCGATCCAGCGGCGAGAGGCGGTGGCGGCGGATGATCTTCAGGTACGTTTGCACCGCCCGCAACCGGTACGGCATGCGCAAGTTGTGGCCGCTGTGGTGCCGCTTCTCGCTGCCGGTCTGGGCCCCGCTCATCTCGGCGTGGACGCGGCGGAGGAACAGCGGCCGCTCCACCCGGCGGAACGGCCCCAGCAGCGACATCTCGGCGAGCAACGTCTTGTCGCCGCCGCGGAACGCCGCGTGCAGCAGCGTCTGGTCGAGCGCGCTCTTTCGCATCAACCCGTAAATTTCGTAGCAGAACAAATCGCGCATCGCGCTGCCGAACCGCTTGCTAACGGACCAATGGTTCCAGTCGTAAAACGGGTTGGGCGAACGGCTCAGCAGACCGCCGCGGCAGTCGATCACGTCGGTTTGCGAGTGGGCCAGCACCACCGCCGGCTCGGCGTCGAGCACCGCCACCGTCGCTGACAGGTAGCCCGGCCGCAGCGCGTCGTCGGCCGCTTGCCACTTGAAGTAGCGGCCGCGGGCGAGCTCGACGCACTTGTTGAAGTTCGGAATCGCCCCGAGGTTCGTCGGGTTCGTTACGACCCGCACGCGCGAGTCTTCCGCGGCCAGCTCCGCCAGAATCTGCGGCGTGTCGTCGGTGGAGGCGTTGTCGCAGGCGACGACCTCGAGGTCGCGGTAGTCCTGAGCCAGCACCCCCCGCACGGCCTCGGCGACGTAGCGCTGCCCGTTGTAAACGGGGACCCCGATGGTGACTGTCGGTGGGTTCATGCGTCGCCTTCCGTCTCCTCCTCGTCGTCGGCCATTGGGGCGGGCGAGTTGAGGACCGGCCACGACAGCACGGCGGCGAAGACGGCGGTGGCGGTCGCGCTGCCGACCATCGCCCAGGCCGCCCCGACGAGGCCGTGGGTGATCAGCAGCCACACGCCCGCCGTCGCCGAGAACAACACGCCTGCCCCGCCGGCCAGGCTCAGCAGATACACCTTCTCGCGGCTGGCGAGCATCGGGTAGATCGTCAGCGTAATGCCGCCGATGGCCGGCACGAGCGACAGGATTGGCAGCAGGTTCGCGTGCTCCAGGTACTTGCCGCCGTAGGCGAAGCCGACCAGTTGGGGCCCGACGAACAGCATCAGCCCCGCCCACACCGTCGGCAGCCCGACCATCACCCCGGCCACCACCATCAGCAGCTTGCGCAGCCCCGCCCCCTCGGCCCGCAGGAACGTGGGCGTCACGATGCCCGTCGTCGCCGCGGCAATCTGGATAAACGGCACGAAAAAGTTCTGCAACGCCATGAGCGCCCCGGCGTCCACCGTCCCTTGCTCGCCAAAGGCCAGCGGCAGGACGAAGTAGTAAATCCGCTCCGGCAGCAGCACGGCCAAACCGCCGAGAATGGTCCACTTGCCAAAGTGCCAGTGCAGCCGGGCGGCCTCGCGAACCTCTTCCATCCGCGGCCACGTCACGCCCTCGATCGTGCCCACCACAACGGCCGCCACCAGCGATGCCAGCACCAGTACCCCCACCGCCGCCGGGACGCCCAGCAGGCCGAGGTGGGTCAGCGGCACCAACGCCCCGACGACGATGATGAGGTACAGCATCCCCGCCAACGCCGCCGGCTTGGGCTCGCTGCGAATGTAGCTGCTGCGCCGCAGCGTCCACCAGATCAAAATGACCGGCATACCCGCGGCAAAAATCGCGATGCCCGCCGCGCCAATCGTTTGCCCCAGCGCCGCATAACTTGCCGCCGCCGCCGCCATTGTCACGCCGCAGAGCAGGCTCGTGCCCAAGCTCACCGCGATGAGTGCTCCGAGGTATCGGCTCCGCCGGCCCTTGAACCGCTTGGGGCCGTGGACGAGCATCGGGTCGAGCAAGAACGCGTTGTGCACCAGCGCCAGCAGCAAAAACCACTGCCACCCCAGCACAAAGCCGCCGTACGCCGCCTCGGCCATCCACCGGCCCAGCAGAATCTGCAACCCCCAGTTGGCCACGCTGAAAACGCCTTGATCGATGAGCGCCCACATTCCCCGCCCGGCCCACCGCCGCTTGGCGCGTGGCGGGGCCGCCGGGTCATTCTCGGGGGTCGACGCCGCCACAACGCTCATGTCAGGAGCCGGCCCAGGTGGGGAGGATGGGACGCGAACCGGGGTTCATCAGCAGCACATCATGATGGCCAGTTCGTTCACCGTCACGCTCATTCTTCCCGAGTCGACAAATTCTTACGTGGCGACACGTCTGCATCACCCTCGCAGTCGACGGAACTCTTCCCTCGCCCACAGGCGGAGGTAGTGCGAGTTGTTCAGCAGATAGCGCCGCCACAAGCGACGGGGTTCGGTGGCGAGGCGGTAGGCCCATTCGAGGCCGCGATCCTGCATCCACTGCGGGGCCGTGCTCTTGGTGCCGGCGAGGAAGTCGAACGCCGCCCCGACGGCGAGCATCACGGCGTTGATGTCGCCCCGATGGCGGTGGACGAATTGCTCCTGCTTCGGGCAGCCCAAACCGATGAGCATGATGCCCGCCCCACTCTGCGCGACGCGCCGGGCGACTTCGTTGTGCTCCTCGTCCGACAGCGGCCGAAACGGCGGGGCCTCGCTGCCGGCGATGTTCAGGTTCGGGAACCGCTCGCAAATGACAACCAGCAACTGAGCCAGCGACTCGTCGCTGCCGCCGTAGAAGTAGACGCCCACGTTCTCCCGCTCGGCGGCCTTAAGCACGCTGGCGGTGGTGTCGGGGCCGTAGACCCGCTTGTCGATCCGGGCGTCGGTGAAGCGGTTGTGGGCCCACCGCACCGGCTGGCCGTCGGTGGCGGTGACGTCGAAGCCTTCGGAGATCTTGGCAAACTCCCCGCCGCGGGCGGCCATCACCAGGCCGTGGACGCTCATGAACTGGGCCGTCAGCGGCTGGCCGCTTTTGGCCCGGTGGATGATGAGGTCGGTGAGGTCGCGGTAGTTGGTTTTGGAGATGTTGACGCCGAAGACGCGGCGTTTCTCCGGCAGCCGCGGCACCTGCCAATTCGGCTGCGTGAGGGCCACTTGCTTGGGCGCGGCGACTTCGGGTTCGGCGGGGGCAAGGCTCACTGTCCACCCTTTCGGCCAAGCACGGCCGGAACTGTGCTGAGCAGGATTTTCGCGTCCCGCAACGGCCCGCGGTGGTGCATGTACCGCAAGTCCATGCGCATCCACTGGTCGAAGCTCACGGTGTTCCGCCCCTCGACCTGCCAGTAGCAGGTGAGGCCGGGGGCGACGTCGAGGCGGGCGCCCTGCCAGCGGCTGCAGCCGGCCTGCTCGTTGAGCGGCAGCGGCCGAGGGCCGACCAGGCTCATGTCGCCCCGGACAATGTTCCAAAGCTGCGGCAGCTCGTCCAGCGACGTTTTCCGCAGAATCCGGCCGATGGTCGTGATGCGGGGGTCGCGCTTGATCTTGAACGCCGGGCCGTCCTGCTCGCTTTGGGCCCGCAGCTGGTCCTTCATCGCCTCGGCGTTGGGGACCATGGTGCGGAACTTGTACATCTTGAACGCCTGCCCGCCGAGGCCGGCGCGTTGCTGGGTGAAAACGATCGGCCCGCGGTCGCCGAGCTTGATCGCCGCGGCGATGACGGCCATCAACGGGGCGGCAGCGACGAGGGCGCTGCCGGCGACGGCGACGTCGATCGCCCGCTTCCACAGCGGCGTCGGGTGGTGCAGCATCGCCTCCAAGTGCGGCGGCCGGTCGGCTTCTTCGGGGTCGCCGTAGGCCAGCACCTGGAACTCCAGCTCCGCCTTGCGGGCGAGCAAGCCGCCGGACAAGCGGTCGGCCAGCGTCATCGCCCCGGCGGCGGTGGAGTCGAGGAGAATCACGGCGGCGGTGGTCGCGTCGTACCGGCCGATCACGTCGCCGCCGCGGGCCGCCCGCAAGAGCGCCCGCTCGATTCGGCGGACGGCCGACGCCCCTTTGCGGTGGCCGCGGTTGTAGGTGCCGCGGACCAGCAGCAGCGCGAACTGCCCGTCCCGCCGATCACACCGCAACCGCTCGGCTCGCACCGCTTGGCGGAACAGCCGTCGCGGCAAGACGTCGTCCGGCCGCGGATCACGCCGGGGCGGGCCGTTGAGGTGGGGGAACGGGTTGATCGGCTTGGCGGCCGAGTGGTCGGGGACCATCGTGTGCGACTTTCTCCCAAGAACCTTGCCACCGGAAAGAGCAGCTGGTTGTGATGGGCCGGAACGTTCCACGGTTCGGCCCCGCATCTTCTGGGCTGCATGTTACCCGACTCACGCCGAGGCCGCCAACGCGATCTTGCCGTTCTCGCCGCCGAACCTCGTCTGCTCCAGTCGGTGGCCCGCGGCATGGTTGACGATCATGCCGCCCACATTCGCCCCGACATCCAGCAGTCGGTCCCGCGAGGCCTCGGCCCGACGGCGGTCGGTGCCTTGACCGCGGACGATCAGCAGCGTCGCGTCGCAACCGCTGGCCGCGATGCGGGCCGCTTCGCCGTCGCTCTCGCTCGGGGCATCGAAAATCACCACGTCGTAATCGGCCCGCAGCTCGGCCAGGGCCCGGTCGAAGCTGCTGCCGTTAAACAGTTCTTCCAGATGGCCGCCGCGGACGTCGCCGGCGGGCATCAGCTTCACGCCGTCGGCGTCGACATCGCGGACCACGTCGGCCGCCGACTTCTCGCCCCGCAGCACGTCGGCGAAGCCGTGCTCGTTGGTGGCCATGAAGACTTCGTGAAGGCCGGGCTTGTCGAGGTCGGCGTCGACGAGCAGCACCCGCTTGCCCAACGCCGCCAGTGCCACGCCCAAGGACGCCGCGGCCGTGGTCCGGCCCTGCCGGCTGCCGGGCGAGGTGACCAGCAGGGTGCCGACATCGGCAAACGAATCATGAGCCGCCAGCGCGTCGGCCGTCTCCACCGCGGCGGCGGCGAACCCGAGGCCCGGCTCCCGCAGCGGCGAAAGGGCCAACCGGCCCGGCGTCGCCGACTCCACGGCCGGCAGCGTGCCGAGCACCGGCAGCGCCATCGCCTCCGAAACCCGCTTGGCCTGCGCCGGCAGCTTGCCGCGGCCCGACTCGAGCCACAACGCCCCGACGAGGCCCAGCATGCCCAGCAGAATCGTCCCGCCGGCGGCGGTGGTGACAAGCTTGGGCGAATAGTCGTTGTTGTCGCGGTTGGCCGGCTCGATGATCGTCACCCGCGTCTGGCTCGTCAGGCTGGTGATGTTTGCCTCGGCGATACGGTCGTTGAGTTGGGCGATCTGGTTCTGCAGCGAGGCGAGGTCGCTTTTGAGCAGCTCGACCTCGGTGGCCGAGGCGGCGTCGGTGACGCCCTGCGATTCCAAGTCCTCGACCTGCTGCGTGAGCTGCTCCTGACGCGCGTTGGCGGCGTCGAAGCGGTTCTGCGCGAGGGCCAACAGGTTGCCCTGGAGCTGGGCGATGGCGGCCTGGATGCGGCGGACGGTCGGGTGGCTGGGCAGGTACGTTTGCCGCACGTCGTCGAGGCGGGCCTGGAACTGCAGCAATTGCCGGCGGATTTCATCCTCGCCGTCGCTGCTGAGGGCCAGCGGCACGCGGCGGGCACCGCCGGCGAGGGCGGCCTCCTGCTCGAACGCCCGCCGGGCCTGCTCCAGCCGCTGCCGGGCGACGGCCGTGGCGTTGCGGGCCTCGGACAGGCTGGCGATCGCGCTGCGCAGCTGTTGGGCGTTGGCGTTGCCGTCGCCCCCGCCGGTCATCCGCATGCCCTCCTGCAAGCGGACGATTCGCCGGGCTAGGGCGTCCTTTTCGGTTACCCGCTGATCATATTGCTGCTGCAGCGCCTGCACCGCCTGCGCGACGCTGGCCGATTCGCGTTCTTCCTGGTTTGCCTTGTACGCCTGCATCACCGAGTCGACGATGACCTGCGCCTCTTCATCCCGCGGCGACGTGAGCGAGACGGCGATCTTGTAACTTTCGCGGCCGACGTCGATTTCGAGCTCTTCCCGCAAGGCGGCGATGCGATTGGTTTCGCCCTCGAACATCTCGATCGGCCCGCCGAGTTTCTGCTCGGCCAAGGCCATGGCGTCGCCGAGAACCGGGACGCTGGCGACAATCTCGCCCTGGGTGTTGAGGAAGCGGCCGAAGGACTGCGAATCGCTGAAGCTCTCGGACCCGTTGAAGGTTTCGACGTCTTGCTCGACGGTCATGCCGCCGCGGACGGCGAAGGAGCGTGGCGTGACGAGGTAGTAGGCGACGCCCAGCACGAGCCCGGCGGCGGCGGCGGCGAGGATCAGGCCCTTGCGCCGCATGAGCACCGCGCCCAGCGTGTCGCCGCCGGGGGCGACGGGTTGGGCGGGGGTGGGATCGGGGTGTTGTGCCATCGTCATGATCGAAACTCCGGGGTGCCGCCTTTGCGGGTCGTGCGGGCGGGGCTGCAGTCATGTGTGTCGGCCAGATCGCGGCCCGGCTTGCCCGGCGACAGGTTAACCCGTTTCGCCCGGCCCGCCCATGTTAAAGTGTGTGTTCCGCCCGGACGCGGCCGCTGCGGCGCTAGGCTAAAATGGCTTCAGTTGATGTCCGAATCCGCAGCGAGCAACGAAGTCACCGTCGAGGTGTGGGACGCCACGGGCAACAAGCGGCAGGAGGTGGCGATGCCGACCGACGTCCCGCTGGAGCGGCTGCTGGTGGTGCTGATCCGCCAGATGAAGTTCCCCGAGCACGGCCCCGACGGCAACCTGTTGTCCTACAAAGTCCACCACCGCGCCGGCGGCCGGCAGCTCCTGGACAACCAAACCCTCGCCGACGCCAACGTGAGCGAGGGCGACGTGCTGCGCCTGATGCCGGAGATCACCGCGGGCCGAGACTTATCGATATGAGCGATTTGAGCGACGTGCTCCGCATCCAACCCGACGACACGGCGGGCCGGTTCGACCGGTTCGAGCTGATCGGTTGGTGGGACCAGGACCGGCTGGCGACGGCGAAGGTGATCGTCGTCGGGGCGGGGGCGCTGGGCAACGAGATTGTCAAGAACCTTGCGTTGCTGGGGGTTGGGCATGTGCTGATTCTTGATCTCGATCGGATCGAGCACAGCAACCTCAGCCGCAGCGTGCTGTACCGGGCCGAGCACGCCGGGCGGTTCAAGGCCGAGGTGGCGGCCGAGGCGGCATCGGGGATCTACCCGGACCTCGACGCCCGCGGCGTCGTCGGCGACGTGCGGCTGGACCTGGGGCTGGGGGCTTTTCGGCGGGCTGACCTGGTGCTCGGCGGACTGGACAACCGCGAGGCCCGCTTGGCGATCAACCGGGCGTGCTACCGCGTGGGCGTGCCGTGGATCGACGGGGCCATCGAACGGCTCGACGGCGTCGCCAAAGTCTTCGCCCCGCCAGGGCCGTGTTATGAGTGCACGAT
The DNA here is from genome assembly GCA_964386435.1 of uncultured Tepidisphaerales bacterium. Classification (GTDB taxonomy): domain Bacteria; phylum Planctomycetota; class Phycisphaerae; order Tepidisphaerales; family Tepidisphaeraceae; genus CAYLSV01. The sequence continues at coordinate 66,019 of CAYLSV010000001.1, forward strand.
GAGCGGCAAGGACTGGGACGTGCTGCGGCACCGCCGGAGCTGCGCCGGCCTCAGCCGCACCGAGATGGAGGGCGGCCGGACGCCCACGACGCCGACGGTGAGCAGCATTGTCGCTGGCGTGCAGGTGCAGGAGGCGGTTAAATTGCTCCACAATCTGCCGACCCTGTCCGGCCGGGGCTGGACGTTCAACGGCGAGATGACCGAGGCGTGGCAGATCGAGTACCCGCGCAACCCCGACTGCCTGAGCCACGACCCGCTGACGGAAATCGTCCCGCTCGACGCCACGGCGGCCGACACGACCTTCGGCGAGATCCTGGACCTCGCCGGTGCCGAGAAGCTCAAGCTGCCCAAGACGCTGCTGCTCGGCTTCGACTGCCCCAAGTGCGGCTCATCGGAAGCCGTCGACGATCTGCTCGAACGCATCACCGCCGACCGCCTCGACTGCCCCGGGTGTGGCGCGGCCCGCCTGACCCGCACAATTGATTCGGTGGACCACGACAGCCCGATTGTCAGCCGCACGCCCGCCGCGGTCGGGTTCCCGCCGTTGGAGATCTTCGCCGACAAGGCCGGCATCGGCTACGAACTCGCCGGCGACGCGGTTGCCGTGTGGGGCGAGGGCGAGGACGACTCGGGCCTCGACTTCGACGAGGACGGGCCGCTGTGAGCGTCGACGCCACCCTCGACGTCGGCACGTTCGACTTCGGCCCCCTGCCCCGCCGCAAGGTCCAGCGGCCCAGCGGCAGCCGGACGCCGGGGTTCCAGGTCGTCATCCGCCGGCAGGCGCTCGATCTGATCGAGGAACACACCGCCGGCCGGCTCGACGTGGAGGTCTGCGGCATTCTGGCGGGCAACCTCTACCGCGACACGATCGGCCCGTACCTGCTCATCAGCGCCGCCATCCCCGGCCACGCCGCGGCCCAGCGCGGGGCGAGCGTCACGCTGACGGCCGAGACGTGGGAGAACGCCGCGGCCGTCATGGAGAAACAGCACCCCGACCGCAAGATGTGCGGCTGGTACCACTCGCACCCCGACTTTGGCGTGTTCCTCTCCGACGCCGACGTGTTCATCCAGCAGAACTTCTTCAACCTGCCGTGGCAGGTTGCCCTCGTCCGCGACCCGGTCCGGGGCGACACCGGCTCGTTCGTCTGGCAGGCCGGCAAGCCCCAGCGGCAGGCGTTCGTCGTCGAGGAGCCCCGCGGCGGCCACCAGTGGGTCGTCAAGCACCAGGCCCAGAACCTGCCGCGGCGGAAGAAGGTGCAGCGGGCGCTGCTCGCGGCGTTCATCGGCTTCATGATCGTGTTGTTGCTGGGCTTGCTCGGGCTGTACATCTGGCAGGGGCTTTCGCCCGATCTGTAAAAAGAGATGGCCGAGAAGCTCCGCATCACCGCCGACGATCTGGCCGACCCGTCGGTCGACGCGGCGCTGCGCGAGAAGGCGACGATCAGCCAGACCCAGCAGCACTACGAGCGGGCCCAGGTGCAGGGCCGGCTCACGCCCAAGCGGCAGAGCCCGCTGCAGCAGGCGGTCATCTACCTGACCCTCTTCGGCCTGCTGGGCGGGCTGATCGCCGGGACGCTCGGCCAAGCGTTGCACCTGGGCGGCCGGCCGGAGGTCGAGGCGACGCAGCTCTTCGGCGAGGTCGAGGCTTTGCGCAAGCAGCACGCCGCCGGGCAACTCTCCGACGCCGCGCTCGCCTCGGAGATCGACAACCTCAAGCGGATCGGGGCCAGCAATGCCTTCTTCGCCAACGAGGTCGACGCGACGATCAACGACGCCACGCGCTTTGACCGGGCCGGCATTTTGCGGGACCGCGAGCGGACCCGGCGGGAGCTGGCCGACGTGGTGCTGTTCGCCGTGGCCGGCATGTGCATCGCCGCCGCCCTCTCCGCCGCCGAGCCGATCGTCGGGCGGAACGTCAACGCCGCCCTGAACTACGGCGCGGCGGGCGCGGCGCTGGGCCTCGTCGGCGGGTTGCTGGCGGGCGTGCTCGCCGGGCCGATCGACAACGCCCTGATCGGCGGCGAGGCCGTCGTCACCGGGCAGCGGCGGTACGTGATCACGCAGTGCATTTTGTGGGGCATGCTCGGGCTCTTCCTCGCCGCCGCGCCGGGGCTGGTGATCCGCAGCCTCCGGCGCACGCTCGTCGGCGTCGCCGGCGGTTTGATCGGCGGCGTGATCGGCGGTTTGCTGTTCGGCCCGCTGACCGACGGCACCGGCAGCGAACTCGTCGCCCGCCTCGCCGCTGTCGCCGCCATCGGCGGCTGCACCGGCCTGGCCACCGCCCTCGTCGAGGACGCCGTGAAGGACGGCTGGCTCCGCGTCACGGCCGGCCCGATCGCCGGCAAGCAGTTCGTCCTCTACCGCGACCCGACCTACATCGGCAGCGCTCCCAACAGCCACATTTTCCTGTTCAACGACGACCAGGTCGGCCGCCGCCACGCCGCAGTCCACAAGGTGCCCGGCGGCTTCGAGATCGAAAACCTCCCCCTCGGCGGCCCCACGAGCGTCAACGGCCGCCCCGTCCGCCGGGCCAAGCTGCTGAGAAACGACGTGCTCGAGATCGGGAAAACCCGCTTCACCTTCGGCGAGAAGGTGGGATGATGTTTTTGGTCATTTGTCCCTTGTCCATTGTCCAATCGGATACTTGACCAAGGACAAAGAACAAAGGACCAACTACAAAGGACCACCTTGCCCACCCTCGTCCTCGAGATCGACAACGCCCCGCGTTCGTTCGCCGTCAACAGCGGCGACGTGCTGGGCCGCGATGCGTCGGCGGACGTGCGGATCGACCACCCGACCATCGGCCGGCGGCAGGCGCGATTCACCGAGACGGCCCGCGGCTTCGAGGTCCAGCCGCTCAAAGCCGCCAACCCGACGCGGGTCAACGGCGCCCGGCTCGATCGGCCGGTGAAGCTGACCGACGGCGCGAGCGTCCGCTTCGGCCACGTCGCCGGCTGGTTCTTCCCAGGCGAAGTGCCCCGCGAGTTGGCCGAGGGTAAGAAGGCCAAGTGTGCCGTGTGCCAGTGGCAGGTCGAGCCGAAGCAGGAACTCAAACGGTGCGAGTCGTGCGGGGCCGCCTATCACTTCGAGTGTTGGCACGACAACCACGGCTGCGCCACCTACGGCTGCCCCGCCGCCGGCACCGCCGAGGCGGGCGCCGTTGACCTGCTCGACCTCGACCCCGTCGAGCCCTTGCCCCGCGTGCCGTGGGACAGCGTGCTGCTGGGTGCCAACGTCCTCGCCAGCCTGCTGGGCCTGCTCGCCTTCGGCATACCCGCCCTGCTCACCGCCGTCGCCGCGGCCATCAAGCTCCGCGGCCGCCCCGCCGCCCTCGCCACCTCCACCGGCCTGCTCGGCACCCTCGCCGGCCTCGCGATGAGCTGGTTCTGGTGGCTCAGCGGCCCGGGGTTCTGACGTGTCTGGTGTCTGCACACGTTGCCGGCATCCAATTCGGCGACCGCAGGTGCCGCAGGATCCACGCTCCATGCTACATTTGCGGCATGCACCGTGCGATCCTCTGCCTGCTGCTCACGCCCGCCGCGTTCGCCGACGCCGATCTGGATGCCGCCCGCGGCCAGTTGCGAGCCGCGGGCGGCGTTGTGACGGCGGCGGCGTTGGCCGAGCGGTTGAGCGACGTGCCGGCGGACCTCGACGCCGCCTCGGCGTATGCCGCCGCCATGGACGCCGTGCCGTCCGGCGAGGCCGATGCGGCCTGGCAACGGCTGGTCGACGCCCGCCGCAACGGCCTCATCCCGCCGCTCGACGGCGAGCCCGCCGCGAACCGCGACGTGACGTGGCAGCAGGTGGCCGACGTGCTGGCGGACGCAGACGATGGGTTGATGAAACTCGAGGAGGTCGACGGCAAGATTCGCCCGAAGGTCGAGCGGGTGCGGGCCGACTTCGGCTTGAACTTCGCCGACCCGCCCGGCGGGCTCGTCGCCAACGTCATGATGCCGCGGCTGGCCGAGGGGCGGAACCTGATGGTGCTGTTGTCGTGGCAACTGTTCGAAGCCGTGCACGCCGGTCGGCACGACGAGGTCGGCCCGATCGCCCTGCGCATGCTCGGCCTCGCCGACGCGACGGAGGCGGGTCACCCGGTGTTGATCGGCCACCTCGTGGCCATCGGCCACGACGCGTTGACGGCCGACACGCTGCAACGCGTCACGCCGCACCTGAAGATCGGCGACGCCCCCGGCGAGCTGTCGCCGGGGGCGGTGTCGGCGTTGATCGAGGTGCTGCTCGACGACGAGGCCGACGCCGACGCTTGGCGGGCGGCAATCGACGGCGAGGCCGTGATGCAGCAGAACGCCGTCGATTTCCTGCTCGGCGGCGGCGACCCGGCCATTTTCGCCGACGTGTTCGACCTCGGCAACGCCACGCCGGCCCAGATCCGCAGCCTGCGCGGCGACGCCGGCCGCAGCGGCGTGTTGATGGCCGAGCTGATGTTAATCGCCCGCGACGCCGTCCAAGCTGGGGCCGTCGACGTCGAGCCGTTGCGACGCAAGATGGTCGCGGCGGGACAGGACGCCCCGGCGCTGGCGCAGGTGATGGTCCCGGCACTCGACCGGACGGCCCTCACGCACGCCTTCGCCCGCAACCAACGTCGTTTGGCGGCAGTCGCCTTAGCAATGGCGAGTTATCGATCGGCCGAGGGCGAACTGCCGCCGACACTGGCGGCTCTCGTGCCCGAGCATCTGCCCGAAGTGCCAACCGACGCGCTGACCGACGCCCCGATCGGCTACGACACGTCCCGCGGCACCCTCTCGACCTCGGGCCCGGATGGCAGCGACCAAATCGTTCGACTGAGAAGCAACTGATCCAACGCGATCTACGCGAACAACCCCGCCAGCGGCGTCCGCCAGCCGGGCAGGACGTCGCCGCCGTCGAGGTCGCTGTCGGTGGGCACCTCGGTGAAGTCCTCGGCCGACGTGTGCCGGCGGGCGGTGCGGGTGGTCGGGTTGATGACGTAGGCCAAACGGGTGCCGCTGGCGAAGTATTCGGCGAGCTTCAGGGCGATTTCGCGGGGCGTGTTGCCGTCGCTGAGCACCTCCACCGTCAGCCGCGGCGGCACCGTCGGCACCGGCTCGGTCGGCCGCTGACCAGCTTCGTAGTCCCGCTTGTCATAGAACGCCACGTCCGGCATCCGCACGTTCCGGCCGGTCATGCGGACCATGCCGTCAGCCCCGTTAATGTCGCCGAGGCCTCGCTCTTCAACCCAAGCGACGAGCCGGGCACCCAACAACATCGCGATCCGCCCTTCGTTCCATCCCATGGCTTTCTCCACCAGCGTCTTGTTTATCAGCTCCACCAGCCGCCCGTTCACGCGGCCGTCGATCCGCTCGTAATGCTCCAGCGTCACCGTTCCCGGCGGCGGATCGAACAACACGCGCGCCAGCGGCACGTCCCCCAACTCCCGAAGAAACTCCACGCCCGTCCGCGGCTTCACCAGGGCGTCGGCGGGCGGCGGCGGTGAATCGAGCACGGTCATGGCCGCCGATGATAACCCGCCGCCGTTGCCCGCACTCTTCGCCAAACCCTCACGGAAGCTTCATCCAATGCCGGGCCTTGGCGGCCACATTGCCGGCCCATGAAAATGCACCACGCCACCGCCCTGCTCGCCGCCCTCGCGCTGCCAGCCGCCGCCTTCGCCCAGCTCGAGATCACCGAGGTCTACGCCGGCATCACCGGCGAGGACGGCACCGAGGACTGGTTCGAGCTGACCAACACCGGCCCGGCCCCCGCCAGCACCGGCGGCTTGTTCTACGACGACGAATCGGCCGACCCGACCGTCAACGCCCCGCTCACCGACTTCACCCTCGCCCCCGGCGAGGCGGCCGTGTTCCTGCAGGACGGTGACGCCGCGGCCATCGCCGACTTCCTGGCGATCTGGGGCAGCGTCACCAACGTCGGCATCGCCGGCGGCGGCGGCGGTTTGTCGCAGAACGGCGACGTCATCTTCCTCTTCGACGGCAACACCGCCGGCTCGACCGTCGTCGACACCGTCACCTTCGACGGCAGCTTCGCCAATAGCCTGACCACCATCGCCTTCGACGCCGCCGGCAACCCCACCGCCTCGGCCCTGGGCGAAGCCGGCGCCTTCGAGTCCCAGCCGTTCTTCAACGACAACATCGGCGGCACGAGCGAAAGCGTCACCCTCATCGGCTCGCCCGGCGTCATCCCCGAACCCGCCACCCTCGGCCTCCTCGCCGCCGCCGGCCTGGGCCTGCTCCGCCGGCGGTAAGATCGTCGCGTACCCATCCCGCGCGACCGTGCCCGTGGCGTGCTGCGCGCCGCCGACACGTCGCTAGGTGCGTGACGTTCCTAACTTTCGCGTATGCGATTCGCCGTCCTGAGTGTCCTCGCGTTCTTGCTGATCGGTTGCACGGCGGGCGGCGGTGGGGCAGGATGGCCGGCTGTGCAGGTTCAGCCGCAGTTTGCCAGCAGCGTCGAGGGGCGGCCGATTGAGGTCGTGCGGGTTGGGGACGGGGCGGAGGTGGTGCTGGTTGTCGCCGGGATTCATGGCAACGAGGCGGCGGGGATTCCGTTGGTGCGGCAGCTGGTGACCGAGGCGGAGGGCGGGCCGGAGTGGCTTGAGGGGCGGACGCTTGTGGTCGTGCCGGAGATGAACCCCGACGGCGTTGCCGCGGACACGCGGACGAACAGCCGCGGCGTGGACCTGAACCGCAACTGGCCGGCGGCCAACCGCGCCGAGCGGCCCAAGTCCGGCGCCGCCCCGCTGTCCGAGCCGGAGTCGGCGGCCATGGCTCGTTTGATCGATGAAGTGCGGCCGGCCCGCATCCTGACGATCCACCAGCCGCTGGCGTGCGTCGACTGGAACGGCCCCGCCGCCGACCTCGCCGCCGCCATGGCCGCTGCGTGTGATCTGCCGGCCAAAGCCCTCGGTGGCCGGCCCGGCAGCATGGGCAGCCACCTCGGCGACGAGCGCGGTTTGCCGATCATCACGCTCGAACTGCCCCGCGCCGCCGACGATCAGCCAATTGATGAACGCTGGGCCCGCTACGGCCCGGCGTTAAAGCTGTTCGTCACCGGCGGCGCGTGATCGCGGCCGACTAAACTGGTGTCATGGCCCACCCCACCCGCCGCACCGTCCTTGCCGCCGCCGCCGCGTTGCCGTTGGCGTCGCTCGCGTCCGGGGCGCGGGCGGAGGAGCCGGAGAAGGTCGGCTTCGCCATCGTCGGGTTGGGCAGCTTCTCCATGGGGCAGATGCTGCCGAACTTCAAGCACACCACCCGCTGCCGGCCGGCGGCACTGGTCACCGGCGACCCGGACGGCAAGGGCCGGCGCGTCGCCGACCAGTACGGCATCAACCACGACCGCGTGATGACCTACGACCAAATGGATCGGCTGGCCGACTTCGACGACGTGCAGGTGGTGTACGTCGTGACGCCCACCGGCCTGCACATGCGCGACACGCTGGCCGGCTTCGCCGCGGGCAAGCACGTGCTGTGCGAGAAGCCGATGGCCTCAAGCGTCGCCGAGTGCGACGCGATGATCGCCGCGGCGGAAGAGGCCGACCGGAAGCTGATGATCGCTTACCGCGTGCGGTATGAGCCGTTCAACAGCACCGCCATCGAGCTGGCCCGCAGCGAACGGTACGCCCCGGTCCGCATGGTCAACGGCGAGATCGCCTTCACGATGAACAACAACGGCAACACGTGGCGGAGCGACCCGAGCCTCAACGGCGGCGGCGGGCCGCTCATGGATCTGGGCATCTACACCGTCAACGCCCAGCGCTACATCACCGGCGAGGAGCCGGCCACCGTCACCGCCCAAACCTACCGCCCGGGCGACGACCCGCGCTTCCCCAAGGGCGTCGAGAGCCGCTGCCACTGGAGCTTCACCTTCCCGTCGGGCGCGACCGGCAGCGGCGCGACGGCTTGGGACTGCGGCGGCGTCAACCGCTACCGCGTCACCGGCCCCAACGGCTGGTTCGAGCTCGACCCCGCCACCCCCTACGGCGGCAACCGCCTGATCCACGGCGAGGGCCGCCGGCTCGCCGACATCACGCCGCAGAACCAATTCGCCAACGAGCTGGACCACATGGCCCAGTGCGTGCTGGACGACCAGACGCCGCTGACGCCCGGCGAGGAGGGCCGCGCCGACGTGGTGGCGATGAAGGCGATCTACCAAGCCGCCGCCGAGGGCCGGGCGGTGGCGGTGCGGTGAACCCGTGGTTGCGCGTCGCAGGTTGTTGCCGGCGTGGCACTCTGCTTGCAGTTGCCTTGGCATGAGCAGCTACGCCACGCCCGACGTGCCCGCCCGCCGGGAGCGGCCCTCGTTCAGCATCCCGAGCATTTTGGCCGGCGTCTGCGCGCTGCTGGTGTTCTTCACCGAAGGCTTCGATCCGCTCCTGGGCATTGCCGCGATCGTACTGGGCCTGATCGGGGCGGTGGTGGCGCTGGCCCCCAGCGTCCGCGGCGGCATCGTGAGCATTGCGAGCATCGTGATCGGTTTGTTCGCGATCGTGTTCTCGGTGTTTCAGGTGATCTTCTGATCGGGCAGCCCCGCGGCTTCGCGGAGCTGGGCGAACAAACGGGCGAAGTCGGCCGGCTTGTAGTGGGCGTTGAGGCCGGAGGGGTTGGGCAGCACCCAGATTTTCGTCGGCCCAAGCTCGTGGTCCGGCTGCGGGCCGACCGCGGCCTTGGGGCGGGCGAAGGCGGTCCGGTACGCCCCGAGGCCGAGAACGGCGAGCCACGTCGGGCGACGCCGCTCGCATTTCTCAACCAGCGTCCGACCGCCGGCGAAGAACTCTTCTTTTGTCAGCTCATCGGCCCTTGCCGTGGCGCGGGAGACGACGTTGGTGATGCCCAAACCCAGGGCGGGCAGCTCATCCTTCTCGGCCGGCTTGAGTTGCCGCGGCGTGAAGCCGCTGGCGTGCAGCGTCGGAAAGAACCGGTTCCCCGGCCCGGCAAAGTGGTGGCCGGTGAAGCTGGTGTGCAGACCGGGATTGATGCCGCAGAACAGCACGGCCAACTCATCGGCGATCACGTCGGGCACCACGTTGCCGGCGCTGGCGAGCAGCTCCGCCTTGCTCGGCCGTTTCACCGCCACAGCTCCACCCCAGCCGGCGGCACCGTCCTGCCCGCGACCTGCACCGGATCGAGCGTGGCATTCATGGCGACGTTGAAGCCGCCGATTCGGTCGTGCCGGACGCGGCGCGGCAACGGCGTTGCGAGCAACCCGGCCTCCTTCGCCGCCCGCTGGAAAACCGCCCGGCCAAGCGGCTCCGAATCCGCCACGCCGCAGTACGTCACCCGGCCGCGACCGATGACAGAGGAGACGACCGCCGCCGCGCCGGCGTACCAGCCGCTGGTGTGCTTCGCCCAGACTTCGGCGTTGCCGCTCGGCACAAGTTGCTCGCTCCAGAGTTGCCAATCGAACGTTTCGCCGCCGAACTCGATTTGGCCGGTGTTTCCCTTGGGCAGGCCGTCGTAGCCGTCGATGGTGAAGCCGGCCCAACGGGTCAGCGGGTCGGCGGTCGGGGCTTCCCACAGGTAGCCCCGCCGGTCATACCACGCCGTGCGGGCCGTCGCCAGCAAATGGCCGCCTGCCTCGACATACTGCCGCCACAGGTCGCACCACGCCTCGTCCACCAGCATGACGCTCGGCACCACCACCATCGGCAGCCCCGCCCAGTCCGAGGCGTCCGGCCGAACCCGCTTGCCCGCGAGACCGCCCGACGCCACCGCTCCGAACCAGTCGGCCACCCGCTTTGGCTGGTTCCACCCCTTCGCCTGCGCCAACGTCTCGCCCCACCACAGGTTCTCGTGCCCATGGGCCACCCCGATTACCGGCCCGTCCGGCTCGCCAATCGGCTGGTAGGTGCGGTTGTTCTCGGGCAAATGCTCGCGCAGCTCCTTCGCCACCTGGATGAACTCCTCGCCCGCCGCCGTGGGCGTCGTGCCGTCGTGGCGGATCAGGCATTCGTGGTGCATTTCCTGCCCGAAGGTGGGGTTTCGCCAACGGTAGACCGTGATGAACTCCGCCCCCATCGCCGCCGCTTGCCAGAGCATGAGCCGCACCGCCCCAGGCGGCAGCCGCACCGGCACGCCGCTCCAGTTGAGCTGTCCCGGCTGCACCTCGAGCAGCGCCCACCGCCCGGTTTGGCTCTTCATGTCCGCGAACGCCCCCGCCAAAAACGCCGGGTCCGCCAGCCGCAGATCGCTCTCGGTCTCGTACGGCGGGAACATGCCGGTCACCGGGTAGACGTCGATGCCGAACACGTCCAGATCGCCCGCCATCTCCGCCGGGTCAGGGTCGGGGTGGAAGGGCATGAAGTTGTGCGTCAGGAACCGGTCGCCGATGTGCGGCCGGAGGATGTCACACTGCAGCTTGTTGTACTGCGCCCATGCCGTCGACCAGAACCGGCTGGCGTCGAGATAATGGTGCGGGTTGTCGTACAGCGGGTATCGCCGCGGCGGCATCTTGATCTGCTGCCAGTCGGTGTAATCGGTCCGCCAGAACTGGTTGCCCCAGTTGTGGTTCAGCGTGTCGAGGTCGCCGTGCTTCTTTTGCAGCCACGCTTGGAACGCGCTGTGCGTGACATCGCTCTGGTCGAACGGGGCCATGTACTCGTTGTCGAGCTGCCAGCCGATCACGCCGTTGCGGTCGCCGAAGTGCTTGGCCATCGCCTCGACGATCCGCCGGGTCGCCTCGTGTAAGGCCGGCGAGAGCGGGTTGTAGTTCCGCCGCCCGCCGACCCGCTGCCGCTGCCCGTCCGGCCCCACCGTGAGAATCTCCGGTTGCTCATGCAACAACCACTGCGGCGGCGACGCCGTGGGCGTGCACAGGATCACCTCCAGTTGCCGCTCGTGCGCCATCGCCAGCACATCATCCAACCAATCAAACTCAAACCGCCCCGCCGCCGGCTCCAGCAGGTGCCAAGCAAATTCCGCCAGGTGGATGAGCTGCATCCCCGACTCGGCGATGAGGTCGAGATCACGCTCCCATTGCGCACGAGGCCATTGGTCCGGATAATAGTAAGTGCCGATTTTCACGCGGCGAGCGTAGCCGGACTCGACTGCTTTCGTGACGATCTAAATACGGGCGGGTTCGGGCTGGCGCGGCTGGAGGGTGAGCGGGTCGATGTCATCGATCGTCTGCTCGGGCTTCTCGACCATCTGGCGTTGTTGCAGTTCGCGGGCGACGAGGTAGCACAGCAGCGCCCAGACCGCCCCGCCGGCCCAGCCGGCGGCGACATCGGTGGGCCAGTGGACGCCAACAAAAATCCGGCTCACGCCGACGCACACCGTCAGCAGGATCGCGAAGAGCATGAAAAACACCTTCAGCTTCAGGTTGCGGGTGAACCGCGTGCCGAGCAGGCCCAGCGAGAGGTACACCGACGCGGCGAGCATCGAGTGGCCGGACGGGAAGCTGCTGGTGGCGACGTAGCTCGACTGCTCCACCAATTCCGGCCGCGGTCGATCGAAGCCGGCCTTGAGGGCGGTGCTGACGGCGAGGGCGCCAAGTGTCGAGACGAGGATCAGCGCGATGGCCGCGTACTTCCGCTGGATGGCGAGCGTGACGACGACGAACAGCACGATCAGCGTGATGATCGCGAACCCGCCCAGCCCGGTCAGGTCGCGGCCGATTTCCTTGACCGTCTTGTGGGCGTCCTGGTCGGCGATGGCGAGAAACAGCTGCTCGTCGAAGCGCTGGGTGTCGCCTTCCTGCACCTCCTCGGCCACGGCCGCGAACCCCCACACGCCGCCGAGGATTAGCAGCACCGCCAACCAGAACGGCCAGCGGCGGGCATGAATGAACTTTTGCAGCTTGTCGAGCATGGACCAGACTTTGCAAACCCCGCGCCAAGCCGCCAGCCCCCGTGCGGCGTGCTATCGTCCATCGCCGCGCGGGAGTGGCGGAATTGGCAGACGCGCCAGGTTTAGGTCCTGGTTCGGGCAACCGAGTGCAGGTTCAAGTCCTGTCTCCCGCATTGTTGAGGATCATTGCCATGAGTCGACGTCTGACCGCCGTGTTCGTTGCCGCCCTGCTCGTGCTGGCCGTGCCGGCGACGGCGGATGAGGTCGTCCTGATGGGCGGGTTGTCGTACGACGACGCCACAGTTGTCGGCATCACCAACGGCGAGCTGGAGTTCCGCACCGCCCAGGGCCGCACCACCACCCGGCCGCTGGGCGACATCGAGCGGCTCATGCTCACCGGGCAGCGGGCATTCAACGACGCCGAAGAATCCTTCGCCACGAACGATTACCTCGCCGCCATCGAGGGCTACCAGCGCACCGTCCGCGGCGGCTCGCCGGACTGGTTGAAGAACTATGCCGGCCGCAAGCTGATGGCCGCCGCGACGGCCGCGGGGCAGTTTGATGCCGCGGTGATCGGGTACGCCGCCGTCGCCGAGCAGGCCCCGGACGACGCGCTGCTGCTCAAGCCGGACGTGCCCGACAGGCCGGGGCAGCTTCAAGCGGGTGACGCCGCCCTTGCCGCGGCGCTGGATCGCCGCCCCGACGATGCCACCCGGCGGGCGCTGCTCAGCCTGCGGCTTGAACTGCTTCGCGGCCTGGGCGATGACGCGGCCCTGGCGACGGTGCTTGACGAGCTGTCGAGCCTCAGCGGTGGCCTGGGGGCCGACACGCCGGCCCAGCGCCGCCAGCTCGCCGACCTCCGCCTCGGCCAGGCCAACCTCGCCATCGACCGCGGCAACGCCGACGAAGCCGCCCAACTCATCGATGAGGCGTCGTCGTTGTTCGTCGAGCCCCAACAGGCGGCCGAGGCCCTGTTCTTGCGTGGCCGCGCCAAGGAGGCCGCCGCCGGGGAGGATGCCCAGAAGCTCAAGGACGCCGCCCTTGATTACATGCGGGTCGTCGCCCACTACAAGAACCTCGAGGGCAAGCCGAAAGTCGCCGCCAGCCTGCTCCGCGCCGCGGCCATCCTCGACCGCCTCGGCGACGCCTCCGCCGCCCGCAACCTCTACCAAGCCGTTGCCACCGAAACCCCCGAGGCCCCCGAAGCCGCCGAGGCCAAACGCCGCCTGGCGGCCATGTAATTGGTCCCTTGTCCTTCGTCCTTTGTTCTTGGTGGCCGGCGTCTGACCAAGGACAAAGAACAAAGGACCAAGAACCCCGATCGACGTACACTCTCAACCAATGTATCGCCTGCTCGAGAACTACGGCAAGACCATCATGATCGTCGTGGCGGTCGGGTTGATGATCGTCTTCGTGCTCCCCGCCGGCCTGCAGGGCCTGTCGGCCCCGAGCGACCCGCTGGTCGGCACGTACCCGATGCCCGGCGAGGGCGAGGTCGAAATTTACAGCAGCGAGGTCAACCGAGCCGAGAACCGGGCGATCAACATGAGCCGTCTGGTCATCGGCCGGCAGGGGCAGGTGTTCCCGCTAGCGGCCACCGTCCTGCCCGAACTCATCGCCGGCCGGCAGGGCGTGACCGACCCGCTGGCCGTCGCCCTGCTGTTCCGCGAGGCCGACGCGATGGGCACGTTCGTCGACCCGGACAGCGAGCAAGTCACCGAGTTGCTGCTCGAGCCGGACCTCCTCGTCCAACCGACGCAGGGCGTGCCGGTGCCATACGCCGAGTTCAGCGCGACCCAGCGGGAGCGCGACAACATCCGCATCGCCGCGGCCGATTACCTGCGCTTGCGCAACGCCGCCAACCGCGTGGTCCGGCTGCCGAAGACTTCGACGCCGCTGGTCAACTACGAGCTCGCCCGGCAGGTGCAGGAGGTGAGGGCCAGGTACAACCTGATCGACGCCGAGCCGCTCGTCGCCGAGGTCGGCGAGCCGAGCGACGCTCAGGTGCAGGCATTGTTCGAGCAATACGCCGACACTCAGCCCGGCCAGCCGACCACCAGCAACCCGCTGGGCCTTGGCTACCGCCTGGCCGACCGCGTGAAGCTGCACGCCCTGATCGTCCCCGCCGACGCCGTCGACGCGGCCGTGGACGTCTCGCTCGTGCCCGATGACCCCGAGGCCAATGCCCTGCAGTGGGAGATCGAGGCGAACAAGCATTACCAGCAAAATCCCCAGCTCTACCCGATTCTCGCCGCCACCACCCAGCCGGCGACCCAGCCCGACGCCCCGACCGTCCGGCCGTTCGAGGAGGTCCGCGAGCAGGCCATCGAGAACGTCAAGGAGCCCCGCCGCCTGGAGATGATGGCCCGCGTGACCAACTTCCTGCGGGCCGAGATGAGCGGCGACCTGCGCGCCCTGCTCACCGCCGAGGCCAGCGATCAGCCGCTGGACATGACCGCCACCCACGGGGCCGACCCGCGGACGTTCGAGTACCTGACCAACCTCGCCGAGGACACGGCCCGGCGTTTCAACATCCGCCCGAAGGTCGTCCGCCTCGACGACCGCTTCCGCGACGGCGAGACGCTGCTCGAGCTGCCGGAGATCGAGAACGCCGAGATCCCGACGCAGCAAGGGTTCAACGCCCCGCTGGCCTTGGTGGTGCTACAGCAGAACGCCGAGGGCGAGCCGGCGCTTCAGGCGTACCAACCAACGCCCGCCATGCTCGCCGGCGGCGACGGCCGCAGCCGGCTGATCGCCCGCGTGGTCGAGCGGGCCCCCGCCGGCCCGGCGACCGATCTCGACGCCGCCCGCCCCGACATCGTTGCCGACTGGAAGCGCCTGGAGGCCATGCTCGCCGCCGCCGAGCGGGCCAACCAACAGCTCGTCGGCGGCCTTCCCGCCACCGCCGCCGAGACCGACTACTTTGGCGCCGGCCGTCTGCCCGAGATCCCCGACCTCCCGCCCGCCGCCGTCCAGCGGTTCGCCAACGAATCGTTCAAGCTCCTGGCCACCGAAGCCCGCACCGGCACAATCAAGCTGCCCGGTGAGATGACCGTCGCCGCCGTCGAACTGACCGACGCCCGCCCGACTTACGAGAGCGACGACGAGCTCACCGCCCGCCGCAACCAGATCCGCCAGGCGATTCCCACGATGCAGGCCCGCCAGCTCGGCCAGCTCTTCGGCAGCCTCTACGGCAACCCCGACCGCATCATCGACCGCCTGGGCTTCACCTACGCCGAAGGCTTCGGCCCCCAAACCGATGAGCCCGAAGCCACAGACGAAGCCCCCGCCACTTGACCCCCACCAACCGCCCGCCCTACGCTTCTCCCCACCGCCACGGCGGTTGCCAAGGGTGATTAGCTCAATTGGCAGAGCAATCGGCTCTTAACCGATTGGTTGAAGGTTCGAGTCCTTCATCACCCATCTAACCAAACCTTATACCGGCTCATGCCGCTCGCGGTGCACATGTGGTGCCGGATCTGCTTTCGGTTGGGTGAGGCGGATCTGCCGGTGTTGGGGCGTAAGCTGCTGCGAGTGGTCGGTGGATCGCCGGGTGTTGCGACGGTTGTTGACCAGGTTGGGGCGGGCTGTTATTGTCCGTCCAGATTGCGTCGGCGTCTCCACTTTTCAGCCCGTCTGTCCGCGGGCCGCTTTGGCGGCTTCGGGTGGTGTGCGTTGGCGCTGATGGTGATGTACCTGGCGGTGCCGGGGGTGAACCTGGTGCACGTGGCGGTGGCTCACGACGGTGGCTGCCAAACGGCTCATGCGGCCGCTTGCGATGTTCATCATCACGAGCTTGATCATCACGGGTCGGGCGATGCGCCCGAGCAGGAGACGTTGGGGTGCGGGGTGTGTCAACTTCTGGGCACGCTCAATCCAGGGGTTCAGCCTCTGACGCCGTCGCTTCCGATCGGTGTTGGCGTGGTGCTGCCGGAGAATGCCGCGGTCCCGCAAGTGGTCTGCTTGCCGGACGAGTTGCGCCGTCGGCCGAGTGCACCGCGTGCGCCGCCGATGGCCTGAGGCTTGTCTCCCTGCTGGCACCGGGCGGTTCTGCCAACGGTGCTTCGTGTTTTTCCCCACCAATTTAAAACCGCCCGCGCCTCGGTTGAGGCACGGGCGGTGGTCCGGCGGCCGTGATCCCGCGAAGAAACAGCGGCCGTCATCCCAACACCCCGCCGCGGAGCGGCAGGTTCCGTAGTCTATCACACGGCACGCCCGGCGTGAATCGTGCGGCAGTTATGGTCCGGCCGCTCTCGGCTCCACCCGGAGCATGCAGATGCACAACGTTTTTCTGAAGGACGCTGCGACGTTGGTTGCCGTCATGGCACTCGCCGGCACGGCCGTGGCCGCGGTTCCGCCAGGCTACACCGTCACCGACTTGGGCACCCTCGGCGGCGACTCCTCGATCGCCTACGGCCTCAACGAAGCCGGCCAAGTCGTCGGCTCGGCCCGTGACGCCGGCGGCGTGGATCGGCCGTTTATCTGGAGTGGCGGCACGATGGCCGCGTTGCCCGATCTGGGCTTCGGCGGCGTCGCCTACGGCGTCAACGCCAGCGGCGAGGCCACCGGTGCGCTCGCCACCGGCGGCACCTACGACCGCCCATGGGACGGCCGCACCGCCAGCGTCGACAGCGTCGCCCTCTGGGACGCCAACGGCTTGACGGATCTGGGTCGCCTTGGCGGCACGCCGCGTGGCGAAGGCCGGTTCATCACCGACGACGGCTGGATCGGCGGCACCGCCAGCGCCCCGCTGCCGGGCGTCGCCGGCGAGGACATCTGGCAACGCGCGTTCATCAAGACCGGCAACGAGTCGGTGATCCGCGATGCCGGCACCTTTGCCGGCGACATCCGGTCGTTCATCTTCGACATCAACGACGTCCGCCGGGCTCCTGGCTTCAGCGTCAGCGACAACCGCGGCGGGCCGGCCGCGACGGATGCGGCGGTTTGGCAGTTCAACAACGACGGCAGCGTCGGCAGCATCACGCCGCTCGATCCGTTCGCCGCCGGGCAGACGTCGGTGGCGCTGGGCATCAACAACGCCGGCGACATCGTCGGCCGCAGTGCCGACGCGGCCGGGCAGAACGTGACCGTCATCTGGGAAGACGGCTCGGCGACGCCGACGCTGTTGCCGGTGCTCGACGATGACGCCGGCAGCTACGTTCGCGCGTGGCAGATCAACGACGCCGGCCTCGCCGTCGGCGAACTGCGAGCCGGCAGCGACAGCAACATCCGCTTTGCCACGGCGTGGTTTGATGACGGCACCGGCTTTGAGCGGATCGACTTGCAGGACCTGATTCCCGCCACCAGCGGCTGGGATTTGCAGGGCGCGCTCTCGATCAACGAAGCCGGCCAGATCGTCGGTTATGGCAACCTCGGCGGCGAGCAGCGGGCGTTCCTGTTGACCCCGGTGCCCGAGCCGGCGGCGTTGTCGTTGCTCGCGGTCGCCGGCGTCGGCTTGCTCCGTCGTCGGTGAAAAACCGACATTTTCCTCACTTCTGACGCTCCCGCCGTTCGACGGGAGCCACTTTTCCTGATTCCCATTTTGGAGAAACCATGCACTTGCATCACCTCATGCTCACCACGGCTGGCGTTCTCGCCACCGCGACGGTTGCTGCCGCCGTTCCGATCTACGCGACCGGGCAGCTGCTCACGCCGGGCGATCCGGACATCCCGCCGGGCCAGCCGGGGCACGACGATTCGCGGGACAACTTCATTTACGAGATCGACCCGCTGACCGGCACTGCCACGCCGGTGAGTCCGTCGACCACCGGCCTGCCGCCGGCCATGGGTGGCACGCCCGACGGCCGGCTGCTGGCGATGAGTAGCGGTCAGCTCGTCGAGGTTGAACCGTCGACCGGCGATCGCACCGCCATCGGCGGCCCCAGCGGGTTGAGCGCGTTCGGCTTCGACATCCTCTCCGACGGCCGGGCGTTCGCGTACAACCTCGATTTCGACGTCAGCGACGGCGACGACAGCGGGTTGTACACAATCGACACGATTACCGGCGGGTCGTCGCTGCTGACCACCGCCGCCGCGATCGACGCCATGCTCGCCGCGGCGGGCGCTGTGGACCCTGACACCTTCATCATCAGCCTCGGCAGCGTCGGCGACGACCTGTACGCGGTGGAGGTCGACACGCAGACGCTGCTGCGGTTCGACCCCGACAGCGGCACGCCGTCAATCGTCGGCTCCTTGGGCGCGGCCGGCGGCGTGGGCAACGAAGCGCTGCGGGCCGGGGCCGCGTTAACCGGTGCCGACACGGACGGCGACGGCGAGTTCGACACGCTTTTGGGCGACGTCAACTTCCTCAACCCCGACGGCCCGGACCCGTCGATCCGCCTCGGCGGCATCGCCCGGTGGGACCTGGTCGACGGCACGTACGACATCATCGGCATCAACGACGGCATCATCTTCTTCGGCATGGGCGCAAGCCCGGTGCCCGAGCCGGCGAGCCTCACGCTGCTGGCCGTCGGTTCCATCGGCCTGCTGCGTCGGCGGTCGGCGTGATGGTTCGCCCCAACTTTTTCTGGAGAATCAATGCCATCTGAAACTACCTTGGCAACCGCAATCCTCGTGGCCTTGCCGGCGGCGGCGCTCGCCGCACCCGTTGTCTTCGATCTCGAGGGCGAGGCACAAACCGGCTTTAACAACGGCGCGCTTACCTCGCTCACGCTCACGCAGCCCGAGCTGTCGGTGACGATCACGCGGCCGGGCACGCCGAACCAGTTCGACGTGTACGACGTCAACGACATCGGCAACCCGACGCTGCCGACGGACTTCGGCGTGCGGTCGATCAGCCCGTGGTTCAGCAACGACGGCACCGCCTTCGTCGCCAACTTCTCGACGCCGGTCCAGTCAATCTCGATCGACATGGGCGACTTCGGCGGCGACGAGGACGATTTGTTCCTCGAAGCCTTCGCCGCACCGGATGCGGCCGGCCCGGTCCTCGTGTCCGACGCCACGCAGTTGGCCGGCGGCGGCGGCGGCGACTGGACCGGCGCGACCCTCGCGGTCGACGCTGGCAGCCCGGCGATCTCGTCCATCCGCTTCATGGGCGGCGACGATGCCTTCGACACGCCGTTCGGCACGTTCGTCGTGCCGAACTCGGTGTACTACGACAACTTCACGGTGGTGGTGCCCGAGCCGGCGGTCGTGTCGCTGCTTGGTGTGGGCGGCGTCCTTTTGCTGCGTCGGCGTCAAGTTTCGTCCGCGACTCGCCAGCGAAACGTTGATCGCAGAACGGGAACTTCGTCTGCAAAGAAGCCGCTCGCCGCGGTCGCCGTGGCAACTTTTGTGGCAGTTAGCGCGACCACCGCGCGTGGGCAAGAGTTGCTGATCGACGGCTTCACCACTGGTGGCTTCAAAAGCTCGCTCAACGGCGCATCGGCCGGTGGTCCGCCCGACGCGAATGGGCAGCCGGGTGTGCAGTTTCCCGCAGGCGACACCGCGATCTTCGGCGGCGAGCGCGACGCCCAGTTCTGGGTCGGCTTCGGCCCGGACGCTGACCAGTGGGCGTTCGGCGTCGACCCGGCCCGCGGGCTCTTCTGGGAGTCCGACCCGGGCATCCACGTGAACATGGTTCTCGAGTGGGACGGCTCCGGTGACGGCACGACTTTCGGCGGCGCGAACGCACCCGATCCCTTGCGCCTCAACGCGACGCCCTATACCGGCATCCGACTCGAGTTCGCGGGCAACAGCGACGACCTCGAGATTCTGGTCACGCTCGGCAACAAGAACGTCGATGATCCGACCGACACCATTCCGACCGGCGCCTCGCAGTCTCCGCTCGTGCTCGTGTCAGGCGGGCGGACCGACGCCTTCGCGGTCGACATCCCGTTCAGCTCGTTCACCGATCCGTTCGCACCGTTCGTACCCGGTGCGGATTTCGCCGATCTGAACGTCATCGCCCTCAACATCGGCAGCGCCGAGAACATCACGGGCAATGACTTTGAACTTCGTTCCGTCGCGCTCGTGCCCGAGCCGGCGTCGCTGACGCTCCTCGCGGCGGCGGGCCTCGGCCTGCTGCGGCGGCGGCACACTTGATCCTTCTCCGCCCTGCGGCCTGACCGTCGCAGGGTGACTTGACCTTTTCTGGAGCCCTTGTGACCCCGTTCAACTCGCCAAAGATTCTCGCCGCCGTCACATTCGCGATCACCGCTGTCGCCACCAACGCCGCCCTTGCCGACAGCGTGGCGCGGCAGTGGAACGAGCAGTTGCTTAACGCGATTCAACTCGACACGCCGCGGCCGACGGTGCATTCACGGAACTTGTTCCACACCAGCGGGGCGATGTACGACGCGTGGAGCGCGTACGACCCGGGTAGTGCCGGCTACCTGTTCAACGGCAGTGCCGTTGGCGATGGCGCGGCGCGGGATGAGTCGATCAGCTACGCGGTGTTCGACGTGCTCACCGCCCGCTTCGCCAATTCACCCGGCGCGGGCACCACGCTGCCGGCGCTGCGGCAGCAGATGACGAACCTCGGCTACAACCCGGACATGGCAACGACGCCTGCCGCGCAGCTCGGCCGGCAGATCGCCTCGACGTACCTTCGTTTCGGCCTGACCGACGGCTCGAATGAGGCCAACGGCTTCGCCGACACCAGCGGGTACGTGCCGCAGAACAGCCCGCTGATCGTCTCCGCCGCCGGCACCATCCTGCAGGACCGCGACCGCTGGCAGCCACTGACAATCGACGGCCAGACGCAAACATTCCTCACGCCGCACTGGGGCAACGTGCAGACGTTCGCCATCGAACGCACCGGCGTCGGCACGTTCTACGGCCAGGATCTGGTCGGCCCGCCGCCGGCCTCGGGCACTCAGCAGTTCAAGGCCGACGCGCTGGAGGTCATCCGCTACAGCAGTTGGCTCGACCCCGACGACGGCACGATTATCAACATCTCGCCCGCTGTCGTCGGCAACAGCACGCTCGGCACCAACGACGGCACCGGCCACGCCGTCAACCCGGCGACCGCGCGGCCGTATGCCGACAACCTCGTCAAACGTGGCGATCACGGCCGCGTCCTCGCCGAGTTCTGGGCCGACGGCCCCAATAGCACCACGCCGCCGGGCCACTGGAACGAGATCGCCAACGAGGTCAGCGATCACCCCAAACTCGCCAAACGTGTTGGCGGCACCGGCCCGGTTGTGAGCGACCTGGAATGGGATGTGAAGCTGTACTTTTCGCTCAACGGTGCCGTCCATGACGCGGCGATCAGCGCGTGGGACAGCAAGCGGCAACTCGATTACGTCCGGCCGATCAGCATGATCCGCGACATGGCCACCCGTGGGCAATCCAGCGACCCGAGCCTGCCAAGCTTCGACCCGCTGGGCCTGCCGCTGGAGGCGGGGCTGAGCGAGGTCGTCACCGCCGACACGATCGCCAGCGGTCGGCACGACGGCTTCGACGTCGGCGACATCGTCGTGCAATCATGGCAAGGCTTCGACGATCCCGACGGCGACGGCGTGGCCGGGGTCGGCTGGCTGGACGCCACCGAGTGGCTGCCATACCAGGCGGAAGACTTCGTGACGCCCGCCTTCAGCGGCTACGTCAGCGGACACAGCACGTTCAGCCGGGCCGCAGCCGAAGTGCTGGCAAGCATGACCGGCGACGAATACTTCCCCGGCGGCGTGGGCGAGTTCCGCTACGAACAGGGCCGCGGCCTGAACTTCGAAGAGGGCCCCAGCGAGGACGTGCTCCTGCAGTGGGCCACGTACTACGACGCCGCCGACGAGGCGGGCCTGTCCCGGCTCTACGGCGGCATCCACGTGTTCGCCGACGACTTCGACGGCCGCATCATCGGCGACTTCGTCGGCCGCCAAGCGTGGGCCGACGCACAGCTCTACTTCACCAACACCATCCCCGAACCGGGGTCGCTAACGCTGCTTGCCGTTGCTGGCACCGCCCTGATCCGCCGGCGGGCCATCTGAGGACCATCACGATGAAATACACCACCACTTACATGCTCACGCTCCTGGTCGCGGCGCAAGCCTCGGCCCAATTCGACTACACCCCGCTCGATGCCGACGGCCGGGCGATCCGCTACCTGCTCGACGCAAACGACGCCGGCGAGCTCATTGGCAGCGTCCCGAGCGACCCCGCCGGCTCGCTCGACGGGTTCAAGCTCGACCCCGCCGGCACGGCCACTTTTTGGAGCACGCCCGACCAACTCACGTTCCCGACGGCGATCAATAACCTCGGCGAGATCGTCGGCGTGACCATCCCGACCGCCGGCGGCTTGCCGCAGGGTTTCACGCGTGACGCCGCCGGCAACGAGTCGTCGTTCAACTTTCCCGGTGCGCTCGGGACCGTCCCGTTCGGCGTGCGGGACGACGGGCTCTACACCGGCTTCTACATCACGCCCGACGGACGCCGCGGATTCGTTGAGCAGCCCTCGACCGGCCTGTCCCGGACCGTCAGCTTCCCCGGTGCGGTCGAGACCCAGCTCTACGCCGGCAATGCCGCCGGGCTCGTCGGCGGTGCCTGGTATGACGATGACGGTGGCGCAACCCCGCTGTTCTACGACATCGGCACCAACACCTTCACCGTCCTCCCCAGCCCCGACGACGGCAACTTCGTCGTCACCAGCGTGAATGACGACGGCGACGCCATCGTCTTCGGACTGCGCGATGTCACCGAGGGCTACGCCGACCTGCGCAGCTTCTTCCGCGACGGTGACAACGGCAAAATGACCGAACTGTTCTTCCCCGGGGCCATCGAGACCTACGGGTATGACATTGACAACGGCGGCGTGATCCGCGGCTACTACCAGAACGCCGACGGCAGCTTTGGCGGCTTCTCCGCGGTCGTCCCGGAGCCGATGTCGCTCGGCCTGCTGGGCCTCGCAGCCTTGCCGCTGATCCGTCGTCGCCCACTCAACCACCCGATCGGACACCGCTCATGACTGCACGCACTCAACTCCCCACCACCGTCCTCTCCGGCTTCCTCGGCGCGGGCAAGACCACGCTGCTTAACCACCTGCTCGCCAATCGGGACGGGCTGCGCGTCGCTGTGATCGTCAACGACATGAGCGAGGTCAACATCGATGCCCGCGTGGTTCGTGACGGGGCTGCGGCGCTGTCGCGGACCGAGGAGACGCTCGTCGAGATGACCAACGGCTGCATCTGCTGCACACTGCGGGAGGATCTCATCCTTGAGGTCGCTCGGTTGGCGCGGGAGGGGCGGTTTGATTACCTGCTCGTCGAGTCGACCGGCATCAGTGAACCGATGCCCGTCGCCGCGGCGTTCAGCTTCCGCGACGAGGACGGCCACTGCCTCGGCGACGTCGCCCGGCTCGACACGATGGTCACGGTCGTCGACGCCCTGAACTTCACCCGCGACTTCGACTCGCACGATGAGCTACCCGACCGACAAGCCCTCGCGGCCGATGCCGAGGATGAGCGGACAATCGTGGATTTGCTCACCGATCAGGTCGAGTTCGCCAACGTAATTGTGCTGAACAAGACCGACCTCGTCGACGAACATGCGCGCGGCCGGCTGCGGGGTTTGCTGACGAAGCTCAATCCATCGGCCAAGATCGTTGAGGCGACGCGTGGCCGCGTGGAGCCGAAGGCAGTGCTCAACACTGGGCTCTACGACGAGGGCACGGCGTCGCTGATGCCGGGCTGGATCCAGGAGCTCAACGGCATCACCCACACGCCCGAAACCGAGGAGTACGGCATCAGCAGCTTCGTGTATCGCCGGCGGCGGCCGTTCCATCCGAAGCGGCTGGGCGAGTTGCTCGACGTCGGGTTGCCGGGCATCGCGCGGAGCAAGGGCTACCTGTGGGTCGCCTCGCGGCCATCGGCGTGCGGCGTGTGGAGCCAGGCGGGCAACTCGCTGGTCATCGAGCAGGCCGGCCGGTGGTTCGCCGCCACGCCGCGCGAGCAGTGGCCCGAGGACGAAGAGACGCGGGCGTGGATCGAGGACCGCTGGGACGAGCAGGTCGGCGACTGCCGGCAGGAGATTGTCATCATCGGCGTCAACCTCGACCGCCCCGCCACCGAAGCGCGGCTCGACGTGGCGTTGTTGACCGACGAGGAGATGGCCGCCGGGCCGGGCGTTTGGAAGACCTACCCAGATCTGCTGCCGAGCTGGGGCGAGATGGAGGCGGCGGCGTGAGACGGACCGCGACAACCACCGCGCTGCTGTGCGCCTTGGCCACATGGCCACTCATTGGCCCAACCGGTTGCGCCGCGACGCCGGTCCGCCCAATGTCAACGACGCAGGCCGCGTTGGAGGCCGAGCTGGTGCAAACCGCGCTCGACCGCGAGGCGCTCTACACCATCGCCGGCGGCCTCAAGCCGCTGAGCACCGGGTTCTGGCAGGGGCAGATCGATTTGGAAGCGCCGAGCGTCGGCGAGTTGATGCGCATTCGCCGCGCCCTTGAACCGCTAAACACGGGCGACCTCTACGCCGACGTGCAAGCCTTCGCCACGACCCACGACGGCAAGCGTCACCTTCACGCCTATGTCGCCCACCGCCCCGCCGTCGCCGCGATGATCGAGCGGACCCAGCCGTTTTGGGCACCCCACGGCATCGCCCCCGACACCCATCCGGCCGAGCTGCTGGCGATCGTCGATCGCATGCCGAGTCTGGATCGGTTCCGCGCCTACGGCCTGCTGTTCGGCTACCCCGCCGTCGCAATCGACTTCTTCGTCGAAGCCGCCGGCGAGCAGGAGCGAACGGGCGAGTTCGTCAAGCGGCAGTTCATGCAGATCCCGACCTTCGACTCGCCCACCGGCCAGTTCGTTTACGCCGTCGCCGAGGATCACGAGCTCACACCGGCCGATGATCGGCTCCGCGAGGCCGCCGCGAGAATCCTTGAGCATTACCGCGCGGTGCGCGACCCGTTGGACCCGATGTCGTCGCTCCAGGCGGTGACCCGATGAGCCGGCAACGCGGGTCGAAGTTCAACAATCCGGCCGCGCACCTGCGGCGTGGCGATCCGGGCGAGCTGCTTTTTGCCCGCCGCCGCGACCGACAGCAGATCGCCGCCCGCCACGCCAAACGGAGCCTGAAACCTTTGCTTCATCAGCAGTTCTGGTGCTGGGGTCAAGACGTCAGCCACCCCGAGGGCAACCTGCTGCTGCAGAACCGGTTCACCCGCCACCGCCGCACCGAAGGCGAGCCGGGCGGCACCTGCTACGCCCTTGCCGGCGACTTCGCCCTCTGGCTCTGGGGCTTTGGTCTCGTCGCCCGCCAATCCGGCAGCCCCGCCGTCCTGCTCCGCCGCTACGAGATGCGACCGCTGATCGTGCGCGACACGAACCGCCTGACAGAGATGCACGATTTAGCCACCGTTCTCGCCGAAGCCGGTCCCCCGGCCGACGATGGAGAACGCGCGGCAATGGCCCAAACCCGCGCCGCCGCCTTCCGCTGGATTGCCGACTATGAGCGACGAACCCTCCGCAGCACAGGCTCTTCGTGGCGAACCCGCGTCGTCGGCGACATGGAGCACGCCCTCATCCCCGCCGACTCAATGGCTGAAGCCTGGGACGAAGTGGCCGACAGTCTTCAACCCGAGCGAAGTGCAACAAGGTCGCCTCTGCTGCCGGTCCGAAGCGGGCCGGCATTGTTCGCGTTCGCTACCCCGCCGTGACCGACGTGATCGACTGCGAAACAGGCGCGAAGGCAGCGGGTTGACGGTCCATCGTCACCCGTTGCTTGTCCGCGTCATCGGCAACTTTCGAGGTGGTCCGGTAGCCGCTGCCGTGGGTACGGTGCGGGCATGCGGATCACGTTCATCGGCCTGACCATTACCAGCAGTTGGGGGAACGGGCACGCGACGACGTACCGGGCGCTCCTGCGCGAGTTGGTGGCGGCAGGGCATGAGGTGGTGTTCTTGGAGCACGACAAGCCTTGGTATGCGGAGCATCGGGATCTGCCGGAGCCGCCGTTCGGGCGGACGGTTCTTTACCCGGACGTGGAGGCATTGAAGCGGGAGCACGTCGGCGAGGTGCGGGAGGCGGATGCGGTGGTGGTGGGCAGTTATGTGCCGCAGGGGGTGGAGGTCGGAAAGTGGGCGCTGGCGACGGCAACGGGGCCGGTGGTTTTCTATGACATCGACACGCCGGTGACGCTGGCGAAGCTGGGACGGGCCGACTATGAGTACCTGACGCCGACGCTCATCGGGCGTTATGCGGCGTATTTGTCGTTCAGCGCCGGGCCGACGCTGGAGCGGCTGGAGCGGGAGTTCGGCAGCCCGATGGCGCGGGCGCTTCACTGCAGCGTCGACCCGACGCTCTACCACCCCGAACCGGCCGATGACCCGATCGATTTGAACTACCTGGGCACCTACTCGCCCGACCGCCAGCCGCCGTTGCAGCGGTTGTTGATCGAGCCGGCCCGTCAATGGGGCAAGGGGCGGTTTGAGGTTGCCGGCCCGAACTACCCGGCCGACGTCGAGTGGCCGGCGAATGTCCGCCGCGTCGACCATTGCCCGCCTGCGGAGCATCGGACGTTCTACAACAGCGCCCGGTTCACGCTGAACGTCACGCGTGCCGACATGGTCGCCGCCGGCTGGAGCCCGAGCGTCCGCCTCTTCGAAGCCGCCGCGTGCGGCGTGCCGATGATCAGCGATCGCTGGGACGGGCTAGGCGATTACTTCCCGCTGAACGAGCAAATCTTTGTCGCCGACACGACGGAGCAGGCGCTGGCAATCCTCCGCGACTTGCCCGAGCCCGACCGTCGATCCGCCGCCGAGGCCGCCCGCCAGACGGTGTTGCAACACCACACCGCCGAGGTGCGGGCGGCGGAGCTGATCACCTTCCTCCGCGAAGCCGGCGCGGCGGGCTGAGGCGGGATGCACCATGGCCTGTTCTCAAGGATGGTCGACAACATGTGCCCGTCACGAATCGTGGTCCGCCGGCCGCAGGTAGGCGTCGGCTCGAAGGGTGCGGGGGCCGGCGATGAGGTCGATTGGGCCCAGCGGGTGCAGGCTTGTGTTCCGCTCGGCGAAGCGGGCGAGCTTCGTCGCACCGCCGCCGAGGTCTTCGGGCTCGACATCGGCCAGATCGTCGACCAGGTCGTCCGGGTCGGACATCGGGTGGACGATGAGCACGCGGCCGTCCTCGACCTGCGTTTCCGTCACCAGCCCGGCTTGTTGGGCGGCTTGCTCGAACGCCTCGTCCAGCACGCCGGCCGACTGGCCGCGGGCCATCGCTAGCACCATCGCCGCCCCGCCTTCGTCGGCGTCCTCGTTCATTGCCTTGAGGTTGGCGTCGAGCTCCTTGTCGCTCAAGCCACCAATCCACGCGCGCAGCAGGTTCTCGTCGCGGAACTCCTGCCGCACGCTTGCCTCGGCGTTGGCGACGGTGGCCGGCTGGTACGCCCCCGCCGGCCGGTCGGCGAGGTGTTGCTCAACGAGTTCGCTCGCCGACGCCTCCGGCATGCGCGTCTTCACCACCCCCGCCGGTGGCTGCAGCCCCAGCTCCCGCAGGGTCGTGTGCCCGACCCACGTGCCGTCGGCGTGCCGGCTCACCACGTCCAGCACCATGTCCTGGATGTTGCTGCTCGACACTGAAGCCCAAAGCGACCGCCGCTCGTCCGCCAACAGCGCCAGGGCGATCGGCTGTCCGCCAACCTGATACACCCCCGCCCGCTCGAAGCCCAACGCCTCGAACGCCTCAATTTCCTCCAACGCCGCCGCCGACAACGCCTCGTCGTCCGTCGGCTGAAGATCGAGGTCGGTCGAGATAATCGCATCCTCGCGCAGCGCCTTGAGCCCCGCCAGCGCGTTGCCCAGGTTCCGCTGGAGGTTCCACAGAAACAGCCGCACGGCCAGGAAGCCGACGACGATCAGCACCAACCCGCCGATGACAATGCCGCCGGCGATTTTCAGCACGAGGTCCATGCCACCAACCTACCGTATGGGCCGCCAATCGCGAAGTTCGTGGGCAAACGCCTGAAGCGGCGGCGGTTGCTACGCGTGGCTTCACGTCTTCGCACCCGCCCAAGGATTTACAGCAAGTCTCGGTTTGCGTACTCACGCCGCAGTGCGTGCATCGCTACAGCCCACACCGCCGTGGTGACGGCGGGGCTGCGCCCGAGGTGCCGCGGGGTTGGATGATGCACGTAGCCCCGCTGCCCACGCAGCGGTGGGGGCTTCAGCAATACGTGATGACCGAACGACCCGCACCGCCCCGGCACGTCAGGTCGCTGCGACCACACTTGGTCGCGGTCCGGGCGCGGCCTGCTGCATCGCCCAACGTGCGAGGGTGACGGTCGCCATGACGGTCACGCTCACCGCGGCCGCGCCGTAGAGGCCCGTGGCGGCGACGATCGACCAGGTGTTGTGAAGGCCCCAGGTCAGGCGGGAGAGGGGCAGCGTGATCAGCGGCAGGCCGATCAGGACGCCGGCGGCGAGGGTCAGGCGGCTAAGGGTGCGGCGGAATTCAGGCGTCGCGACCGTGGCGATCCAGGCGAGGAGCAGGACGGTGGCCGGCAGTTCGAGCAGGCTTACGAGCAGGGCCGTCTCGCCGGTGGTGCGACTGATCCCCGGCAGCGGCAGCACGTCGCGGCCGACGGTCAGGCCGAGCATCAGCCCGCCGCCGATAATCGCCCACCAACGGGCGGCGAGCCGCCAGAGGGAGGCTTGCTCGACGCCGTTGGTCGGTTGCGTGATGAGCCAGACGCCGAGCAACTGCCCCAGCAGCGTCGGCAGCACCCACGGCCGGCCGTGGCGGTAGTACTCGGCGAAGTCGTCGACCAACGGCGTCGCCCACAGCTTCGGTCCCGGCCAGTTGAACAGCGCCAGGTTGCCGCCAAGGCCGTGGCGGAAGTGGACCCACAAGATCGCCTGCCACGCCACCGCCGACCCGGCGATGAGCAAGGCGACGCCCACCGCCCGGCCGACGCCGACGCCGGGCCACGTGAGCTTTGCCAGCCACCGCCCCCACGCGGCCGGCCGCCAGAACGCCGCGAGGGCCGCCAGCGCCAGCGACGCGATCAGCAGCCACAGGAAGATGGCCAGCACCGCCGCCCCAGCCGCGTACCCGACGCCGGCAAACGCCAGCGCCGGGGTGTCGGTGCGTGCCCGCCAGGCCGCGCCTTCGCCCGGCGTGAGCCAGTCGGCCGCCGCCAGCGCCGCCCCGCCGCCGAGGGCCAGCAGCGTCAGCCACGCCGTTAGCGCCAACGGGTCGGCCAGCCGCGGCTTGCCCAGCCGCCGGGAGACGTTGGGCAGGTACGTCAGCAGCAGCCCCGCCGCCGGCAGATCAACGGCCAGCGTCGCCAGCAGCGGCAGCAATCTCAGCACCTCCTCGTTCCGCCACAGCCGCAGCCCGTCGCTGCCGGCCGTCGCGCCAAAGGCCAGCCCGAAGCAGATTGCCAGCCCGATGCGCACAAGCTTTCGCCGCGGCAGATCCTCGCCCCGCCCGGGCCGCGCGGTGACGAGCAGCGCCCCCAGCAGCGTCGTCGCCGCCGCCGTCGCCCCGGCCACGCCCTTGGGGCCGGGCGCGTTGCCCAGCACCCGCTGGATGAGCGGCGTTCCCCACACCCGCGGCCCCGGCACGTTCATGAGCGTCGCCACCCCCGTCCGCGTCGGGGCGTACTGCACGGCGTAGTACGAATCCATCACCGACCGGATCGACCACGCCGACCCGAGCATCAGCAGCACAAGCCCGATGCCAACGCACCCGCACCACACCCGATCGCCCAGCACCGCCCGCCGCCGCGCCGCCAGCTCGCCCGGCCGTGTGCCGCACTCCGGGCACGCCCGATCGGCCGGCAGCCCCGTCCGGTCGTAGCCACAAACGGGGCAGGTCATCGGCCGCAGCGTAGCCGCAGCACCTCGTGCGGCAGGTTCGGGTGGAGCGCGTTCTTCACACGGCTCGCACCGCTGGAACCCCCACCGCCTCGTAGAGGCGAGGCTACGCACGGGCTTCAACCCGCCCCAACTTCGTGCGCAGCCCCGCCGCCACGCGGCGGTGGGGGCTTCGGCGACGCGGGGCACCCTGAGAGTTGGCTTGCGTCCCCAACGCCACAGAGGCCCCCACCGCCGTGGTGACGGCGGGGCTACACCCGAGATTTAGGCGGGTGAAACATCGGGCGCAGCCCCGCCGCCACGCGGCGGTGGGGGAGTTCGGCGGGGTGCCTTGAAAGCTGACTTTCGCCCCAACGCCGCAGAGGCCCCCACCGCCTGGTAGAGGCGGGGCTACACCCAAGATCCGAGCGGGTGAACCATCAGGCGTAGCCCCGCCGCCACGCGGCGGTGGGGGTTTCGGCGAAGTGGGGCACCTTGGACGCTGACTTCCGCCTCGACGCCGCAGAGGCCCCCACCGCCGTGATGACGGCGTGGCTTCACCCGAGACTCGAGCGGGTAAAACATCAGGCGTA
>CAYLSV010000001.1:96141-137549 GCA_964386435.1 uncultured Tepidisphaerales bacterium
CCCGCCGCTACGCGGCGGTGGGGGCTTCAGCGGCGTGGCCGACCGGCCGGTCCCGCCGGACCCATCGTGCCGTCCACTTGCCCCGCCCGGTTGCCCGGCGGTACCTTGTCCGGCTCATGCGGCACCTTCTCGTGGTCATCCTTTTGCTCGCCACCGGTTGTGCCGGCAAGGGCGGGCTCGTTGGCGGCGGCGACGGGCGGGCGGTGGATCGGCGGGACGTGGAGTTTCCCAGCGGGCTGCGGCTCGTGGTGGTTGCCGAGGGGCTTAGGGGGCCGGTGGACGTGGCGTTCGTGGACGAGCGGGCGACGGACGAGAATTTGCGGGGGCGGATGATCGTGGCCGAGGCGGGCTTCGGCGGGGTGGAGGCGCGGGTGATCGGTTTCGACGAGAACGGCGAGCCGTTCGATGTGTACCCCCGCGACCGCAAGTGGTGGCGGCGGCTGACGGGGACCGGCGAGAAACTCCTGTTCGGCCCGATCGGCGGACTCGCGGCGGCGGGCGACGATATTTTTGTCACGCACGAAGACGCCGACGGGCGGGGCGTGGTGAGCGCGGTGTCGCTGATCGATGGCGCCGTGCGGACGGTGGTGGCCGACTTGCCGACGCGAGGCGATCATGGGCTGGGCGACGTGGCGGTGCACCCGACGAGCGGGCGGCTCTACTTCGGGGCCGGCTCGGCGACCAACAGCGGCGTCGTCGGGCTCGACAACTGGCGACGCGGGTGGGCCAAGCGTCACCGCGAGGTCCACGACGTGCCGGCGACGGATTTGCGGCTGCTGGGCTACCGCTTCGACACCGACAACCCCGCGGCCGGCTGGTTCAGCGGGGCGGATTTGGCCGTCACCGGGCCGTTCATGCCGTTCGGCGAGTCGAGCCAGCGGATCGCCGCGAGCGACACGGGCAAGCCGACGGCGGCGCTCTACAGCGTCTCGCCGGGCGGGGGCGATTTGCGGATCGAGGCCCACGGCATCCGCCGGCCGATCGGGTTGGCGTTCAACAGCTTCGGCAACCTGCTGCTGACCAACCGCGGCATGCAGCTGCGCGGCACCCGGCCGGTGGCGAACGACCCGGACGTGCTGCTCCGCGTGCCCTTGGGCGGCCCGGCGGGCGGCACGTGGTTCGGCTGGCCCGACTTCTCCGCCGACCTCCGGCCGGTGAGCGAGCCGGCGTTTCAACCGCCCACAGATATGATCGCCCAGAGCGGCTACCCGGAACTTTCGACACTCATCGATCTGGAGCAAAGCAACCTGCTGCCGCCCGACGCGCGGACGCTGCTGCGGGCGACGTTCGACGGCGACGCCGATGCCGCCCGGCTCGACTTTCCTCCGGAGACCGAGGCGTTCCGCTTGTTCGGCGACGACGTGCTGGTGGCTCTCGCCGGCGAGTCGGCCGTGGTCCGCGTCGACCCGGAGCGGCGGCTGATCCTGCCGTTCGTCTTCAACACCCGCGGCCAACCCGCCAGCGCCGACCGCCGACCCGGCGACGCCCTGGAGCGCCCGGTGGCCGTCGTCACCGGCCCCGACGGCGCGGTCTACGTGATCGACCACGGCCGCACCAAGCACGAACCCGACGGCCCCCGCACCGTCGGCCACACCGGCAAAATCTACCGCCTCGCCGCCCCAATCCCGGCGACGCAACCGGCCATTATCGAATGACGCTTATCGGCCTCACGTCGCCCGGTTCGCCGCGAACTTCCGGTAGGTGGCCGGCGTCGGGAAGGCGATGACCATCAGTGCGACAAGCGCCGCCACGAACATCAACTGCGGCAGCCAGCTGTCGAGGATCATCGCCACGAGGTTGAACAACGCCGCCCCCTCCAGCACGGCCAGCGTCAGGATCGTCCGCGTGGTGAACGCCTCCGCCGGCGTCGCGGTGGCCATGGCGTCGGCGACGACCTGCCCGACCACCCGATGCCCCACCCCCGCCACCACCGCGAACCCGGCCGCCAGATAATTCACAATCCCCGGCGACGCCGACTCATCGGCAAACACGGTCAGCACGATCACCGCGAACACAACCACCCCCGCCAGCAACGCCCCGGCAATAACCTGCACGCCACGAACCTCCTGCGGCACAAAAAGAGCGGCGTCATCGAGTGGCCCAGTCACGCCGCCCAGCATACCCAAAGCGGCAACCAAAAGCAGGCAGCTGCAACCCCACCGTCATCTCGGCGAGGAGGCTTACAGCAAGGCACGCGACTCAGCCCGCACAGGTAATTCGTTCAGCCGCTCAATGCAGAATCGGGGACAACAAATCCTTCCTCACGCCTCAACCACACGGAAGTCGCCTCCGCCTCGTGCAGGCGGAGCTTCGCGCGGATTGATGAGCGTCTCTAACTCATGTGTGGCGACTGACGCCCTGCTGAACGCTGTCACGCACTTTCGACGGCTCCAGGGATGGACTACGCGCGCATCAGCGTGGCGAAGGCGAGCACGTGCATCCCGGCGAGGATGCCCGGTGCCCGTTCATTGTCCTTGGTCAACCGGCGGAACCGCGTGGCCCACGACAAGCTCCCCTCCACCCATCGCCGCGGCAGCATCACGAAGCCACGCATGACCTCGGGCAGCTTCACCACCAGCAGGTGGGTCCCCTCCAAAGCCTCCAACGCCGCGTCGTTCTGGACCGCCTCGCCGCTGTACCCCTTCCACCCAAGCGGCGTCCACGAACTTGCCGGTGGCTTACGGTGGCTTCCTAGACCAGCTCGGAGAGTTCACGCACCTGGTCGCGTTCGCAACAGCAACAAGCCGGCGAGGTGCCTCGCCATCAACGTCGAATACCGCATCGCTCTTGACCATCCGCTGCGGCCGATCCGGCGGATGACGACGACGAGCTGGCATGTCTCGTCTTCGTTCTCGAACGGGCCCCACAGCCGCATCGGCCGGCCGCGCATCTCGCCCGAGCGGCTTTTGAAGGTCATGCTCCTGCGGTGCCTTTACTCCATTTTCAATGAGCGGCAGGTCAGCGAACGCTTGAACACCAAACCCGCTCTTCCGCTGGTTCGTCGGGATGGACCCCGCCGAAGACGGCTTCAACGCGACGGCGTTCACCCAGAACCGGCCACGGCTGGAAGAGCAAGACGTCATCGCGTTGTTCTTTGACGGCGTGGTGAAGCGGGCGGTGGACGCGGGGCTGACTAGCAACGAGCACTTCTGTATCGAGCACTTCTTTGTCGACGGCACTCTTATCGACGGCCACGCTGCGATGAAGAGCGTTCGGCCGATCGGCCTAGATGATGTCGATGAGAGCGACACCGGTGAGGGTGGTGACTTCAAGCCATGCAACCCCGACCTCAACTTCCGCGGCCAGCGGGGGTCCCACGCGACTCGATGCTCCGCAACCGATCCTGAAGCCCGGTTCTACCGCAAGGCGACCGGCCAGCCCAGCCGCTTGTGTCACATGAGTCACGCCGTGACCAAGAACCGTAACGACCTGATCTTGGCCGCTCGCGGGTTTACGCGCCGACGGGCCACCGGTTATCAATTGTCGCGCGAAAAATCATCATCGAGCGGGAAGTTGGTGAACCACCGCGTCTCGTTCCGCTCGCCCTCGCGGAGGGCCTGAACGGTTCGATAGCCGACGCGGTGCGGCGTCATGCGAAGGCCGAACGGTGTGAAGACGCTCTCCACGGCCGACTGCCGCCGGCGGAGGTAGCTGAGCATCACCGGCGTCGCGAGGTCGAACCGGCACACCAGCCGCAACGCCTTGAACAACTGCGCCAGCGACACGTTAAAAAACGGCGGATCCACCAACACCAGATCCGGCACCGGCAACGCCTGCACAACCGCCGGGTCCGGCCGGTACAGATCAAAGCGCACAAAGCTTGGCAAAGCGGCGAATCGCTCATCAACATCCAGCGTCGCCACCTCCCGCCCCGCCGCATGCAGCCGCCGCCCGAGCATCGGGCAGCACACAAGCACCGGCGCTGCCCGTCGCGTCACAAAACTCGTCAAGGCGTCGAGCGTCGATTCATCAAAAAAGTATTGCTCGCGGCTGTGCTCCTCGTGCATGAACCGACGGTAGCGTCATCCCGTTCACTGTGAACCGCCAGCCCCGGCCGCTGCTTAGAGTTTGGCGGATCACGACAGCTTGCGGCTTGACACCGGGCAAGATTCTGATCGACTACTGCGGCGTCCGCTTTTTGGCAGATACCGGATCAGGAAAATGACCATGCTTCGCCCCAGCCCGCCCCGTCGTACCGGCTTCACGCTCGTTGAGATCCTCGTGGTCACCGGCCTCATTGCGTTGCTGATCAGCATCCTGTTGCCGGCGCTGAATTCCGCCCGGCAGTCGGCGCGGCAGACAATGTGTTTGTCGCAGTTGCGGCAGATCGGACAGGGCATCGCGATCTACGCGGTCGACGGCCGGCAGCAGACGCCGGCGTGGAGCGGGTATCAGGTGGCCGGCCAGTGGGGGACGCCGGCGGACGGGGCGGGCGTGGATGAGGTGGGGCCGGGGTGGACGGAGATGCTGGCGGCGAGCTTCACCGGCCCGGCGAGCGACGTCTACCGCTGCCCGAGCCACCCGGCCGAGGAGGCGATCAGCTACTGGATCCCCGCCCGCCACTCGTATCTCAGCGGCCGGCGGTCGACCAAGCTCAGCCGCATCCGCCTGAGCAGCAGCTTCGTGATGGCCGGCGATTGCACGCAACCCGTCTTCTTCCCAGGCGACCAACTCGCCCCCGACCCGATCAATCCCGATGACTGCGACAAAGACGATGCCAGCTGGAAAGGCACCCTGTTCGCCGACGAGCCCGGCGGCACGAACCTGCACAAGGCCGGCAACAACCTCCTCTTCGCCGACAGCCACGCGGCCACCTTCGAGGCGGAGGACCCGAACCTGATCACCTACCACCCGACCCAACAACAGGCATGGGCAGACGTGACGCCGTGAGACGCTGCTGAGCGTCGTCTCTTTGAGCCGGTCGAGGGCGACGTTGTAGTCGGCGATATCCTGCCGAACTTCAGGAACATCAGGCAAATCGGGCGGCACCACGACGGCGGCCGCGTCACCCAATGGCGAGGCGGCGGCGTTGCAACGTTAATCGGTTTGCCCGGCGGTGCGATGGGTGGAGAAGAAGCCGCACGCGAGAAAAACGGCTTGTCGTGCTCCCGACCCAGGTATGCGGCCGCCGCGTCGGCAAGATGCGGGTCGGCCTCGGCCACGTCGTCGACGCCGACCTCGGCCAGCACCTCGTCGTACGGCAGGTCAGCCAGGGCCGGGCCTTTGAAGTCATGCTGCACGCCGGAGAGCGCGGTCACGTATCCGAGCCGGCGGAGGATGTTCGCCAGGTGACGGCTTGGATCACGCAACGTCGCGCCGCGGTGGGCGAGACCAATCATGCCGTTTTTCCGAGGCACTTGGCCGGTGAGCAGACACGCCGGCTCGGCGAACACGTGGGGCTGGGCGTGTGAGCATCGTCGAACATCACGCCCCCGCCGCCAACCGGTCGAAGTTCGGCGTCGGGTGCGGATACGCGAGAGGCGAGTTCCATCGGCCGGTGTCGTGACTGTGCAGGTAGACGATGTTCATGACGAGGTGGCAGTCAGGCGATGCGAGCCGGCGGTGAGGGTGAGGCTCGGCATGTCGAAGCCGTGCGGTGGGGTGAGTTGGGCGGTGGTGCCCGGCGGCAGGACGATGCGCCAATTAAGCGTGCCGTCGATCAATCGCCAACAACTTTCGATGCGGCCGCGAGGCCCATCGTGATGGGCGGTGGCCCACTTGATCGGGCCGACGCCGTGGAGCCGCATGTTCAGCTTGTCGAGGCCGCACGCCAGCGGGTGCGGGTCGATGCCGGCGATGCACTGCCAGTACGTCTGGCACCCCGAGGCCAGCGGCGGATGGTTCCGCGATCGCTCGCGGTGGGTCAAGCTGCCGGGCGGGACAAGGTACTCGTAGAGCGTCGTCGCCCCGTCGTGCCGCAGCGCCCAGAGCAGGCTCGGAAACGTGTCGCTCGTGAGCATGGTCACGGCCTCGTCGGCGGGCGCGTGGCGGAGCATGGCCTCGGCGATCAGGCGATGACCGAAGAAGCCGCCGACGTTCAGGCCGCGTTGTTCGGCGACCCCGCGGCACAGCGGCTCGGCGTCCTCCGTCAGACCCAGCAACAACGCGGCCGCGTCGGCCGTCGGGTGGTGGCCGATGCCGAAGACTCGCAGATAATCCGCCGAAACTGTTTGCTCTGTCTCCGCGAAGTGAGTCGCTTCGCCGAGTACGCTGCCGAGTCGGCAGGCCGCCTGCAGCAGATCAATGAGCACGAGCGTGTGGTACGCAGCTTTGTCGCAGATCGGGATCGACACGCCGTCCGCGTGCATCGCCGGTGCCGCGTGATCGCCCCACGCCGCGGGTGGCATGACGCCGTCCTGCAGCTGCTCCAAGGCCACGTCGAGCACCCGCCGCAACGTCGGCCAGCACCGCTCGGCCGGCTCGCGTTCACCGCGGTAACGCCACAACCGCAACGGCACCTGCCCCACCAGTGCTTGCCAACCGAGGTCGCTCACCGGCGGGTGCAGCCGTCGACCGACCGAGATGTAGAACGGCGTGCCGTCCGGCTGAAGCGTGAGCAGCGTGTCGTCGAGGCTCTTGGCGTACAGCGCGGCCGCGTCGTAGTTCAACAGGCCGAAGTCGCAGGCGATCTCCAGGTCGGCGTGCCAGGCACATCGCTCGCGGTGCGGGCAGTCGGTGAGGAGGCCGTGGGCGTTGCCAAGGTAGCTGCGGCGGCTGGCGACGAGGAGGTCGTTCAACGCGTCGACATCACAGGCGAAGTCGCCGATGGAGCCAAAATCGTTGTGGATGACGTGGGCGTGCACGTCGAAGCCGTCGGCGTTGTCGACGCCGGTGAGTTGCACGTACCGAAACCCGTGATAGGTGAAAACCGTCTCGTGGCAGCCGGGGCCGGTGACGGTCAGGCGGTCGATCTGTGCGACGCGGGTGGCGCGGACGCCGGTGGACAAGTCATCGACGCGGCCGTCCGGATGCAGCGCCTCGGCGTGGCGGAGCGTGAGGGTTCGGCCGACGAGGGCGCGGTCGCGCACGGTGACGCTTGTGCGACCGGCGATGTTGACGCCAAAGTCGTAGACGAACACGCCGGGGTATGGCTTGCTCCGCGTCGCCGCCAGCGGCTCGCCGATGACCCGGCACGGCGGGATACTGATCGGCTCGAGCGCAACCTCCGGCCCGCCCACCACCGCCGGCCGCGAATCGGCGGCGACCAACAGCCCGTGGTCCTCGCCGGCGTAGACGTTGCTCCGCGTGATATGCGTCTCCGTAACTGACCACGATTCGTCAGTGACGACGCGGCGGATGGTGCCGTCCGCGTGCTCGATCTCGACAACCGCCCGCAGCCGCGCGGGCCCGTACCACGGGCGGATCATCGGCCACCACGCCCGGTCCTGCCCATACCAACCGTCGGCCAGGTCGAACGACAACGTCGCGCCGTCGCGCCACCAGTCGGTGAGGTCGAGCGTGGTGACAAGCGCTCGATTTTCGTAAGCCGTCGGCGGCGGATCGAACTCGGGAGCGTCCGGCACGTTCGGCTTCGCCCAGCCGAGGGCGGCGTAGTGCAGCGTGACCCGCCGCACCAACTCCCCGGCGTGCAGCGGCTTCGCGAGTCGCACGACAGGCCGCATTTTCCCCCCCCGCCGATATTGCGGCCCCACCCGCCGGCAACGGCCCGATCGCCTCCAACTCCTCCAACGCGCCGGTTGACAGCCGGTGCGTTCGTGCATCAACGACATCGACTCGCCAGTGCTCGTCGGTGCCGACGCGTAGGGACTCGCCGTTGCTCAGCCGCAGATCCAGGCCGCAGGCGACGTCGAAAGCTCCGGATTTTGCAATAAAATCGTTCGCCGGCTCCGCCCCCGGCAGCCCGGCACCGGCCACGGGCTTGCGCGCTTCGAGCCAGACAACGTTCTCACCCGGCACCAGAAACGTCGCCGCCTCGCCCTCAACGCTGCTCGGCCCGCCCGGCGAGGTCTGGTAGCCAAATCGAGGCAGCCCGTGCGTGTTCGACTTCCACTCGACCTGGCCGGCAGCGGTGTCGCTGACCGCGATGACCACCCGCCCTTCGGTGGCGATAACGTTCGGCGGCAAATTGAACCGCCGGCTGATGCGCACCACTTCGTTCGGCCCCGGCTCGACCCGCAGCCACTGGCCGACCTCGCCGGCGTCGTACCGCCCGTCACGTTCGATCGCCGAGTGGCCGCCGATCCACTCGCTGCCGGTCCAGTCGATCAAGGGGACGCTCCCTCACCGGCGGCGTGAAGCTCCGTGATCGTCAGATCGTCGTAGGCGGCATGCGTCCACTGCATCTGCCGCAACCCGACGCGGCCGCCGGTCGGCGGGTCGAGCGGCGCGTGCATCACAACCGCCCCGTCGGCCAGCAGCCACATCGCGTTCACATCGCGGATCAACCGCATGCGGACCGGCTTGCCGTCGCCGCCTGTGATGAACGTCGGGGCGATGGCCCGCAGGATCAGGCCGCGGTTCTGCCGGAGATTGATCGTCCCGCGGCTCGGCTCGTGGGGTGGGTCGGCGAAGTAGGAGACGTGCATCGAATCGAGTTGGCCGGCCGTGTAGTCGTTGAACGTGCCGTCGCGCGGCGGCAGCTGTGGGTCGAAGATGTCGGTGATGCCAATCGGCCGGGGGCGGGCGTCGAAAAAGAGGATCGCCAAGCCGTCCTCACCGAGCGATTCGAACATCCAATCGATCACGTAAGTCTCCGGCAGCGTCGGCGGCAACCAGATCGTGCCGTGCCCGTGCTCCGGGCGGACGGCGTCGGGCATGGTGGAATCCATCACCAGTCGACCTTCGTCGACCTGCAGCCGCAGCGGCCCTTCGATCACCCAATCCTCCGGCACGAGGTCGAACTTGTTCGCGTAGAGCACGTGCCCGAGCCGCCCCGTCACGTCCGGTGCAGGCGGCGGGTCAAGGCCGAGGATCTCACGCAAAGCCGGCCCGGCCCTCACCGCCGTCAATGTCGCCGGCCACTCCCGCACCACGTCCAGCCCCGTCGCTGGCGGCACGTCCCACGGCTCGACCGTCGGGTCCGGCCGCATCGGCACGCCACCGACGAGTTGCTGCATCCGCCCCGCCGCCGCGTCCCATTGCCACGCGAAGGTCACGGGCTCCTCGGCCGGAATTGCCGGGAGCATCGTCGCCGCCGCCGGCCCAGCCACGCCCTCCGCCCACTGCCACTCCACGATGAAATGCCGCCGGTCATACCGCAGCACCGCCCGCCCCACCCCCGGCCGCTCGGCAAGCACATGATGACCCTTCCCCAGGTTGCCGCCCGTTTGCAACCGCTCATCCAGTCGCAGCGTGACCGCAAACTCATCCACCCCCGCCGCCACGGGCGACACGGTTAGCAGCAACACGACGAGCAACGACAGGTAACGGCACATGTGGATCTCCAACAAACCTCACCTTGCGGCCGGCCAGGCGTCTCCCAATCTACCGCAACGGACGGAGCTGTCGAGCCTTGTCATTGACAACTCGCCAATTTCATTTAGATTCAATTCATGCTTCTCGCCTCGCTCATCCTCGCCGCCGCCGCGGCGGCTCCCGCCACCCGGCCGGCCGAAGGATTTACACCCCTGCACCTCGATTTCGACGCCGACGCTTCGCTGGAGTTGAACGCCGTGCAAGGCGGCGGCACGCTCCGCTACCACTTCTACACCGAGGACGGCCAGAAGTTCGACATGCCGGCGAGGGGCGCGGGGGCTGAACCGGTCCTCAGCACCGAGCAGGCGGCCAGCGGCGACACGTCGCTGAAGCTGTCGACCGCGGGCAACGACGGCACCGACCGCGACCGGCTTGAACTCCGCCTGAAGCACGGCCGCGGCGACGAAGGCCTTGGCCGCGAACCGTTCCGGTTCGGGCAGGACCGTTGGTACGGTTTCAAGATTTACATTGATCCCGCCAGCGCGCCCGCCCGGCCCAACGGCCGGTGGACCCACGTCCACCAGCTCTGGCAGCCGGTGAAGAACGCCGGGAGCAAGCCCGGCGGCTGGGGCATCCCGATGGCCGTGAGCTTCAAGCCGGTGGCCGCCGGCGAGGAGCCGAGCTTCACCCTCGAAGCCGTGGCCAAAAGCGACGGCCGCCGCAGCCAGTTCACCCTCGGCACCCTCGAGCCCGGCCAGTGGCACGAGCTGACGTTCAACGTCATGCTCTCCCACAGCACCGACGAGATCGACGGCCACTTCCGCGTCTGGCTCGACGGCGAGCCGACCGTGAATGAGACGGTCGACATCGGCAACACGCCGGAGGTCATCGACGAACTCGACTTCAAGGCGTACGACGCGATGGACGTCCGCTTCGGCCTCTATCGCAAGCAGCAGGCGGGCGATCAGACGCTTTACCTCGACGACGTCTGGTTCGATGATGCCCCGCCCAGCGACCGGTCGTAGAACGTCGACCGCCCTTTCCAATTACATGCCCCGGAGGAACCTGATGAACACCCGCCTACTTCTCGCCGCCGCAGCCGCGATCATCGTGCCCGCCGCCCTCGGCGCCGGAACGGCCGAGCCCGTGGCCGACACGTTCGTCATGGCGAGGGACATCGGCATCGACGCCGTCCTGGCCGAAGGGACGAAGAAGGCGTTAGCCATCAAGTCGGACAAGCCCGGCAGCCCCCGCGACCGGCTCGGCGTGCTCCGCTTCGAGGTGCCGGCCGATAGCGAGTTCGGCAGCGCGAAGCTCACCCTCCACCTGCGGGTCCAGCGGAACAGCGCCACCAGCGGCACCTTCGAACTCTACGGCGTGCTGCCCGGTGCGAGTGAGGACGATCTCGACGAGACCACCTACACCGCCGCCAAACCCGACAGTGCCGTCGACGCCAGCGGCAACCGCCTGAAGGAGCAGTTCGTCCACGACCCGGACCCCGAGAGCGACGGGATTCAGCCGCTGGCGACCGCCGTGCTGGCCGACGGCGATGCCACGATTGTCTTCAAGGGCGAGGCGCTCGTGAACTTCCTGCAACAGGTGGACGACGGGGACGTTGCCTTCATCCTGCGGGCAGCACTGGCCGAAGAACGCGGCGGCACCCCGTCGACGTTCTTCCACTCCCGTGAGGCCAAGACAAGCGTGCGGCCGACGCTGTCGTGGGACTGATTCACCGCGCGGCGTCGGCCACGTCCCGGCACGTCAAGAGCAGCCGCGCCACCTCGAGCGTTGCGGCGGTGCCGAAGGTATCGTCGGTAGAGCTGCCGAGGGCAGCGTCGAGCAGCAGCAGCTGCAGCGACGGCACAAGCGGCAGATCGATTGCGCGTGATGCTTTGTTCTTGGTCAACGTGCAGGTGTTGTCGCGGACCTCGATCTCGCCGCCGACGCAGCGGATGATCAAGCGGTCGTCGCCGTGGGTGCCGTGGCCAATCGGGCGGGCGAGGTCGGCGTGGGCGATGGCGGTGCCGCCGTGCGAGAGGGCGAAGGTGGCCACCGCGTGGTCCTCCGCCGGCGCGATGTTCATCGAGCCGGCGTTGCCATGACGGGCACCCGTCGGCGTGAGCGGGCCGCAGACGAAGTGCAGCGCGTCGATCGCGTGCGAGGTCACCCAGAGCATCGTGCCGCCGTAGAGCCGGCGATTGCGGTAGAACGCCGGGCGGTTGCCCAGCGGATAAGTCTTTTGCGCCACCGCCAGAACGATCGGCCCAAGCTCGCCCGAGCACACCAAGTTCCGCGCCGCCCGCAGCGCCGGCTCGGCCCGCCAGTTGAACTCGGTGACGATCGGCGTGTCGATCTGCTCAAGCGCCTCGAGCTGAGCCCACGACGCCGCCGCCGGCTTGTCCGTCACCACCGGCAGCCCCAGCCGCCCCGCCTCGACCACATAATCGCCCGCCCGGCCAAAGACGCTGCCGACGCTGACCACGTCGGGGCGAAACCATGCCGCCGCCTCGGCCAGCGGCTCGGCATTCACCCGGAACCCGCCCCGCTCGGCCATCGCCTCCGCCGCACCGGGCGCGTCGGGATCGGCGAGAAACAGCGCGTCGTTCGGGTCGGCAAGGGCCGATCGCAGGTAGTGGTGGCCCGATCCGCCGATGAAGAGGACGCGTGATGACCGCATGCCGAAGCATACCAAACGCGGGACAATCGCATAGTCAAGAAGCAGGTCGAATGGTGCGAGTCTTCGGAGATGTCCGGGAGAAACAGCAGTGTACACCGAGGCCGGATCAGCCTCGTCGGGATGAGCGGGTTCGCTGCGGTGGTGCTCAAGATGTTGTGTGACGAGGAGGATCACCCCGAAGCCCGCACCACGCTCGCCGGTGTCTACGCCCCGGATGCGACCGACCATGCCGAAGCACTCGCCGATCTTGCCGGCGAAGGCGTTGTCGCGCACGGCAGCCATGACGCTCTGCTCGCCAGCGACATTGATGCGGTTTGGCTACCGGTGCCGATCCATCTACACCGGGCGCTGGCCGAGCGGGCGATCGCGGCAGGCAAGGTGGTCCTGCTCGAGAAGCCGGTCGCCGGCTGCATCGATGAGCACGACGCGTTGGCGAGGTTCGCAGGCGACCACGGCGGCCGCGTGCTGGTCGGCTTCCAGGACATTCTCGGCCAAGCTGGCCGCCGTCGAGGCGCGACTGTGGCGGGCGCGCCCGACGATCGAAAACTATGACATCTGCAGCGTCGGCGTGACGCTGCGGGGGAACGACGTGCCGGTAACCATCACATTCGCCCACGCGGGGCCTAAATCGTGTCGCCGCAGATCGCGATCCGGACCAAGCGCGGCCTGCTGCACCTCGACTGCTTCGGCGACGTGCACTTTGCGGGCGAAGTAGGAGGCCACGGCAGATTGCTGCGCGATCTCGCCGAGGCCGACCTGCCGCCGAGCTCGGGAAACCTTCAGAATCTGGTAAG
This sequence comes from uncultured Tepidisphaerales bacterium, assembly GCA_964386435.1. Lineage (GTDB taxonomy): Bacteria > Planctomycetota > Phycisphaerae > Tepidisphaerales > Tepidisphaeraceae > CAYLSV01. The sequence goes on from CAYLSV010000001.1 coordinate 108,988, forward strand.
TTACCGCCACTTCATCGGGCCGGGTGCTTGAGTCAGTCGAGGTGAAACACTTCAGCCAGCGGCGTCATCGACTTGTCGGCCGCGCCCTCGACGAGTGGCTCAAAGAACGCGATCATCGCGGACTGCCAGCGGGCGTTGACCTCCTCGTCCTGCATGCCCGCGACCGCCGCCGCGAAGTCGGGCGTCTCGACATAGCCGATGAGCAGCCCGTCTTCGCGAAGGAACAACGTGTAGTTGTGCCAGCCGTGTCGGGTGAGGGCGTCCTTCATCTCCTGCCACACGTCGGCGTGGGCCGCCCTGTAGTCGGCGAGCCGGTCGGAGCGGACGTTCAATGTGAAGCAGATGCGCTGCAGGGCTGGCTGGCTCATAATGGTCTACTCGATTGGCAACACGAACGGCGTGACCGGCAGGCCGTTCGTAGCGAACAGCGAAGGGCGCGGGTCGTTCGACTGCGCGTACCGCACCTCCACCGGATCGGCCAGGTCTGCGGACAGCCGAAGCACGGCGCCGTCGGCCTCGGCAGTCGCGGCGAGCACTTGGCCGTGACCGTTGACCAGAAGCAGCGGGTCGCCGTCACGCACCGTCAGGCCGCCGGCCTGGGTGAAGCTGATGACGACGTAATCGTCCTCCCGACGTGCTTCCAGCGGGCGGGGCGACACGTCACGCCTCACGCCGTACACCTCGGCGATCGCGAGATTCGCCAGCCGCCGCCCAACGTCCTGCTTGCTTTTCGGGTGAATGTCGCCGGCATCGCCGAGGTCGATCGTTACGGCCATCTCGACGTTCGGCAGTCGATCGGCCAGTCGCCGCTGCACCTCGCGGAAGGCCGCCCAGTCGTCGTCGGTCTCCGCGTAGTTGGGCAACTGCGTGGTGATGATCGGGAGGTCGTCGCCGAAGCCTTCCCGCCACGCCTCGACGGTGTGCGGGAAAAGCTGCTCGTACCGCTCGGGCAGGAGCGCGTTGCTCTCGCCCTGATACCAGACGATGCCGCGAATGCTCAAGCCTTGGAGCGGGTGCTGCATCGCGTTGTGGATGCCCGAGGGCTCGAACCGGCGGCGGCGGCTTTGGATCGTTGGGTTGTCCATCTGCGGCTCGTTCTTCTGGAGCCAGCGGGCCCACCAAGCACGAATATCATCGGCGACTGGGGACGCGTCGATGTGCACGGCAGGCGTCCAAGCCTCCAGCATGGTCCCGCCATACGCCGCCTGGACGATGCCGACGGGCCGGCCGGTCGCTTCGTGCACTTCGCGGGCGAAGTGAAATGCCACGGCCGACCGCCGCGCGATCCGCGTCGGATCGGCAATCACCCACGGCTCGTGATCAACGGTGGTCCGCGGCTGCGGTGCGACACGCTGCGCCACGCGCATCATCCGCACGCCTTCGAGTGGCCCGGCAGCCTGCACTGCTCGCCACTCGGCCGACTGGTCGAGCCGGAAGTTCATGTTGCTTTGGCCGGCACAGTACCAGACCTCGCCGGCCACCACGTCCGAGAGCCGCACAGCCGTCGTGCCCTCGGCGGCGAGTTGCCACGACTCGCCCAGCGGCGGTGCCGGCAGCTCGGCGTCAAAGCGGCCGGTGGCGTCACACGTCGCGATTACGGCCTTGCCGGCAAGTCGCAGATAGACCTTCTGCCCCGGCTCGTCCCACCCCCAGACGCGAACCGGCTTGTCGTGCTGAACCACCATCCGGTCGCCGAACGGCGTGCCGAGTTGAAGACCCGCGGACGTGGCGGGCGAAATCATCAACACCATGATCAGGAGAAAGCGTGTCATTCGCCGGCTCTGTTGAACGTCGCCTGCTCGGCCACATCGGGTAGCGGCTCAAGCTCGTCGGCCGACAGATCTTCGACTCGCAGCGGCTTCAGCTTCCGATCGGGATCCGGGTGCGGGACGGCCGAGAGCAGCACGCGGGTGTACGGGTGCCGCGGGTTCCGAAAAATTGCCTCGGCATCCCCGGCTTCGACGATTCGGCCGCGGTGCATGACGATCAGCCGGTCACACACCTGCCGGACGACCGACAAGTCGTGCGAGACAAACAGGTACGTGAGGCCCATTTCTTCCTGAAGTTCCGCGAGCAGGTCGAGCACTTGGGCTTGCACCGTGACGTCGAGCGCACTCACTGATTCATCGGCAACAACCAATGCCGGTCCGAGGATTAGAGCGCGGGCGATGCCCACGCGTTGCCGCTGGCCGCCGCTGAAGGCGTGGGGGTAACGCATCAGCGCCGACGCCGGCAGGCCGACCCGCTCGAGCATGGCGGCCGCCCGGTCGCGGCGTTCGGTTTTGCCGCAGATCTTGTGGACCATCAGCGGCTCGGTCAGAATTTCCTGCACCGTCATCCGCGGGTTGAGCGAGGCGTACGGGTCTTGGAAGATCATCTGCATCCGCCGCCGCAGCGGCATGAGCCGGCCGTGGTCGAGTTGATCGAGGCGGTGCTCCTGCCCGTCGTCGCGGAAAGTGACACGGCCGGCGGTCGGGTCAAGCGCGCGCAGCACGCATCGGGCCAGCGTCGTCTTGCCGCTGCCGCTTTCGCCGACAATGCCGAGGGTTTCGCCGCGAGCGAGGTCGGCGTCGGCCCCGTCGAGCGCGACAAACTCCGTGTACTGCCGACGCCAGCCGGGCAGCTTGGTCCGGAACACCTTGCGCAGACCGCGTACTTCAAGCAGCGGTTTCATCATCGTCCTCCATTCGCGGGATGCTGGCGATGAGCTGCTTCGTGTAGTCATGGCTCGGCCGCATGATGACGCTGCGGACATCTCCCCGCTCGACGATCTCGCCCTTGCGCATCACAGCCACCTCGTCGGCCACCTGAGCGACGACACCAAGGTCGTGCGTGATGAACAGCACGCTGGTGCCCATCTCCTGCTGCAGCGCATTGAGCAGGTCGAGAATCTGCGCTTGCACCGTGACGTCAAGCGCGGTGGTCGGCTCGTCGGCGATGATAATTTCCGGCCGCGTGACGAGCGCCATGGCGATGACGACGCGTTGCCGCATGCCGCCGGACAGCTCGAACGGGTATGCCTTCATCCGGCCCGCGGCGTCGGGCATGCCGACTTTTTCGAGCATTTGGGTACAACGTGCCCATGCCGCTTTTCTGCTGATCTTCTCGTGCAAGCGCAGCGCTTCGGATAATTGCCCGCCGATGCGGTGGACCGGCGAGAGGGCCGTCATCGGCTCCTGGAAGATCATCGCGATGCGCCCGCCGCGGATGCGGTAAAGCCGCTCGTCATGCTCGACGAGCGCGGCGAGGTCGATCGGCTCTTCATCCCCCGACCGCAGCGTAATCGAGCCGTCGGTGATGCGGCCGGGCGGTTGGATGAGCCGCATGAGGCTGTAGCTGGTCACGCTCTTGCCGCTGCCAGATTCGCCGACGAGGGCGATTGTTTTACCGCGCGGCAGATCGAAGCTCACGCCGCGAACCGCCTCGGTCACGCCGGTGGCCGAGTGGAAGCTGACCCGCAGGTCACGGACTTCGAGGACGTGGTCGGCCATTCAGCCGCCCTCCCCGTGCGGGTCGGCGGCGTCGCGAATGCCGTCGCCGAGGAAGTTGAACGACAGCACCGCCAGCACGATGAACACCACCGGCGACAGCAGCCACGGGTAAAAGCGCACCGCCTTGACGTCAAGGCAGTCCTGCAGCATCACGCCCCACGACACCACCGGCGGCCGCAGCCCCAGGCCGAGGAACGACAGCGACGTCTCACCGAGAATCATCACCGGGATCGTCAGCGTCACGGCAACGATCAGGTGCGATGTGAACCCCGGCAACAGGTGACGGAACAAGACGCGGCGGTGACTGACGCCAAGTAGCCGGGCGGCCGTTGCGTAATCCTCCTCGCGGAGCGACAGAATCTTCCCACGCACAACCCGCGCCAAGTCCGGCCAATTCAGCAGCGACAGCGCGATTGTGATGGCGAAGAACACGGCGATGCTCGACCAGTCCGGCGGGAAGACGGCACCGAGCGCGAGCCAAAGCGGCAGCTGCGGCAGCGAGCCGATGACTTCGATGACGCGTTGGATGAAGGTGTCGAGCCGCCCGCCGACATAGCCGGAGAGGCCGCCGATGCTCACACCGAGTACGAATGTAATTGTTACGCCGACGAGGCCGATGCTCAGGCTGATGCGGCTGCCGGCGATGATGCGGCTGAAGATGTCGCGGCCGTACTTGTCAGCGCCGAGCAGCAGCAGCGGCCCGTCACCGGTCGTGCCGAGGAACCGTCGTTCCATCGGGATCAGGCCCATCAACTGGTACGGCTCGCCTCGGGCGAAAAAGGTAACCGACTGCACGGCCGACTCGTCAACCACGTACGTCCGGCGGAGCGTGATCGGGTCGACCTGCTTGATGAGCTTCGGCGCGTGCAGGCCATCGGACCACGACCACATAAACGGCGTCGGCGGTGCGTAGGCGAAGTCGACGCGGTAGGCCGACGGGTCGTTGACGCTGAAGAACTCGGCAAAAATTGCCAGAACGTACAACGTCACGAGCACGCCGAGTGCTGCGACGGCGAGCTTGTGCTTGAAGAACCGGAGCCGAAACAGCTGCCGCGGCGAGAGCACCGGATCATCGAGTGCGGCTCCCATCAGCGGCTCCCCCCGCCGAATCGAATCCGAGGGTCGAGCGCGAGCAACAGCAGGTCGCTGACGAGCGTGCCAATGATACCGAGTAGCGAAAGGAGCATCAGCAACGAGCCGGCGAGGCTGGTGTCCTGGTTGAGCAGCGCGTTGAGCATCATCGGCCCGATGGTCGGCAAACTCAGAACGATCGCGACGATCGCCCCGCCGCTGACGAGTTGCGGGAACAGCGAGCCGACGCGGGAAACGAACGGGTTGATTGCCAGGCGGAGCGGGTACTTCCAGAGCAGCCTGGTCGGCCGAATGCCTTTGGCACGTGCCGTGGTCACGTAAGGCTTTTTCAGTTCATCGAGCATGTTCGCCCGCATCACGCGGATCATGCCGCCGGTCCCGCCGAGGCCGAGGACGACGATCGGGATCCAGATGTGCTTGAGCAAGTCAAGCACCTTCGCCCCGTCCCACTCGGGTTGCGCCGCGTACTCGGCACTGAACAACCCGCTCGCCCCGACAAGCGCCATGAGCACCAACGCCAGCAAGAACGGTGGCACGCACATGCCGAGGAAGCTGACGATTGTCACGATGTAGTCGGCCGGCGTGTACTGGCGAACGGCGCTGAAGACGCCGACCGGGATCGCGATGAGCCAGGTGAGCAGGATGGTGCCCAAGGCGATGGCAACGGTGAGCAGCAGGCGGTCGCCGATCATGTCATTCACCGGCCGGCCCGTCTCCATGCTGCGGCCGAGGTCGCCCTGCAACAGCCCGGCGTCCGCGGGGTCGAAGCTGGTGAACCACGTCAACCCGACCCACCGGCAATACCGCTGCCAGACCGGGTCGTCCATGTGGTGCAACTCGCGCAATGCCTCGATCTGCCGCTGCGCCGTTGGGTCGCCGCTGGCCTCGAGCTGGGCGAGTTGCACGGTGAGGAAGTCGCCCGGCGGCAATTGGATGATCGTGTAGATCGCCACCGAAAGCACCATCAGCGTCGGCACCATGATGAGAAGCCGCTTGCCGATGAACGGGTAACGCAACGCGATGATGAGCAGCCCGGCGAGAGAGAGGAACATCAAGCCACGCAAGATCAGCGACGAGAATTGGCCGGTTTGCCCCAGATCTGCGGCAACTTCCTGCACGACGCCGTCGGGCGTTGCGACGGCCACTCCGGCGAGTGAAGCTCGTGCGGCTTCAAGCGCACCGGGTGAGTCTTCGCCACGCTCGAAGTAGAACGTCTCGATCCCCGCGTGGCCCGGCGAGCCGAAGATGACGCCGTCGATCGCCTGGCGGGGCACGTTGCGTAAGTCGTCGTCCACCACCGCCAGCTGCGGCGGCGGCGTGGTGAGATTGATTGTCCAAAGGTTCTCGGCGGCGATTGCCGCCATCTGGTCGAACAGCCCCCGCCGCTCGTCGGCGGAATCGGTGGACAGCGCCGCCTCGTACAGCCGCATCGACTCGCGGACCGGGTGGGCCGGCGGCGGTTCGATGCCGACGCCGTCCGCTTCGCCGCGCATGCCGCCGGCGGCATGCCACTTGCCCCAGCCGACCGCCCAAGCGCTGGATCGATCGACAGGCACGAAGTGCCGCGGGCTCAGCAACGGGCGGACGTCGCTCTCGCCCGTCCAGACGACGAAGTCGCTCGTACCGGCGTCGCGGGCCATGGTGTAGAGGGCACGCGCTCGTTCGCGCGGGATTGCCCGGACGCCGATGCGTGCCCAATCGTCGATCACGAACTGCACCGGGCCGGGACCGGTAAATGCGGTGAAGTCAATGAAGAACGAAATCGGTCGATTGTTCCACTGCCGCCAGCCGTTGCGACTCGGGCGGGTGAAGCCGAGATCATCCAGCATCGCCTCAGCCCGCGCCGGGTCATGATCGATGAAGGCGGTGAGTAGTTGCTTGCTCGCCGCCTCGCTCACCACCTCGCCCGGAGTCGGTGCGAGCTGCCCCGGCTCAACGCGGCCGGCATACTCGGCATCGACCACGCGTTGCCGATCGATCGCCAACGAAAGTGCCTGCCGGAATCGCTTATTGCTAAGCAACTTGGCCTTCGCCGCGGCGGCTTCGTCGCCCGGCTCGGCCACGCGGTTGAGGTTCGGATGAATCACCCACGCCGAGCCGCTGCCGCTAACCCACCGGTAAACCTCGTAGCCGCCCACGTCGCGCTGGCTCATCAGGTCGGTGAACTTGTCGAACCGCAGATGCCGCGCCTGCATCGACGCCCGGCCGTTGGTCGCCGCGAGCGCGAGCAACTCGCCGGTTCGTACGTCGAATTGCACGCGATCGGCGTAGGGAAGCTGTCGACCCTCGGGATCGAGGGCGAAGTAGAACGGATTGCGGACGAAGACGTGCGGTGCGCTGGTGCTGGCCGTCCGGTAGATCCACGGCCAGAGCCGGGGGTGTGCAGGGTTGTCCCAGTTTTTGATGGCGTTGTATGCCGCCTCGATGTTTGGCTGGCTGGTCGCCGTTTTGGCCGCCTCGCGCGAGACGTCGTCGCCGAGCGTCGGGTGGAACGGGCGCAGGTGGTGTGCCGGCGTGCTAAAGAGTTCGAAGGCGAAGATGGTCGCCAGCCGCGTTCGAAACAGGCCGTTGGGCTGGCTGAAGGTGATCTGCAGGCGGTGATCATCGAGCGCTTCAAGGGTCGAGCCAATCGGGCGGACGGCCGCCGCCGATGTCGGGGTCGTTGACTTCGTGCTGCCACCAGTACATCGGGTCGGCCGTGGTGAACGGTTGGCCGTCGGACCACTTGTGGCCGGGCCGCAGATGGAGGATGAACCGCCGGCCGCCGTCGAGTTCTTCGACTGTGTGGCAAACGTGTGGCACAAGGTCATCGCCCATCGGCGTGAACCGCAGCGGCGTGGCCATCGACAGGCGGTTGCCGATGATCGAGACGTCCGACTCGCTGGTCGCCAGCCGCAGCAGCGTGCCGCCGTACCGGCCTAACCCGTCGACGCCTTGCAGCACCAACGGTCGCTCCGGCAACCGCTCGACCAGCGGCGGCAGCACGCCCGCCTCGACCAGCGGCACCAGCAGCGGCACCTCCTCGCTCCCCACCGACACGTCAATCTCGACGACCAGCGACCCCGGCACCGTCGCCTCGATCAACGGCCGACTTGCCGACGTGTTGCCGGACTGCGGCCAGGACAGGGCCAGTGACATCAACCACACCACCGCCGCCACCCCCACCGCCGAGGCAATTGGGAGCAGCACGATCTGGAGCGGCTTCGGCAACTTCATGCGGGACACGACATCGGACTCAACAAGTGTTTGTCCGGACCTCCTCCGGCACAGCAAACAGAACGTACCTCACCAAGCGGGAGATGCTTCAAGAGCCCCCGAGCTTCACGGTGGCCGGCCCATCAACGGGGAAGCGGAACACGTCGGTGCGGCCGTTGATCGTGATGGTGGTGACGGTCTCCTCATCCACCTGTTTTTGCTCGACGGTTGGCGGCGTCGAGCCGACCCCATCGACCACGAGCACGGCGGTAAATTCCGGGGCGACGGCGTCGACCTCTCGCCACAGGCGCGGGTGGAGCTTGTGATAATCGTGGTGAGCCGTCAACTCACCCGCGGCGACGATCTGCAGGTGAAGCTGCGAGTCGGGCGACGGCACCGACTGGATCGCCGCACCCGTAGTCATCGTGGTCGACTCTGCCTCAAGCCAAACTTGGACCCGCTCGTCGTCTGGCCCCGCCGGTGGCCGATGCTCGTTGTCCGGGACGATCGCGATGGCATCAAGCGCTAGCAATCCGTTGATCGTCAGGGCCATCTCGCCGGCGTCGGGCAGCGTGACCCGCGTGGCGTGATATGTCCGCGGCAGGTGGTAGCGAGTGGCCCGCGACATCGTGTGCCACGAGTTGGCGAACGTCGGCCCGTGGCTTGGGTCCAGCACCGCGTCGTGCAGTTGGTCCCGCCCCATCAGATCATCCGGCAACGGGTCCGGCCGATCGGCGACGTCCCGCAGCGGCAGCCAAATCCAATCCCACTGCGCGTTCGTTTGCGGCTTCCACCGCAACACCTGCTTGCCGTCAACCCGCAGCCCGATCTGGCCCTCCCGCGTCAACAGATCGTCCGGCCCGCGAATTGCGCGGACTCGGGCCCACATCGTACACTCGCCCTCCATTGATTCGTCCAGCTCCCAAGCCAAATTGACCGCCGAGCCGATCGTGTATGGCTCGACGAATTCGCCGCCGAATGCGGGCTCTGGAGTGAGAACGTCGCCGCTCATCGTCATGTTCGACGCCGTCTGCATGAGCCACGCAAAACGGTGCGGCTGGCCGTCGACGTCAAGGTCGTCGTGCATGATCACATACCCCGGCACCCCGCCGCTTGGCCTGACGAAGACGGCGTGTCGCACCGCCCGCTTCAGGTCGACACCGGGCACGCCAACGTCGTTGGCGAGGTAGGCCGACGTCATGTCGGCGCGAACGTAACCGAATCGATCGCCGTCGGTGAAGTTGTAAAGCGTGCCGGAGGTGCCGTAGCTGTAGCCGCTGAGGGCTTGGCCGCGGCCATCGATGAGCGGGACGCTGTGGGCGTGCGACGGGAACTCGGCGTACGCCGAATCGATTGCCCACCGGCCGCCGTTGCCGTAGAGGCTGAAGTGGCCCTTGTCCGCCTGGTTGTGCGTCACCTTGTAATAAGGCCCGGCCTCGATGGAAAACATCAGGTCGTCCGCCGCCCACCCGGTCCGGAAAATGGCCAGCCCTCGGCCGCGGAAGTGCTTCGCCAGCGGCAGCCCCGCCTCGCCCGGCGGCACGGCCTCGACGTCCGGCACGTACGCGATTTTCCGCCAATCCAGCGGGTACGGCCCCTGCGTGTTCTCCGCCAACCACAACGCCAGTCCGTCGTCGAACGCCCATGCCAACTGCCGCAAATTCGGCCGGCCGACGCTGCTGTAATGGGCGTCGTTGCGGGCGTCGAACACGCCCTCGCCCGGCAGCAGCGACATCGCGTAGTACGTCGACAGCTTCTTTAACCGGCTGCCCGCGATCAGGCTCGGCAGGCCGCGGTCCCGCAAGGCCCGCTCGAGGATGAACAGCGAATCGGTGCCATAGCCGACGTAGCTGGTGCCCTCGATGAAAGCGCCGTCTTCATCGATTGCCTTGTCCAGCCAGCGGACGACGACGCCCCGCGACTTCGCCAGCCACACCTCGGCGTCCGGGTGATCGTCCATCACCAGCGCCGCCAGACCGACCGCCGACATGCAGACGCTATTGAAGTTGTGGTACGGCCCGTTGATCGAGCCGCCCTCGAACTCCATTCGGAGTTGCTCGACCACCGCCACCAGCGCCGCCCGCACGTCTTCGCGCTGTTTTGGCGTCATCGCGTCCTCGAACCATGCCAAGCCCATCGCCAGCGTGCGGGCCAGGTCGCCGCGGTAGCCCGGGAGCACCTTATTGATCGCGATGCGGTCATGGTCGATCGGGAATGACACCGCCAGATCGGCCACCACCCGCGCCCCGTAAGCGCCCGCCTCGACGTCGCCGGTCAGCAGGTAAACCATTCCGACCTGATCGAGCCGCTCATCGAGGTCGCGGAGGAACGTGCCCCGCGAGGCGTCGATGCCGCCCCGTGAGACGTGCCTCGGCGAGGCCGGATCAATGGTGGCGGCAGCCGCCTCCCGAACGCCCCCCCAGGCGTCCGGATCGGCGTCGGCCTGCTGTTGCCACGACCGCAGCAACGGCTCAGAGAACAGCGGGCTGGACCGGACCTCCCCAAGCGCCACGGGGGCGAGGATCATCACGAGCAGCAAAAGGGCGAGGCGAGTCGGCATGAAGGCAGTACCTGAAGGCGGTCGAGGCCAATGTAATGTGAAAACGCGTCCTTGTCCACGCACGAGCGAAGTGGTTTTCGCGGCATTTGCGGCAGATTCGGGAAGATGCCACCGACTATTCCGTTTGACAAGGTCGGATATTCAAGTAGATTGTCACTTAGGAGCCTTCGTTGTCCATCACTCGAGTAGCCAAGATTGCCGGCGTGTCGCACGCGACCGTGTCGAACGTCATCAACAACCGCCCCAACGTCCGCGCCTCAACGGCCGAGGCGGTGCGGGATGCGATGGCCCAGATCAATTACAAGCCGCTGCCCGTCGGTTTGCGGCCCGGCCGGCGGCCCAACTCGGTCAAGGAGCCGCAAAAGACGCACCGGATCACCCTCGCCTGGCCCCACCGCGACGTGCGGAACAACCCGGTACCCATGAGCATCATGCGCGGCGTTGCCGAGGAGCTGGCCGACCTTGGCATGCAGTTGGACGTCACGTTCGACGGTGTCGAGCAGCTCGACCGGCTGGGCCAAACGGCGACGAAGTCCGACGGCATCATTGTCATGGGCTTTGCCGAGCAGGCGGTGATCGAGCAGATCGGCCAGACGCCGCTGATGTTCATCGGGTCGCACGGCCCGCTGGACCGGGGCGACCGCGTCCGGTGCGACCACGATCAAGTAGCCCGCGAGGCTGCGGCATATCTGATCGAGCACGGGCACGGCGACGTGGTGTTCATCAACCTGAGCCCGCGCCACCCGGCGTTCGTTCAGCGGAAAAATGCGTTTCGGCACGAGTGCGAGCGGCTTGGGGCAACGGTGCACATTCTCGAAGCCGCCGATCTGGTGGGCGAGCCGGGCCGCGTGTTCAGCGGCGACGGCGCGGCCGAGGTGGCGAGGGCACTGAGCGAGTTGCCGCTGGATCGCATTGGCGTGTTCGCCTCGTGCGACCAGTACTTGGCCGCCGTCGATCGCGAGTGCCGCCGCATCGGCTTCGACTTGATGAACCGCGTGACGGCCATCGCGTGCGACAACGACCCGGCGGCGCTGGAGAGCATGGTGCCCCAGCCAGCGACCTTCGACATCCAGCCGGAAACCATCGGTCGCCTGGCCGCGAACCGGCTGGTTGAGCGGATCAACCACCCGTTCACCTTCGGCCAACAAACCACCCTCGTCCCGGCGAAGCTCGTTGAGCCGACCCCCTGACCCATCTCGTTCACGTCCCGCGACGGCAAAGCAGTCGGCCGCGGAGGAAACCCACTTTTGAGGAGAAAACCCATGTCCATCGTCAAACCCGCCCTCGCCCTCGCCACCTTCGGCATCGCCACCAGCAGCGCCTCGGCCGCTGTATTGGTCGCCGACACCTACGTTCAGCGTCAAGACATCACAGACACGACGCCGCCCTCATCGGACCGCAACGACGACACTATCAAGCTGCGTGTCGGCGGCACCGGCGGCGCGGTTGATGATGATCGCGTCGGCCTCGTCCGTTTCGGCGTCAACGAAGTCGGTCCCAGCGTCGGATCGAGCTTGACGCTGACGGTCAGCAACAGCCCTCGCTCCGCCAGCGCCGCCGATCCGCTAACGCTCCGCCTGTATGGGGTGAACAATGGGCTCTACGAGGACACGTTCACGGAGAACACTGGCTCTAACCCGTTCACCACTTACGACCCGTCGGCGAACGGTGGGATGGGTGACTTCGTCATCGATGCCCTCGACACCTCCGGCAACCTTGTCGGCGAAGGCAACGTCTTCTCCAACGGCCCACTCGAGACGCTGCAGATCGAATCGAATTTGACACAAGGGGATGTGATTACGATCATCGGTGCCTCGCTCGACGCGTTCATCTCGACGGCCACCACGACGGCAGATGACGACTTGACGTTCATCCTGACGCTCGCCGGTTCGGCTCGTTCGGCCGATCAGAGCTTGGAATTCTTTTCGTCCAACACGCCCGGCAATTCGAGCGTGCCTGATTCGCCGCCGACTCTGAACGTTGTCGTGCCTGAGCCGAGCAGTGCGCTCATGGGTGGCGTGATGGGCTTGGCGTTGCTGGGCCGCCGGTACCGCCGATGAATGGATGCGGCTTGTGCCGCGGCCGGACTTGATCGTTCGGCCACGGTCTGTTTTGGTTGTTTCAGGAGGATTCATGAGTGTTATTCCAGCCCGTCGCCGTGTTCGTGCCTTCACGCTTGTGGAGTTGCTCGTCGTCATCGGCATCATCGCCCTGCTCGTCAGCATCCTGTTGCCCTCGCTCTCGGCGGCCCGGCAGTCGGCGGCGACGGTCAAGTGCCTGAGCAACCTGCGGCAACTCGGCACCGCGTCGGCGTTCTACGCCAACGACAATGACTTCTCCCTCCGCGGCTGGACTGTCGTTCCGTCGAGCTCAACCGATCCGCGGGATAACCGCTGGTGGCTGGGGCTGGCACCCTACCTGTTCTCCGGCAACACCGAAGTCACCAGCGGCGGCGGCAGCCTCATCCTGACGCCCGGTTTGGCCGAGGCGTTCTCGAAGCTCAACTGCCCAAGCACCGACGAGCTCGACGGCTACGGCGCGATCGGCCGCGACCCGGACACCGGCGCGCTCCGCCGCATCATCGGCATCACCTATGCGGTGAACGACGTGTTCTCCGTGAAGGAGACTCTCGGTGCCCGCCCGAACCCGTCGCCGCGCGTCACGTCGGTGCCGAGTGCGTCGGAGACGCTCTACATGGGCGACGGCTGGGCGATCATGAAGCCGAGCAACAACAGCGCGAACTGGGCCGCCCCCGCCTTCGATTGGGACGGGCGGGTGCCGTACGAGTACACGCCGGGCATGTACCACGCCACCGAAGCCAACGGTAACCCCCGCTACGCCGGGCCGAGCTCGTCGGGCATTCGGCCGAACCAGTACGGGTTTACCTACTTCGCCCACCGCGGCGTCCGGATGAACGGCGTCTTCGTCGATGGCCACGCGGCGACGCTGGAGGCGACCATCGACAATGGTCTGCGTCGCTCGTTGCTTGACCCTTGGAACGCGGACGACTGATGCGGCCGATCTGGGGTCACGATGAAGGCGGCCGCTACCGCTTGTTCCGCCGCCGCATGCGGCTGGACGGGCCGGGCGAGCTGCGGCTGTTCGCCGAAGGCTTCTATCACGTTTGGCTCGACGGCGAGCACCTCGGCCGCGGGCCGGTGCCGCACCATCCGGATGAGCTGCCGATCGACGTCTACCCGCTGGCCGAGGGTGAGCACCTTGTCGCGGTGCTGGTCTACGTGCCAGGGCTGGCGACGCTGAACTACATCCCGACCGGTCGGCCGGGGCTGTGGGCGGAGGTGACGGCCGCGGGTTCACCGGCCGCGGGTTCACCGGCGGCGGGTTCACCGGCGGCGGGTGAGTGGAAGACGACAACCCGCACGGGCTATCGCAGCCACGTGCCTCGGCGGACGCTGCTGCTGGGGCACGTCGAGCACCTCGTGCTCACGGAGCACCCGATCGGGTGGCAGCAACCGGCCTTCGACGACAACGCATGGCCGACGGCGATACTGGTGGAGCCGCCAACTTATTTGAAGCCGCCGATGCCCCGGCCGGTGCCGACGCTGCGGCACGATGTGGTCACGGCCAAACACATCGACACCTTCGCCCTCGCCAAGCCGCCCGAGCCGCTGTCGCCCGGCCCCGGCACCATCGATCGGCAAGGCATCGCCGGCACCGCCGCCTACGGCACCGCCCTCATGAACGCCGGCTGGACGCGGACGGATCACGCCGCCGGCGACGTCGCGCTCGTCTACGACCTCGGCGGCGAATACGTCGGCGAGCCGTTGCTCGAGCTCACCAGCGACGGCCCGGGCATTATCGACTTCGGCTTCGCCGAGTTGCTCGACGACGAGGGCCGCCCGGCCCTGATGATGAAGGGCGGCAGCTACGCCAATCGCGTCGAAACGCCCGGCGGCCGAATGAGCTTCGAGGGCCTCGCCTACTCCGGCATGCGCTACCTCGCCGTGATGCTCCGCGGGTTCGACACGTTGCCGACGATGCATCAGGTTGGCGTGCGGGCATCGACGCCGGCGCTGCGTTTGCGACCACCGCCGCCTTCGGGGGATGCGGACCTTGATCGGGTACTCGAGCTTTGCACGCGGACGATTCGTGTCGGTGTGCAGGAGATTCTCGCCGACTGCCCCACCCGCGAGCAGGCGATGTATCTTGGCGACGGCCACCACATCGCCCGGTGGCTCGCCCGCCTCACCGGCGACACGTCCCATTGGCGACGCCTCGTCCGCGGCCAATTCGCCCGCCCCGCCGACAACGGCTTGATTCGTTCCGTCGTCTTTTCGGCCGGACCGGTGATGCTGCTGGATTACAATTTGCTGGGCATCATCGGCACCCGCGACTACCACGCCGCCGACGACGACGTGGCGACCGTCGCCGACGTGCTGCCGACCGCCCGCGGCGTCTACGCCTGGTTCGCCCGGCAACTCGCCGCCGACGGTATCCTGCGCGACGACCTCAGTCAGTTCGAACGCGGCAGCCAGCGGGAGGAGCGGTATGACCCGACGCTGCCTAACGGCGAGGTTCACCGCAACCTGTTCATCGACCACCCCGGCATGGGCTGGCACAACATCGGCGAGCCGGGCATCGACCGCCGAGGCACGAACGCCGCCATCAACGCGCTGCTGTCGATAACCGAGCGTGCGCTGGCCGATCTCGAAGACGCCGTGGGTTCACCGGCTGATGCGATGAAGCTGCGAGCTCGCGCCAACGCCCGCCGCGACCCGGCCCGGTCCCTCTTCTTCGACGGCAAGCACTTCCGCGACGGGGCGGGTTCGCCGCAGATCAGCCAGCAGACCCACGTGTGGGCGACACTCGCCGGCTGGTCCGATCCCGTTGAGGCCGCAACCTACCTCGAGCCGTTGTTCGCCACGCCGCCACCCGACGCGGCCGTGTGCGGGCCGTACTTCTGGACGTTCGCCATCGCGGCGCTGCGTTACGCCAACCTTGAGGCGCTTGCGCGGCAACGGGTGATCGACCTCTGGACGCCCATGCTCGATGCCGGCGCGACAACCACTTGGGAGACTTTTAACGGCGACGCCTACGACTCCCGCTGCCACCCGTGGAGTTGTGCCCCGCTCGACCTGGTGTGAGCTATTCCGAAAAATTCCAGGACTTCACGAGTTTCCCGTCGACGTCGAGCAGGCGGACGTAGTCGATCTCCACGGTGCCGGTTTCGTTGATCGGGTCGATGCGCAACGCGGTCAGCGGCGCCTCGGGCCTGATCGTGACGCGGGCGACGTCGATCTTCTGGCTCACGCCGAAGTCGAAGACGACGCGGGCGTCCCGGTTGAAGTCAGGCCGTTGCTCGGTGGCCAGGTAGATCTCGCCTTCGCCGCCGGCGGTGGCTTTCAGGCGAAGCTCCAGCGTGTGTTCGCCGACGATCGGCGGCACGTTGCCGGCGATCATGTACGGGTCGTGGCCTACGCATTCGAGGATCAAGCGGCCGCCGCGCAGCTCGCCGATCAGGTGCTTGCGTGTCTCCCAGCCGCCGAACGTCGCGATAACCGGCGTGCCCTTCAGCGGCCCTTTGTAGCCGGGGTTGGCTGTCGGAATGATCGCGTCGGTCTCAGTCAGCTTCGCATCGAGCTTCACCTTCATCGCCGCGTACAGATCCGGATTTTCCCCCGACAAGTCGCGAGTTTCGCCAAGATCCTCGGCGAGATCGTACAGCTCGAATCGGTCGCCGCCGTCGGGCAGATCGGCGTAGAACCGGATGATTTTCAGATCGCCATCGCGCAGACTCGACGACGGCTGGTAGCCCGGCCGCAGGCCCCGGCCGTGGGGGAAGTGGACGAAAATCGTCCGGTCCGCCAGCGCCTCCGGCACCGGCTCGCCCAGCAGCACGGGGCTGATGTCGTGGCCGTCGAACGCGATCGGCTCGCTCGGCGTCACACCTGCAAGGTTGGCCACCGTCGGGAACACGTCGATGCTGCCGGTCAGCACGCTACTCACCCGGTTCGCCGGAATCTTCGGCGGGTACACCACCGCCATCGGCACGCGGGTGCCGCCCTCGTAGATCGTTGCTTTGCCGCCACGCAGCGGGGCGTTGCTCGTCACCGGGCGGTCGTCGTATCCGTGCTTCGCTGGCGGCTCCCAATGCACGCCGCCGTTGTCGCTGAGGAAGACGATGATGGTGTTGTCGGCCTGCCCCGTCTCGTCGAGCCGCGCCATGATGCGGCCGACGGTGTCGTCAAATGCCGCGATCATGCCGCCCATCACCGGCGAACGCTGGTGGGCCTCTTCATCGACCCATTCCTTGAACTTTTCCAGCAGTTCCGGCTTCACGTCGCGGGTCTGGTCCCACGGGCTGTGCACGCTGAACGCCCAGTAACTGACAAACCACGGCTCGTCCGACGGCTCAATGAAGTCGATTACCTCGTCAGCCATTCGATCGTCGATGTGCTCGCCGGGGTCGCCCGCGCCCATGTTGCCGACGCCGCGGAAGTCCCACGGTGCGAGGAACGACGGCCGCGGGCCGGAGCCGTACCAGTGCGGCTTGTCGACGTCGTAGCCGTGGGCCAGCGGCGAGTAAGGGTCCCGGCCGAGGTGCCATTTGCCGAAGTGGCCGGTGCGATAGCCCTGTTCTTGAAACACCTCCGCCAGCGTCAGATACCTTGTATTCAGGCGTGTCACCGTGTCCGCCTCGAGCCACCGCAACTCCGGCCGGCCGCTCATCAGATTCTGCTCGAGTACGACCGGTTGGTGATGCCCGCGTGGCGCGGTCAGCCCGATCCGGGCCGGGTGCAAGCCGGTGAGGATGCTCGCCCGCGTCGGCGAGCACAACGGGCTGGCCGAGTAGGCGTTGTCGAACCGCATGCCACGCCGCATCAACTCGTCGATGTGCGGCGTCTCGTAGAACGTGCTGCCCTGGATCGACAAGTCCATCCAACCCAGGTCATCCGCCAGGATGATCAACACGTTCGGCCGCTCCGCCCGAGCGACCGCGGCGAGAAATAGCGAGCAGATCAGGGCAAGGAGGTATCGCATCATCAGGCCGGGCAGCGGCGGAATGTAAAGTGAAAACTGGCCCTTGTCAAAACCGCTGATTTGCTCAGAAGCCCCACTCCGCGAGGATCTGCCCGTCCGGCCGGGTGAGCCTGATCCAGTCGATCTCGATGGTGGATACCGCGTTCGTCGGGTCCAGCCGCAGGGCTGTGAGCGGCGCGTCTGCGTTGAACGGCACCGCCACCTCCCGAATCTGGTTCCCGATCGGCGGTTCAAACTGTGCCCGGTTCATGCCGAAGTTGTCGCGGGTCGGCGTGGTCCAGTGGACGGAGGCCTCGTCGCCGGCGGACGCCTTCATGCGCAGGGTGAGCACGAGCTGGCCCTCGACTGCCGGCGGGTCGTCGGCGATCAGGTAGGGGTCGTTGCCGAACGCATCGAGCATGAGTCGGCCGCCCCGAGCCGAGCCTTGAGCTTCTTTGTGGACCCGCCAGCCGTCGTGGGTGAAGCGGGTGAAATTGCGTGCCGCCGCACCGGCATAGCCGAGGTTGGCCGTCGGGATGATGGCTTGCGTCTCGTCCAGCCGTTCCTGCAGCAACGCCTTCATCGTGTTGAGCTTGTTGACCTCCACGGCGGCGAGATCATTCTGCTCCCCCAGATCGACGGCTAAATCGTAAAGTTCATACCGATCCGTCGGCGTCGCACCCTCGGGCGCATCGGCCGGCAGATCGGCAAAGAACCGGATGATTTTCCAATGCCCGTCAATGAGGCTCGACGACGGCTGATACCCCGGCCGATCACCGCGGCCGTGCGGAAAATGGACGAACAACGGCTTCCGTTCGAACGCCTTCTGCTGTAGCGCTGGGGCGAAGTTGACACCATCCAGTTCCACATCAACCGGCAGCGGCAGGTTCAGCAGATCGGCGACCGTCGGGAGCATGTCGACGCTGCTCACGAGCGCGTCGGACGTCGTGCCGGGTTTGATGTTGCCCGGCCAGACGAGGGCCAGCGGGACGCGGGTTCCGCCTTCATAGATGGTCGCTTTGCCGCCGCGGAGCGGGGCGTTGCTCGTGATCGGCCGGTCGGCCCATCCCTGAGTTGCCGGAGCCCGCCAATGCACGCCGCCGTTGTCGCTGGTGAAGACGATCAGCGTGTTTTCAGTCTCACCCGTGGCGTCAAGGTGGTCGAGCACGCGGCCGATCTGAGCGTCCACCGCCTCGATCATCGCCCCCATCACCGGCTGGCGTTGCGCGTCGGCCGGGTCGATCCGGTCGATGTACTTCGCCAGCACTTCCGGGTGAACGTCGCGGTTCCGGTTCCACGGCCCGTGGACGCCGAAGGTCCAGTAGGTGATGAAGAACGGGGCATCGCCGGAGTCTGCAATGAAGTCGATCACCGCGTCGGCGGTGAGTTCCTCGACGTGCGTGCCGGCCGGGGCGTTGCCAAAACTGTGGGCGTCGTGGTGGGTGAAGGGCGCGATGTGGCTGCCGGGCCGGCCGGGGCCGAACCAGCCGGGCACGTCAACATCGAAGCCGTGGGCCAGCGGCGAGAACGGCTCTCGGCCCAAATGCCACTTGCCGAAGTGCCCGGTCGCGAAGCCCGCCTCCTGAAACAGCTCGGCCATGGTGTAGTACGCCGGATCGAGCCGCGTGACGCTGCCCGCCTCCAGCCACGGCAACTCCGCCCGGCCCGGCAACAGGATTTGCTCAAGCACCACCGCCCGATGATGGGCACGCGGCGCCGTCATGCCGATGCGTGCCGGGTGGATGCCGGTCAAAATGCTCGCCCGCGTTGGCGAACACAGCGGGCTGGCGGTGTGGGCGTTGGTGAACCGCATGCCGCGGGCGACGAGGCGGTCGAGGTTGGGCGTGTCGTAGAACGTGCTGCCGTAGCTGCCCAGATCGCGCCAGCCGAGGTCGTCGACGAGGATGAGAATCACGTTCGGCGGCCGAGCCGGTTCGGCGCGGGCGGCGAGCGGGCGGCACAGCGCCACGAGGAGCGCGAGCACGATGAGTCGAAGGAGCGTCATGGGCGTCAGGTGGTTGCGTTGTCAGTTACAATAACGTACCGTGCGAGCCTCTTGTCCGCAAGCTCCACCACGCCGCCCGAGTACCTCGAGCCTTACCTCGCCCGCCACGATGACCCGCGGGACGCCGGGCGGCAGTGGTTTCGGGAAGCGAAGTTTGGCTTGTTCTTGCACTACGGCCTCTACTCGCTGCTGGGTCGGCACGAGTGGGTGCAGCTGAAGGAGAAGATTCCCGTCACCGAGTACGCGCGGCTGGCCGAGCAGTTCAACGCGCCGGCCATCGCCGATCTGGCTGTTGAGGCAGGCTGCCGTTATGTGAACTTGACGACGCAGCACCACGAGGGCTTTTCGCTCTGGGACACGCGTCAGTCGGACTTTAAGAGCACGAACACGCCGTGCGGCCGCGACCTGGTCGCGGAGCTTGCGGCCGCTTGTGCCGATCGAAAGCTGGGCTTGTGCCTCTACCTCTCGCACGGCCGCGAGTGGCGTCATCCGCACGGGCCGTCAAACGACCGATTCGGCGGCCGCGCCCGGCCCGAGTACGACCCGCCGGACCCGCACTACGCCGCGCCAAAAGACCATGATCTAAACCTTTACGTGGATTACACCGCCGCTCAGGTGGACGAACTGCTGACGAACTACGGCCCAATCGCCGCCATCTGGCTCGACGGCATCGCAGTGCCGCGCGAGCCCAAAGACGCCGACGGTCACATCCGCCACGACTACCACCCGGCCCGCGACGGCGATCCGTTCCGCTGCCAGGAGCTGTACGACCTTGTCCACGCGAAGCAGCCCTGGACGCTCGTGGCGTACAAGTACGGCTACCTCGGCACCGAGGATTTCGTAGCCCACGAGCACTCGGGCCAGCCGAGCAGTGGTAAGCCTTGCGAGATCTGCACGACGATGACGCCGGAGAGCTGGGGCTGGCACAAGGAGATGTCGCAATCGATCCTCACGGTGGACCAGGTGCTCGAGAAGCTGACCAACGCCAACGCCGCCGGTAGCAACCTGCTTCTCAACACCGGGCCGATGCCCGACGGGTCGATCCACCCGCCTGAGGCCGAGGTGCTGCGGGAGGCCGGGCGACGGCTCCGCCGGTTTGGAGCGGCGGATGATGCATCTCGTTGCAACTCGTGAAGCGATCGCTATTGTCATTGACAACGCCTCACATTATGGTAGCTTGAAGCCTTGCAGGGAACGCGCATGTCCATCACCCAAGTTGCCAAAGTTGCCGGCGTGTCGCATGCGACGGTGTCGAACGTGATCAATCGGCGGCCGTCGGTGAGCCCGGCAACCGTGGCGGCCGTGCGCAAGGCGATGGCCGAAATCGGTTACACGCCGCGCCCGGTGACAAACCGTCCGGGCCGGCGGCCGCGCAGTGCTGACGGCGTGTTCACCGGCAGGATCTCGATGGTGTGGCCGCAGCGGTCCAGCTACCACAACCCCGTCGCCCTGGGCATTATGCAAGGCATCAGCGGCGAGCTGGACGCGCTCGGCTTTGACTTGACCATCTCGTTCGCCGGCGCCGACAACGTTGCCCAAGTGGTCGAGCGAGCTGATGGCCTGCTGGCGCTCGGCTTCCTGGAGAAGAGACTGATTCGCTCGCTGCGTGGCAAGCCGATTGTCTGGATTGGGTCTCACGGGCCGCTCGACTGGGGCGACCGGGTGCGGTGCGATCACGGGCAGATCGCCCGGGAAGCCGCCGGCTATCTGGTGGATCAAGGGTGCAGCTCGTTGGCGTTCGTTGCACTGGACGAGCTTCACCCGGCGGTCCAACAACGGGGCGCGGCGTTTCGGATCGAGTGCGACCGGCTAGGCCTTCCGGTGGAGTTGATTCAGGTGCGCGACGGCTCGACCGCCGCCGCGGCGGCGGCCCTGAGCCGGCTCAAGAACATCGACCTGACGGGCATCTTCGTCGCCAACGATCGGCATCTGGCGGCGCTTGACCGAGCCTGCCGCATGGCGGGCCTCACCACGCTCAGCGACCGGCCGGTCATCGGCTGCGACAACGAGCCGGCGGCGCTGGCGGGCCTGATCCCAACGCCAGCCACCTTTGATTTGCGGCCCGAGCAGCTCGGCCGCCTCGCCGTCCGCCGCCTCGCCGAGCGCATGCGCGGCCACGGCGGGCAGGGCCAAGTCACCATTACTCAATCGGCTCAACTCATCGAGCCGCCACCCTTTCCGTGAGCCCGAGGCTCACACGTCCCGCCGGCAGTGCCCGGCACCACCTTCGAGGAGAGACCATGAAAAGTTTTGCCCTTGCCGCCGCCGTTGCCGGCGTCACCATAACGACTGCCGCCACCGCGCAAGCCGCCGTGCTCAGTGGCGACACGTACGTCGAGATCAACGATCTGTTCGACACCAGTCCGCCGACGCAGACGCGGAACACGCAGCCGTTCTTCAGCGTTCGCGACGACAACAGCACCGAGCCGGACAGCCGAAGCGACCGCGTGGGCGTGCTCTACTTTGACCTTTCGGGTGACGCGGGCACCGGCACCAGCGCCGGGTCCAGCCTGACTGTCAAATTGGGTGCTGCCGCCGCGGGTGCCGCGTCGGTAGCAAACCCTGTGACGCTGACGCTCTGGGGCGTCGCCGACGGCGCGGCCGAGGACGATTTCACGAACGCCGGCTATCAGGTGACCAGCTCCAATACGCTCGGCAACGCCATCGACGCCAGCGGCAACCGTGTGCGAGAGAGCAACACGTTCGACTTCGATCCCGGCACCAGCACCACGTTCCGAGCATTGGACGAAGTGGCACTCACGGACCTGTCCGGCCTCGTGGCGGGCACGACGATCTCGTTTTCCGGGATCGACCTCGACACGTTCGTCTCCAGCGTGAGCGACGGCGACGGGTCCGACACCGACCTTGCCTTCCTCCTGACCGCCACCGCCCCCGGCAGCGGCGTGAACAACGAGTTCCGCTTCGAGACTCTCGAAACCAGCGGCGGCTCCCCGGCCAACCTCGCGGTGGTCGTGCCGGAGCCGACCGGTGCCCTGGCCATTCTCGGCGGCCTGGGCGTGCTTGCCATGCGGCGTCGACCAGCCTGACACCCCACGGGGTCGGGCCTTGACCCGCCCGATCCCGCCTACCTCAAAAGCTCTTCTATTATCGCGAGGTAGACGTCCCGCGGGAACTCCTCACGGCACACCCGGGGTCACGCTGAAACAACAGCACGTGTTACCCGCGACCAAGCCTGGCCATGTCGGCACATCGATAACCGCGCCAAGACCGCCGACCACACCCAAAGGCAACGACCCGCACCACCTCACGCAGCCCCTGCCGCTGATCGGCTTGGCCCCTTCAAGTCCGCCAGATCCGGCAACCGTCGTGCCTCACCCGACCCGAACCTGCTCAACGCCTGACGACGTCACTTCTGTCGGAGCAGGACTTGCGGCAGGGAATCCTCGGATCCGGTTTCGAAACGAAGCGGCGGCCACGTGGCGTGGGTTGGGAGGCGGAGGAAACGGGCGAAGGTGCCGGCGGGCTTCGACTTTCGTCTCGTTACGCGCCGGCTCGGATGCCAAAGCGCCGCAGTTCATGCGGCCGCAAGCGGTTGTCCCTTCGGATAAGCCGGGAGGGCGCGGAGGACTGCGGGTACTTGAACGACGTCGTGGTGGCGTCGGGCTGCCCGTCACGGCCGGCGCATTCTTCCCCTTTTGAGGCAGGTCATGTTTATGCTGGCGGAATTTCGACCCGACCCGCGCGCGGCTTCTGTAACGCCTTTCGTCGGCAACGCAATGGTCGTATTGCAGAGTGACCGGCACCTTGTTCTTGCACTCGAGACTTGGAGTCGGGTGAGCCAACGCAGCCGCTTCGTCCAGGTCGCGGCAGCGGACGACGCTCGATCAAACCTGCTTGTCCTGCCCGCTCGTTACGTGGCGGACGCGTCGTAGCCGCTGCGGGTTCCGCAGGTTGTGCGTGGTGCGGCGTCCTCGATCAACGCGTGCGTCTGGCCGGGTGAGCATATCGCAGGCGGAGCTTCGCGGACGGGCCCGGCTCGCCGCTCCGGTCCTTCTCCAGCAGGCGTATTGCGGGCTTGAACGAGCCTGCCGGTGGCCCATCGCGTGCCGGCGGATCGAACGTGGTCGACCCAGACCGGGAACGTGTGCGGGCCGTCCTCTTGCAGCAGGAACGTCCTGGCCCGCCGCCCGAGCAGGTCCGGCCGCCGGGCCAGCGGCAAGACCTCGTCGACGTGGTGCGTGCTCTCGCCGAGGCAAAGCCCGCCGGCCCGCTCGACCTGCACTCGTCGCGCCGGGTCGAGCGCGACCGCGACCCGCTCCTCCAACATACGCTCAGCCGCGGCCTCGCCAATCGAGTCGAGCCAGACGCCGACCTTGACGTGCGTGAGCAGTTGCTGGAAGTCGGGCCGCAAGTTCTGAGCCTCGCTGAGCGTCTTGCTCTTGACCCGCCACATCGTCCGCAGCACGACGCTCGTCGCCGGCTTGCTGGGCAGCGCCGGCATGCCGTGGCAGCCGCGGTGGCGACGGCGTTCGTGCTCGCCCATGAGCGACAGTGGCATGTCGTAGCACGTGCTCGGCGGCGGCACCGGGTGCGTCTCGAAGAACTCACGCGCCATGCCGCGGCGGAAGCAGGCGACGAGCGCGCTGACATAGAGGCCGATCACGCCTTCGCCCCCGTGACGCCGGCGTGGGCATCGATCCGCCCGCACGCCGCTTCGACGGCTGTCTTGATGCCGGGGAAGCGGTTGGCCCCGGGCAGCAGTTCCTTCGCCGCCGCGTGTTCGGCCGCCGGCCGGGCCGAACGAGTAGAGCAGCAGCGGCGTCGGGTCGTCGGTAGGCGGATGACGATCGACTCGGGCGCAAAGTCGAACAGGAACCGCCCGTGGTTGCCGGCGACCGGGCCGAGCCGGCCCAGCGCGCGAAGTGCGACCGCCACCCGCTTCGGATCACGCAGGCGGCCGGGGATCATCGCTAAGCCATACTGGTAGCGAGTGGCGTGAATCTCGGCCGCGTACGGGACCGGGTTGCTGCCCCCGCCCTTGCTGGCGCACGGCGTAGCACCGGGACTGGCCGCATTGAAGATGTGCTCGCCCGCCCAAGGCGTCAGGGAAACGGCCCGCGTCATCTCCAGCACGGCCCGGCGGACGTCCGTCGAGCCCATCGTTGCGGGCCTGAGCCTCGGTCTTGGCTCCACTAAGTTTCAACCGAAGCCGCTCCATCAGGCATTCCAGCGGTTCTTGGTCGCCTGGTTGGCCGCATGCCGGTTGTTCTGGCCCATCGTCTCGACCTTGATCTTGCCGCGGGCCATCTGGACGGCACGGATGAAGTCGGGTTCGTCGTCGTTCAAGAGTGTTCCCTTCTTCTTTGTGTCACGGTTCGTCTCGGCGGCAACCAGGTCGCGCAGGCACGCCTGCTCGTAACCCACCTTCTCGCGGACGTCGCGGTCGGACAGCAGGCGGGCGAGACCGTCGTAGAACCGCCGGCCAACCGCGAGGTTGTCGGCAAAGTGCGGCCGGCAGACGCTGTGTGCCGAGAACCATTCGTTGTCGACGTCAATCGTCGTCGCCTTCCTTCCCTTCCTGACCTTGATCGGCTTCTCGGCCACCGCCAGCCGCGGCGGCAGCGCCCGAAGCACACGGTCAAACGCGGCCAGCCGCTCGTCGTCCTTGCGGTGGACCGCCTTGATGTAGCCGGTCGTTACGCAGGGTTTTTGCTGGCTGGCCCAGACGGTTGAGCGGAGCAGGTTGAAGTGCATGCCGTCGATGCCCGCCGGATGCTGTTTGCTTAGCAGGCGGCTGCGCATCCGCACCATCGCCTGCAACGCAGCGTCATCGGCGGCCGACTTTCCGCGAACGCCTTCAGATCCGTCACCTCCGGCACCAGCAGCACGCCCACGCCGCCCCGCGCCGGCAACGCGAGGCAGCCGACGAGTGCGAAGAAAAGGCACAACGCATGCCCCGGCGGCTCCTCGATCTTCGTGTCAGCTGGGAACTTGGTGTGTCGCACGACCGATCCGGGCGAGATCGGCCCCTCGATTTTCACCGGCTTCTTGACCAGCCGGCCCTTCTTGTCGATGAATTCCTTACACCCGTCGCGGTGCCGGTAGCCGCTGCACCGACGCAGGTAGACCCGGACCCGCTGGGTGCCGCCGCCGTCGGCTCGCCCCAATCGAGCGTGATCGAGTGCTCCTCGACGAATTAACTCCGCGTGTTGCCGCCGGGCAGTTCATGCGCCGCCAGCCGCCCCTGCCGGTGCCGCCGCTCCATCGCCCGCAGCGTCGTCGCCAGGCCGCCGAGGCCGGCGCGGTGCAGGGGTGTCATGCCGGGGTCGTTCAGGCGCAGCGTCAGCGATGTCAGACCGGCCGGCTTGGCGGGACGCCTCGGCTTCGACGCCTTCCGCCTTGGCTTCACGCCGGCCGTCACCGGGCCGCCGTCGAGCCAGGCGCTTTCGACTTGCGGCGGCACCGAATCGTCGCCAGCGGCTTCCTGCTTTAGCTCCCAGGCGGCGGGACGCGGTCATCAGCAGCATTGGCACGCCGCCGACCTCCTGGAGAAAGGTCAGCAACGCGGCCAAAAGCTTGTCGCGGCTGACCTCCTGCACCTCGACCGGCAACGCGTAGCCAGCGACGCACCAACGGACGGCCTGCCACTTGCGAACGTCGTTCACCCCTCGACGCAGCCAGCCCGCGAGTTCTTCGTGTCGGACCAGGAGCATGAGCGTGACCCACTCATGTCGGAGCCGTTGCCGACTTCGCTTGGCCGGTGGAAGCTGCGACCGGATCATCGCCTGGAACTGCACATTGGCTAAGCCGGAGTCGTGGATGGCGGCGGCGAGATGCACGATCCGGTGAAGGCGTTCCCGACACATTCTTGCCGGCATGATCAGCGCTCGCAAATGGTCGTTCGCCGTAGCGGCGAGGATCTGCCCGACGGCCCGGTGGACGTCCTTCAGGTGGCCCGGCATACAGGTTCATTCGGGCGCGGCCGCCCCTTTTATCCTCCCACTGCATGGCCCAGAGTCGGTCCGAGATCCAATTGAGCGGAAGATTCCTGATCGGCCTCCCCCGTCCTTCCGCTCCTCCGGCCGGAACAGCCCGCAGCCTATCCGATGCCGTCCGCCCAGTCCCAGCGCTTGCAGCCGCAGTGAGCCGTCAGCACTCAGGCCGTTGACCACGATCGGGTAGCCGACCCGCACGGCTCAACTAATCCGCATCACCTTTCGGCGTGGCGTGCCTGCCCGCTCGCCGCCTCGTGGAGCCACGAGAGTGCCGTGTTGAGCACGTACCCGTGGTCAACCGGCACCGTCTCGCCGCCGATCGGGAATTCGAGTTCAAGGGCAAGTTCGTCCACGCCCGTTAGTCAGCGTAAGGACTCCGGTCGAGGTTGCAATCGTGCGTGCCACACGGGTCGAGCCCGATTGCTCCATTTCCAAACCGGCGGCATGATGGTGCGTCGGGTCGCATACCAGGCCGTCGGGTTCGTCCTGCCAGTTGGCGTAGAACTCCTCTTGCACGGCCAGGCCGTCACTTGCTCGACCTGTTCATCGGCACAAAGGTTGTTCGGCCGTGTCAGGCGGCCTCATGCCGTGGCCGCGATGTTCCAGGTCGAACCTGCACACGCGCCAACTCGCGGCGGAGGAACAGGCGGTGCCGGTTGTGCTGAACCCCGCGGTCGTTTGCGGCAGACTTTCAGTAGTCGAACGGGGCTGGCGGAGGTGGTGGTGAATCGGTTAGGATGCACCGCATGACGCTGATCTCCGAAAGCCGTACCGATGCCCAGCCGGTGGACGGCGGGTGCCCGCCGCCCGCTGATCGCACGAGTCTTGCCCCCCGCGCCGACGCCGGTGCACTGGCCCGCCAATACCGGGAAGTGCGTTCGGCGTCGGACGCGTTTGCGGCCACGCTGTTGCCCGAGGACATGGTCATCCAGACCATGCCCGACGTCTCGCCGACGAAGTGGCATTTGGCCCACACGTCGTGGTTTTTCGAAACGTTTTTGCTCAAGAGCGAGAAGAACCCCGACGCCTACGCCGAGTGCGACCCGCTCTACGGCTACCTGTTCAACAGCTACTACGTCAGCGTCGGCGACCGCCACTGCCGGATGAAGCGCGGCACCATCAGCCGGCCGACAATCGACGACGTCCGCGACTACCGCCGACACGTCGACCGCCACATGGCGAGGCTGCTCGACCGCCTGGCGAACGACGCCGCACTGGCGAGCGACCTCGCACCATTGGTCGAGGTCGGCCTCCACCACGAGCAGCAGCACCAGGAGCTGATGGCGACCGACATCAAGCACGTCTTCGCCTGCAACCCAACCTACCCCAAGCTCCACGACCAGCCGATCCCTGGCGGCGAGCCAACCGACCTGAAGTGGCTTGAGCTGCCCGAAGGCGTCGTCGAGATCGGCCACGACGGCCGCGGCTTCGCCTACGACAACGAAGGGCCGCGGCACAAAGCGTACCTCCACGGCGGCAGCATCGCCTCCCGCCCCGTCACCAACCGCGATTGGCAAGCGTTCATCGACGACGGCGGCTACACCACCCCCGCCCTCTGGCTCAGCGCCGGCTGGGCCATCGTCGAGGCCGACCGCGCCAACTGGTCCGCCCCGCTTTACTGGGAGAAGCTTGACGGCCAATGGCACGAATACACCCTCGGCGGCATGCGGCCGATCGAACCCGACGAACCGGTCTGCCACGTCAGCTACTACGAGGCCGACGCCTTCGCCCGCTGGGCCGACGCCCGCCTCCCCACCGAGGCCGAGCGCGAAACCGCCGAACGCTCGCACCCCAGCCCCACCACCGACTTCGCCGAGTCCGCCCGCTACCACCCACGCGTCCCCACCGGCCCCAACCTCGCCGCCGCCCGCGGCGGCGTCTGGGAGTGGTGCGCCACCCAATACCTCCCCTACCCCGGCTACCGCCCCCCACCCGGCGCCCTGGGCGAGTACAACGGCAAGTTCATGGCCAATCAATTCATCCTCAAAGGCGGCAGCGTCGCCACCCCAAAATCCCACTACCGCCCCACTTACCGCAACTTCTTCCCCCCTGAAGCCCGCTGGCAATTCAGCGGCCTACGTCTGGCCCGGTGATGTGGCAACAGCCCGAACGACCGCGAGCCGCTGCTCAAGCTGGAGGCGATCGGAGGTGATCCCGACGGCGACTTGGACCGCCTGCAAGTTGCTTCCGCTCGTCCATCGTCCAGCTCCCCAAGCTAAGGACGGTGGATGACGGCCGTCACCACGCCCCAAGCGATCAGCTCGGCCTACCCACCCGCGTCG
>CAYLSV010000002.1:0-92557 GCA_964386435.1 uncultured Tepidisphaerales bacterium
CAGCGTCCTGCTGGGCCCGCAAACGCTGGTGCCCATGCTCGTGCAGATGGTCCACACCGTCCGCTACGACCCAATGGCCCACGGCGCGATTGTGCTCAGCGGCCTGGCGATGCTGCCGGCGATCGGGCTCGCGCTTGTGTGGCGTCGCTCGGTTGACGCGCGTTGAGGTGGGCCTTCGGGTACAACACCCGCATGCTCGCCACCGGCGCGTTCATCCTCGGCGTTCTGCTCGCCAGCGCGGCGTGGGCGTGGCACGTCCATCGCGGCTGGCGATCGCCGGCACGTGCCGTGCGGGCGGTGATGAAGTCCGGGCGGGCCGGCGATTGGACTGTGCGGGTCGAGCCGGAGGGGGCGTACAGCCAGCGGAAGGTCGGCCACCGCTTGAACCAACTGCTCGACGAGGTGGAGCAACAGCTCGCCGGAAGTCAACGCCGGACGGCCGATTTGCGGGCGCTGGTCAACGCGCTGCCCGACCCGATTCTGCTCGCCGACGCCGACGACAAGGTCGTGCTGGTGAACGTGCCGGCGGCCGATCTGCTGGGCGTGCCGCCCGAGGCGGCCATCGGCGTGCCGGCGGCGCAGGTGCTGCGGGATCGCCCGGTCCTGAAGCTCTTCGACCGCACCGCACGCCCGAAAAACAGCGACGACGACCAAACCGAAACGCGGATGCGCGAGGTCACGCTCGTCCGCGAGGGGCGGCGCAAATCCTACCAAGCGCTGGCCCGGCGCAGCCGCGGGGGCGGGGTGCTGGTGGTGCTGCGGGACGTCAGCCAGCAGGTCGGCACCGCCCAGATGAAAGCCGATTTTGTCAGCAACGCCAGCCACGAGCTGCGCACGCCGGTGAGCGCGATGCGGCTGGCGATGGAGACGCTGTACGACGCCATCGATGACGCCGACGACGCCCAGGTGCGGCGGTGCGCCGAGATCATCGATGGCCACACCCGCCGGCTGGGCGACATGGTGCAGGACCTGCTCGACCTGGGCGGCATCGAGGGCGGCGAGTTCCAGCCCGCCCTGCAACGCCTCACGCCCGACGAGATGGTCGCCCCGCACCGCGACCTGTACGACGAACTGGCCGAGCAGAAAAACGTCACGCTCGCTTGGCCGAGCGACGGCCCGGCGGTCTGGGCAGATCGGCGGCTGTTGAATCTGATCCTCAAGAACCTGGTGGAAAATGCCCTCAAATTCACCCCCGAGGGCGGCCGGGTGAGTGTGACCGTCAACCCCCGCGAGCTGCCGGAGGAGGCGGCGAAGATTCACCACGAACTCACCGGCGTCGTCTACCGCGAGGTCGAACTGGCCGTCGCCGACACCGGCATCGGCATCGCGCCCGAGGCCCAGGACCGCGTGTTCGAGCGGTTCTTCCAGGTCGACGAAGCCCGCGCCGGCTCCACCGGCCGCGGCACGGGGTTGGGCCTTGCCATTGTCAAGCACGCCGCCGGCGCCCTTGGCGGCAGCGTCGCCCTCAGCAGCCGCCCGGGCAAAGGGACGACGGTGACGGTCACCCTCGCCCCCGCCGACGCGGCGGAACCTGCGACGCGGCTGACGGCTCAAGCGGGGGCATGAGCGTGCCGATGCGCTTCCCGGATGACCGTCATCGCCCAGCCGTTGGATGTCGCCGAGCCGGCACCCGCCGTGGCGGTGGGGGGGAAGCTGACGCGGGATGAACTGATCAACATCGGTGGGCAATTGTCGGTGATGATCGATGCCGGGGTGCCGCTGGGCGAGGCGCTTTCGAGCGTCACCCGGCAGCAGCAGCGTTTGCCGGCGAAAGCGGTGATGCGGGCGGTGGAGGAAGACGTCATCGCCGGCCTCGACTTCTCGGCGGCGTTGGCTAAGCAGCCGGCAAGTTTCCCCCGCGTGCTCACGGCCCTCGTGAAGGCGAGCGAGAAGGGCGGCATGCTGCCGGCGCTTTTGGAGCGGGCGATGTGCTATCTCAAGGACGAGCGGGAGATCATCCGCAAGGTCCGCGGGGCGATCACCTATCCGGCGATTATGTTCGCCTTCGCGTGCACGACCAGCCTCTTTCTGCTGGCGTTCGTGCTGCCGCGGTTCGCCAAGATTTACGACGGCAAGGGCGCGGCTCTGCCGACGCCGACGAAGATTCTGATGGCCGCCAGCGAGTTCGTGGTCGGCCACTGGCTGGCGCTGTTGACGCTCGTGGGCGGGCTGGGCGTCGGGCTTTGGTGGTGGCTGGGCACACCGAATGGTCGGGCGGCGTGGCAGCGGCTATCGCTGCGGCTGCCGGTGATCGGGCCGATGTTCCGCACGCTGCACCTGGCCCGCGGCCTCCGCACCGTCGGCACCCTCGCCGGAGCCGGCGTGCCGCTGATGGACAGCGTCGAGACGGCCAAGGATCTGACCGACAACGTCCGGTTCCGCGCCCTCTGGGGCGACACCGCCGACGCCCTGCGACAGGGGGCGAGCCTGACCCAACCGCTGGAGCAGAGCGGTTTGGTGCCCGACCCGATGGTGCAAATCCTCCGCAGCGGCGAAGCCGGCGGCAAGCTGGGCAAGGTCGCCGAGCACGCGGCCGGCCACGCCGAGGCGGAGCTGAAGGACAGCATCGCCGCCGCCACCCGTTACATCGAGCCGATCATGATCATCGGCATGGGCGTGGTCATCGGCGGCGTGACGCTGGCCATGCTGCTGCCGGTGTTCTCGCTGAGCAAGGTGGTGGCGCAGTAACGCAAAAGTGGACGGTGCCGCAACGACACCGTCCACCAAGTGGCTGCAGCTGGACTCGAACCAGCGACCTTAGGCTTATGAATCCCACGCTCTAACCAGCTGAGCTATGCAGCCAATGGGGCCGTTACGGTAGGCACCACCGCCGCCGGCTGGCAAGTGACACCAACAACAACGCGAGCGGCCCGCCCCGGAGTGAGGCGGGCCGCTCGTCGGTTGAAGCTACGGAACGTCGGCTCAGGCCGCGCTCGGCTTGTCGAGGCCGTGGTAGGCCATCATGCCGTGCTCGCCCAGGTCCAAGCCCTCGATCTCCTCGGCCTCGCTGACGCGAATGCCGCCGAGCACCTTGAGGATGCCGAAGATGACGAGCGCGATCAGGAACGCCGTGATCGAAACCGCCAGCGTGCCGATGAGCTGCGCAAAGAAGTCCTTGCCGCCGAAGATGCCCACGGCCAGCGTGCCCCAGATGCCGCAGACGCCGTGGACGCTAATCGCGCCAACCGGGTCATCGATCTTGATGCGGTCGAACCCGAGAACGCTGACGACCACGAGCACCCCGGCGATGCCGCCGACGACGATCGAGAAGCCCGGGCTGATCGAATCGGCCCCGGCGGTGATGCCGACCAAACCGGCAAGCATGCCATTGAGGCCCATGGTGAGGTCCGGCTTGCCGCTGAAGGCCCAGCTGGTGAGCAGGGCGATCATGCCGCCGGTGACGCCAGCGAGGGTCGTCGTGACGAACACGAGGCCGGTGCGGCTCTCATCGGCCGAGAGCACCGAGCCGCCGTTGAAGCCGAACCAGCCGAGGAACAGCAGGAACACGCCGATGTTCACCAGCGGGATGTTGTGGC
Source organism: uncultured Tepidisphaerales bacterium (assembly GCA_964386435.1). GTDB lineage: Bacteria > Planctomycetota > Phycisphaerae > Tepidisphaerales > Tepidisphaeraceae > CAYLSV01. The sequence continues at coordinate 3,537 of CAYLSV010000002.1, forward strand.
CGGGGATTGCCCGCGGCTTGCCGTCGGGGCCGTACTTGCCGAGGCGCGGCCCAAGCAGCAGCACGCCCGCGAGCGCACCAAAGCCGCCGAAGGCGTGCACGACGGAACTGCCGGCGAAGTCGTAAAACTTCGATCCGACGATCTGCGAGAGCCCAAAGTTGTCGTTGTTGAGCCACCCTTCACCCCAGTGCCAGCTGCCCACGAACGGGTAGCCGAAGCCGACGAACACGACCGCGAAGACCATGAACGGCGCGAGCTTGATCCGCTCGGCCACGGCACCCGAGACGATCGTCGCGGCCGTCGCGGCGAACATCGCCTGGAAGATGAAGTCGCCGTAGATGGTGTAGCCGGCGTTGTAGCCGGGATCGTTGGTCGCGGCCGAACCGTCGAACGGCACGCCGTAGCTCAGCCAGCTACCCATGAGCCAGAACGTGCCCTCGGCACCGACGTCGCCGGGGTAGTGGGCGTTGAAGCCCCAGACCCAGTACAACAGGATGCCGGTGCAGATGATCCACAGGTTCTTGGTCAGCACGTTCACCGAGTTCTTGGCCCGCGTCAGGCCCGACTCGACGCAGCCGAAGCCCAGGTGCATCGTGAACACCAGGGCCGCGGCGATCAGGATCCAGAGGTTGTTGGTCCGGAACTGACCCGGCGTGATGCCGGCCTCCTCGAACGCGGCCGCCGTCGCGGCGGACTCGGCCTCAATCGATCGGCTGGCCTCGAGCGTGGCTTCGACCTCCTCGAACGTGGCATCCCCCGTGGCATCGGCCGTCGCGTCGACCTCGGCGGCGGGCGTCAGGGTGTCTGCGTCCTGAGCGGCGGCCGGGGTGGCCGTTAGCGTCAGCGGGAACAGCAGGGCCGCGGCGAGCGTGGCCCAGAGGAGGCCGCGGCGGGGGCGCGGCGGCAGCGGGTGGGGGCGGGCTTGCCCTTCCTGGATCGTCATATTCGGGGTCGTCCTCTCGCGGCACGAAGGCCGCGCTAAGCGCTGCGGGCAGAACCTGCCCGGGCGGTTGTGGCGGTAAGGTGGCCGGGCGTGTCGCGGCGGCCAATGCGATGGGCGGTGGGCGGGTCTCGGTGGATCGTCAAGAGTCGCTTGATCTCGCTCGGAGCGCGGGCCTCGGCGGGTTCAGGGCCGAGGCGGCGGTGCGACCGACAGGGTGGCCGAAGCCGCCGGCAGAATCAAGTGAGAACCCCCGGCCGCGCCAACTTCGCCGGATTTCCGGCAGATTTCCCACAAAACAAGCGGGCGGGATGCCGAAGCACCCCGCCCGCTTGAGCGGGGTCGGGCGTTGGTCTTAGTACGACATCGAGATGCCGACCGTACCGATGAGCTCGAAGTCGTCGTCGTTGTTGATCGCCTCGGTCGAGTCCTCGCCGGTGAGGAACAAGGCGTGAACGCCGGCGCTGGCTTCCCAGTCGCCGTACTTCTCGGGGATGAACGCCAGCGGCAGCCCGGCGGTCACGCCGACTTGCACGAAGCCGAGGAAGTCGTCGTCGACGTCGCCGGTGCTGTCGACCGACTCGTAGTAATCGTCGATGCTGAAGCCGACGACGATCGGGATGCCGATGGCGACTTCCTGATCGGCGACTTCGACGCCGAAGCCCGGCGTGATGCCGATCTCGCCGTAGATGCCCTCATCCACGCCGTCGGCGGCGTTGTCCAGCTCGAAGTAGACGCCGGCACCGAAGTCGTAGTTGAAGTTGACGGCGTCGCTGATCTCGGCGGTGCCGCTGTAGCCGAAGGTCACGCCGACTTCCTGCACGGTGTCGAACGCGCCGTTGGGCGAGGTGTAGGCGGTGTAGACGACGCCAACAGCGAAGTCGGAGAACTCGAAGTCGACGCCGGCGTAGAGGTCGGCCTCGTACCACATGTCCGGGCCGCTGCCGCCGTCGTCACCGGTGTGCTCGCTGTGGAAGCTGTTCCAGATGCCGACGTAGCCGCCGACGCTCACGTCATCGGTGTCGGCGATGTCGAAGCCGACCGACAAGTCGGGCTGGACGATGACGCCCTGGTCCTCCTGAAGGATGCCGCGGAAGAAGTACTTGGTGGTCACGTCGACGCTCGCGCTGACGCTAATACCGCCGGTGTTGAAGCCTTCGACGTCCTCGGGGGCGAACTCCTGGGGTCGCTCCTGTTGGACGGCTTGGGCGAAGGCGGCGGGGGCGAGGCCGAAGGTGGCCGCGGCAACCGCGGCGAGAAGGGCGTTCCGATGCGGATGCCGCATGTGGGGTGTCTCCGGGATGAAGAGGGGAGTGCCGGCAAGCCGGCGGGGATCAACAAGGTGAGGCGACGCCGGGCGAGTGCCTGGTGCCCGACGACAGGCGAAAACCTATACGTCAAGTCGCCGCTTCACAAACCGTGTGCCGCGCCGCGACAATCTGCGGCCCGACGGACAAGTTGTCGGCCCCGGCCTTGCCTGAGCTTGAACGAACGCGGCACTTGAGCCGAAAAAATCGTCCGGGCGGCTGCCGATAATCGGTCGCCCGCCGCGGTTGCGTTGCCGTTGCGTTAGGCACGACCCGCCGAGGCCGCACGAATCTGCACGCTTCTTCGGCAGCCCGAACCCGGCCCACGGAGGTGCCGTTTGTTCCTACCATGCAGGCGATGTCCGCCGCCCCCGTCCTCCTCGACCCGCCCAAGCTTGCCGCCGCCGGCCAGCGGCCGCAGGTCGAGCGCATTCGCAACTTCTCCATCATCGCCCACATCGACCACGGCAAGAGCACCCTCTCCGACCGCCTGCTGATGCGGGCCGGGGCGATCACCGAGCGGGAGTTTCGCGCCCAGCTCTTGGACGACATGGACCTCGAGCGTGAACGCGGCATCACGATCAAGGCGAGTGCCGTCAGCGTCGAGCACGACCACGCCGGCGAGACGTTTCTGCTCAACTTCATCGACACGCCGGGCCATGTCGATTTCCATTATGAGGTCCAGCGGGCGCTGCAGGGCTGCGAGGGGGCGTTGCTCTTGGTCGACGCGACGCAGGGCGTGCAGGCCCAAACGGTGGCGAACGCGTACGCGGCCGTCGAGGCGGATTTGGAGATCATTCCGGTGATCAACAAGATTGATCTGCCGTCCGCCCGGCCGGAGGAGGTGGCCGAGGAGCTGGAGCAGGTGCTCGGGCTCGACGCCGCCGATGCCGTGATGGTGTCGGCCAAGACGGGGCAGGGTATCGATGAGCTGCTGGCCCGGCTATGCGAGCAACTGCCGGCCCCGCGGGGCGACGAGGATCTGCCGACGCGGGCGTTGATCTTCGACAGCATTTACGACGACTACCGCGGCGTCATCGTCTACGTCCGCGTCATCGACGGCTCGCTGGAGAAGGGGCAAAAGGTCCAGTTCATGGGCACCGGCCGGGAGTACGTGGTCAGCGGTTTGGGCAAGCACACGCCGCGGCGGACGCAGGTGGATCGGCTCGATGCCGGCGAGGTCGGGTACATCAACGCGGCGATCAAGGACCTCAAGGATGTCCGCGTCGGCGACACGATCACCGACGCCGTCGAGCCGGCCAGCGACCCGCTGCCGGGCTACAAGCCGGTGCGGCAGATGGTGTTCTGCGACTTCTACCCCGGCGGCAAGACGCAGTACGACGGGCTCCGCGACGCCATGGACCGCCTGAGCCTGAACGACAGCAGCTTCACGTTCGCTCCCGAGACCAGCGACGCCCTGGGCTTCGGCTTCCGCTGCGGCTTTCTGGGGCTGCTGCACATGGAGGTCGTGCAGGAACGCCTCGAGCGCGAGCACGATCTCGAGGTCGTCCAGACTGCCCCGACCGTCACGTATGAGATCGCGCTGCATGACGGTGAGGTCATCCAGATCGACGCCCCGAGCCAGCTGCCTGACTTGTCGAAGATCGAGGAGATCCGCGAGCCGTACATCAAGATGCAGGTGATGACGCCCGAGGAGGGCGTCGGGGCGATCATGAAGCTCGCCGACGATCGTCGCGGCATTTACAAAAAGACCGACTACGTCGGCACCGGCCGGGTGATCTTGACTTACGAGATACCGCTGGCCGAGGTGATCTACGACTTCTACGACAAGCTCAAGAGTGCCACCAAGGGCTACGGCACAATGGATTATGAACTCATCGGCTTTCGCGGCGGCGACCTCGTGAAGGTCGACGTGCTGGTCAACGGCGACCGCGTCGACGCCCTGTCCATGATCTGCCACCGCACCACCGCCGAGCCCCGCGGCCGGAAGTTGCTGGTCAAGCTCAAGGAGCAGATCGACAAGCACCTCTTCGAGATCCCGTTGCAGGCCGCCATCGGCGGCCGCGTTATCGCCCGCGAAACCATCAAGAGCGTCGGCAAAAACGTCACCGCCAAGTGCTACGGCGGCGACGTGAGCCGCAAGCGAAAACTCCTCGAAAAGCAGAAGGAAGGCAAAAAGCGCATGAAACGCGTCGGCAGCGTCGACATCCCGCAAACCGCCTTCCTGGCGATCCTCGAAGCGGGAGAATAGGAAGTAAGACCATGAGCACCACCGTTCTGGAATCGCCAAAGCAGGAAACGAAAGCTCCAACCACTCGACCGTTGCCAGATCCGGCATGGGTCACCGCCGAGCAGGTTGAGGAAATGGATGGTGATTACCCGCGCGTCGAGATCTGGTACGGACAATTGAAGGTGAAGATGCCGGCAAGACCTAGAAGAGCCCACGGGAAGATGCAGGCGAGGATCTCGCGATTCCTCGATGCGCACGCAGATGAGAACAACCTCGGCGACGTCTACTGCGAATCCGGCACGTTGCTTCGGCGGGCGCCGGACGTGCTGTTCGGACCTGACGTCGCGTTCTACTCATCCGGGAGAGAACACGATCATCCGACCTACTACACGGGTGGTCCTGATCTGGTGGTAGAGATCCTCTCGCCGAACAATACGCGGGCTCAGGTAGAAGAGAAAATTGACCTATATCTCCGCCACGGCAGCCGACAGGTGTGGGTGGCGGACCTCATCGCCACCACCGTCACGGTGCACACTTTGACCGACGAGCCCAAGATTCTCGGTGTCAACGACACCATCGACGGTGGCGAGGTTCTTCCTGGCCTGCAACTGCCCGTGGCTCGGCTGTTCTAAATGTAACTCTGGCGTCTACGCCGTCGTCCGAACCTCTTACGCATGTTGACGGGGCTGCGCCTGCTCATCAGACGAACGATAACCATGGGCGGAGCCCCGGTCGTCAGCGACGCCGGTGCCAAGCCGCTCGCCCACGACAACCTGCGAAGCCCTGCCTCCACGAGGCAGAGGCGGTTTCAGCGACGCCCGCGAAATCTGGCGGCCACCTCACCCCAGATACCGCGCCGCCAGCGTCCGGGCGGCTGTCAGGCCGCCGGCACCCTGCACCAGCACGCGGCCGTCGGCGAACAGGCTCAGCCGCCGACCGCCGCCGGGCTCGAACCGCAGGATCGAGCCGAGGCGGCGAACCTTGCCGGCACTCGCCAACCGGACGGCAAGGGCTTCGAGGTCGAACGGCTCCCCCGGCCGAAGCTGCACCGTGTCGCGGCCGCACAGCTCGGCCGCGTCGACGCGGGGCGTGTCGAGGAACTCGAACCGCCGTTCACCGCAGCACGGGCACGCCGGGTTCGGTTCCACCGCCACCGTGCGGGCCGCCTGTTGCCAGAGGTCGAAGATCAAGAGCCGAGTTGGCACCGCGTGCCCCAGCAGCAGCTTGAGCGCCAGCCCCGCCTGCCACGCCGCCGCCACCGCCGCCGCCGGGCCTAGCACGCCAGCCGTGTCGCACGTCGGCAGCTCGCCCGCCGCCGGGGGCGTCTCGAACACGCACCGCAAACAGGCATTGCCCGGCACGATTGCCAGCGCCCGTCCTTCGGTCGCCACGCACCCGCCGTATACGAACGGCCGCTTGGTCTTCACCGCCAGATCGTTCAGCAGGTACCGCGTCGCCGCGTTGTCCGTCGCGTCGATCAGCACGTCGCAGCCTTCGGCCAGCGCCTCCACGTTGCCCGCGTGCACATCCGTCGGCCGTGCGTCCAGCACCACGCACGAATCGATCGCCGCCAACCGCGCCGCCGCCGCGTCCGCCTTTGCTCGGCCCACGTCCGCCTCGCCGAACAGCGTCTGCCGCTGGAGGTTGGTCGCCTCGACCACGTCCCGATCCACCAACACCACCCGCCCGACCCCGGCCCGCACCAGCTGCTCGAGCACCGTCCCGCCGAGGGCACCGCAACCGACCACCAACGCTGCCGCGCTTTTAAACGCCCGCTGCCCCTCCGGCCCGACGCTGGGCAGGACCTGTTGACGAGCGTGACGTGAATCGAGTTCCACAGGGCAAAGGTAGCTGCGGCCCCGCCGGGCTGCAGTGTGTGCATCCAAAGATCAACCCGAGTCTGCCGTTGCATCAGCGTCTCCACTGCGGCCCGGCGGGGCCGCAGCTACCCGCACCTCGACGACGACGCCGGTCCTACGCTGCCGCCATGCCGCTTGATGAATCGCAGATGACCGACATTCTCGACACCGCGCAGAAGCTGGGCGACCTCGTCGCCAAGCACCCGGCCCTGGAGAAGCTCGCCGACGCCCAGAAGGCGCTCGCGGCCGATCCCGCCGCCAGCAAGATGCTCGGCGAGTTCGACCAGAAGCTCCAAGTCGTGCAGCGCAATCAGCAGATGGGCCAGCCCGTCACCGCCGCCGAGCGGCAGGAGCTGGAGGCGATGCAGCAGCGCATCGCCGGCGACCTGAAGATCGCCGCCTTCAGCGCGGCCCAAGTCGACTTCACCGACATGCTCCGCAAGGTCAGCGAAACGTGGCAAAAGCCCATCGCCGCCAAGCAGGGCGAGGGGCAGCCGCCCGAGCAACCCGGCCCCGGCGCCCCCGGCGGTACCCCCAATCTCATGGCCGGCAGCCCGTTCGGGGCGTAGTCATTGGTCATTTGTCATTTGCCCTTTGTTTTTCCCCCTGAACAAAGGACAAAGGACCAACACCAAAGGACGGCATCCCATGCCCTGGCTGCTCAAAACCGAGCCCGACGTCTACGCCTGGGCCGACCTCGTCCGCGACGGCGCGACCGTTTGGGACGGCGTCACCAACGCCCTGGCCCTCAAGCACATCCGCACCGCGAAGAAGGGCGAGTTGGCCCTCATCTACCACACCGGCAAAGAGCGGTCTGCCGTTGGCATCGCGAGGCTGACGACCAACGCCTACCTGCCCAACGGCGAGGAGAAGCTGGCCGTGTTCGACATCGAGCCAATCGAGCCGCTGGCAAGCCCGGTGACGTTGGCGACGATCAAGGCGGACGAGACACTGGCCGATTGGAGCCTGATCCGCCTCGCCCGCCTGAGCGTTGTCCCGACGACGAAGGCCCAGCTCGACCGCGTGATCAAGCTCGCCCACGACGGGGCGAAGTGACGTTTCTGCGACTTGTCCGCCACATCCTTCCGGAGAAGCCGCGGGATGAGCGTTGCGAATCATCGGATCCTGCGCGTCGAGACGTGCTCGGTCCGCGGGGCCCGGCGATTCACTCCGTTCATCCCGCGGCTTCTTGAAGAAAAAGGGGATGCTCCGTCGGACAACGGACAACGGACAACGGACAACGGACAACCCCCACTCTGGACAACCCCCGCCCGCCCCGCGATGCTGTGGGCATGACTCAGCCCCCGCGCGACGACGCCACCGACTACGACGACGGCTACGACGCCCCCAACCCCCTCGTCCCCGGCGGCCATGCCCCCCACGCACCGGCCGGCGACCTTGAGGAGGTTTACTACGAGGGCAGCCCGCTGCTCCGCGGCGAGCTCGGCCTGCTGACCCTCTGGTTCGTCGTTGCCGTCGTCCTCGCCGGCATTGGCATCGGCATCGCGTATTATCAGGACTGGGCGACCACCGCGCTGCTCATCGCCGCCGGCTTCCTCCTCGCCGCGGCTCTGGCGTTGTTCGTCCCCGCCCTGTGGGTCCGCCGGCACCGCTACCGGATCACCAACTACCGCATCGACCTCGAGCACGGCTTGATCAGCAACAATGTCGACACGCTGGAACTCTGGCACGTCAACGACATCCGCTTCCGCCAAGGGCCGCTGGACCGCATCTTCCGCGTCGGCACGATCACCATCGACTCCGACGACCGCTCGACGCCCCATCTGGAGCTCAAGAGCCTGCCCAACCCCCGGCCACTGTTCGACTCGCTCAAGCAACGCGTCATCAGCGTCAAACGCCAACGCGGCGTCATCAAGATGGACATGGGCGGCATGGGCTAGGCACACCGATTGCTGCCGGCTCCGCATGCCCAGCGAGAAAGAAGAGGCGCAACACGCGCCCGACACCCACCGCACCTACGAACGTGCAATGCCCGAAAATGAGACGCCCCAGGGCCAGATGACCGACCCCGGCCAAGGCGACAACGAGCACCCCGACAGCGTGCAGGGCAGTTTGCGCAACGACGTGGACCGCCAACCGATGACGGCCGACGACATCCAGCGCGAGAACGCCACGGCCGACCCGTCGACCACCGCCAAGGCCGACCCCGACCCCCGTCACGCCATTCCCAACGCCGCCGGCCAGCCCGCCAAGCAACCGGAATACATCGGCACCGACGGCGAACCGGAGGACCACTCATGAGCGACCGCGGCGACCCCCAGATCAAGACCGAACCGCCCAAGGCCGACGCCCCCGCCCCCAAAGCTCCCGACGTCGCCCACAAACAGGCCCACGACGACGCCACCGAGCCCGTCGTCGACCCCGACAAAATCGACCACTCGATGAACGAGGAAGAAAAACTCGGCTGGGACCAAGCCCCCAAAGACCCCGCCGATATGCCCGGAGGCAGTGCCTCCAACACCCGCCATCCAAGACAACTCGGCCAAGGCGGCACCCTCACCCCCGGCCAAGCCCTCACCCACTCCGAGCACGACGAATCGGACACAGACTGATGACGCCTGTCTCGCGGCAGCGATGGGATGACCTGATCCGATGGCTCACGGTGATCCCCTGTCACGCTGGCAGGTGGCGACGCGGCCGTGTTGGCGTTGCGTCGCCTCATGCCGGCTAAGAACACTCACCCCGTGGTCCGCAGGCCGCTGGCGATGGCGTTGACGTTGAGGAGGAGTTGGGGGAGGAGCTTGTCGTCGCCGGCGGTTCGCCATTGTTTGAGCAGCTCAATCTGCTGGGCGTGCAGGACGCGTAGACGTTCGTCGCGGAGGCGGAGGGTTTTCCACATGCGTGGGCGGCGCTCGGCGATGCGGCCGCCGCCGAAGATGGCTTGGAGCATGGCGTGTGTGCGGTCGAACTCGCCGAAAATCAGGTCGCCGATTTGCCGTTGAACCGCCGCGTCTTCGACGAGGTTGGCGTAAGCCTTCATCAGCGTGCTGTCGGCACTGGCGAGGTTCGTTTCGACGTTCGTCAGCACGTACCGCATTAGCGGCCAGTCCTCGGTGTGGGCGGCAAGGTTGTCGAAGGCGGCGGCGTCCGCTACTCGCAGGTCGTGCAACGCGGTGCCGATGCCGTACCAACCGGGCAGGTAGAAGCGGCTCTGGTTCCAACTGAACACCCACGGGATCGCCCGCAAATCGTCCAAGCTCCGCTCGGCCTTCTGCCGGCGGCGGCTGGGGCGGCTGCCGATGTTGCTCTGCTCCAACACGTCGATCGGCGTCGCCTGGCCGAAGAAGGTGAGAAAACCGTCCGTTTTCAGCAGCGCCTGGTACGCATCCCGACTCGCGTCGGCGAGTTGCCGACCGATCGCCTGCAGGGCCGGCTCGGCGTCCGGGGCGTGCTCGCCCAGGGTGATGCCGGTCACGTTGGCGACGAGCAGCTCGAGGTTGTAGACGGCTGTCTCGTGGTTGGCGTACTTCTGGGCAACGGTTTCGCCCTGCTCGGTGAGCCGCACGTCGCCGCCGAGGCTGCCGGGGGGCAAGGCTTCGAGGAAGCGGTGGGTCGGTCCGGCACCACGGCTGATCGTGCCGCCGCGGCCGTGGAAGAAACGCGGCCGGACGCCGGACTTTCTGGCGATTGACGTCAGGTTCTGCTGTGCCTCGTGCAGCGTCCACTGGCTGGCGAGGATGCCGCCGTCCTTGTTGCTGTCGGAGTAGCCGACCATCACCTGCTGGATGTCGCCGCGGAGCTTGGCCGTCCGGCGGGTGACGGGGTGGTCGAGGTACGCCGAGAGAATGGCCGGGGCGGCGTCGAGGTCCTCCACCGTCTCGAACAGCGGCACCACCGGCAGCGGGCACTGCAGCATGCCGTCCTTGAACCGCGCCAAGCCAGACTCGCGGGCGATGACGTAGATGAGCAACAAATCGCTCAATCGGCTGGTTTGCGAGACGATGAGTGCGCCGAGGCCGTCGGTGCCGTGGTGCTCGGCGTGCTTGGCGAGGACGCGGAAGTAGGCCAGCATCTCGTCGCACTCGGTCCCGATGTTGCGGCCCCAGCGGGCGAACGGGCGGGGCGAGCGAAGTTCGCGCTCGAGCAAATCGAGCCGCTTTTCCTCCGGCCAGTCGGCCCAAGAGTCGCCGTCGGGAACCTGGGCGGAGGCGAGCAGTTGGGCCATGCCGCGGTCGTGGTAGCCGCTGTTGTTGCGGCAATCGAGGCCGGCCAGGTGGAAGCCGAACACGTGGGCCAGCCGCAGCACCGGGTCGAGGTCGACGCGGGCCAGCCGCTCGGCCCCGACGTCCAGCAGCGACTGCCGGATCAGTTCGAGGTCGTCGATGAGTTCGGCGGCCGAGGCGTACTGCGGGGCGTCGTTGGCGCGCGGCAGGTGGGCCCGCATCAGTGAGGCGAGCTGCCGCCAGTGCTCGTCGGGGTAGCGGACGCGGACCCGCTCGTGCTTGCGGGGGTGATCCTGGGCCAGCGCCTCCACGCGGTGCAGCAGCCGCAGCGGCGGCTCTTGGAACGTGCCGCTGAGCGACAGCCGCTCGGCCAGCACCTGCAGGTGGCGGTCGAGGACGATGACCGCGCTCTTGCGGAGTTCGATTAGCGTGGCGGCCGTGACCTCGGCGGTGACGCCCGGGTGGCCGTCGCGGTCGCCGCCGGCCCAGAGCCCGAACCGCATCTGCGGCAGCCTGGTCGGGTGGGCGATGAGCGTCGGGTCGTAGCCCGCCGCCCGCCACGCCTCCCGCAGCCGCCGGTCCAGCCCGAGCACGGCAGCGGGAAACACCTCCCGCAAGTAGAAGATTAGGTTCGCCCGCTCGGCATCGACGTTCGGCTTCTGGAGCAAGATCTCGCCCGTCCGCCACAGCCGTTCGAGGGCGGCCTTCATCTGGTGGTCGAACTCCCGCTTGTTCGCCGGGGTGGTGGCGTACTCGCGGTCCTCCAGCAAGCGGTACATCGCCCGGTGTTGCTCCAGGACGGTCGCCCGCTTCGCCTCGGTCGGGTGGGCCGTCAGCACCGGCTCGACGCGAATGCTGGGCAACGCCTCGGCGATCTGCTGCGGCGACAACCCCGCCGCGGCAAGGTCGGCCAGATTTTGCGACCAAAGCCCCGACTCGAAGTCCATCGACTGATCCGTCGCCCGCGCCTCGCGGCCCTCGCGGAACCGGGCGGCGGCGTTCTCCTCGACCATGTTCAAGAGTTGGAACCGGATCGCGTCGACCTGCCCGGTCCGCTCACCCGTCCCGGCGGAGGCCTCGACGTTCAGCTCGCCCAGCACCTGCCCGAACAAGTCGTTGAGATGGGCCAAATCGCTGTCGATCTTGTCGAACGACGCCGCGGTCGGCTCGGGCGGTTGCGGGAACTGAGGAGGAGGTGAGGCTGCCACGGCCGCAGTCTACGGGGCGGCGTCACTGGCCGGTGAACGTCTCCAGGCCCGGCAGCAACGTCACCGGCAACTCGACGATCAGCAGCACGACGATGCTCCACAGCACGTGGCTCGGCCGCAGCCCCCAAAGGCCGGGGTGGCGGTTCTCCAGCCGGTCCAGCACCCACGCGCACCCGAGCATCGCCGGCGTCGCCAGTGCCATGATCGACCGCTGCGGCGCGGCGATGACGCCGTAGAAGCCGATCAGCAGCGTGTACCCGAGCAGGAAGCCGCCGCCGAACAGCACCGCCCACAGCAGCCCCGGCTGCCGGCGGATGCGGCCGATGAGCTTCGGCGTCGTGGCGAGGAACACGATCGTCGGAAGCAGGAAGTAGGCGCTCAGCCGCAGCCAGCCGTCGTAGTGCTTCAAACCGCCGGTGATCCGGCTCAGGCCGTAGGTGGTGCGGTCGTAGATGTCGGCCAGCGAGCGGGTCTGCAGGTACTTCAGCGGGCCGGGGATCTCCTCGGGCGGCATGTCGGGGTAGGCCTCGCGGTCGCCGTGGGCGCGGGTGCCGGCCTTGGCGTCGTCCCAAGAGTCGTACCAGACGTAGAATGTGCTGTTGACGTTGTAAAAGTAGCTGCCGAACTGCTGCTTGCTGTGACTGATGTACGGCCACAGCACGCCGAGGAACGCGAGCAGAAACAACCCCAGCCAAACCGGCTGCCACCGCTGCCGCCGGGCCTCGGGCGTCATCTCCCGCCGTCGCCAGACGCCCAGCCACGCCGTCGCCCCGGCGGAGAGCATGAGCACCGCAAACCCCACCACCAACGGCGGCACCGCGGCCTTGCTCAGGTGCGTCAGGGCGGCGAGAACACCCGCCAGGATCGCCAGCCACCACCTCGGCCGCAGCAGGCAGCCGCCCATGGCGAGGAACGTGAGGGCCAGCAGCGTGTAGTACGTCGTCTCGACCTGGTAGTACCCGGCCCGCATCATGTAGACGCCGAACGCCGCACAAAGCGTCGCCGCAACCGCCGTCAATCGGCCCATGCACAGGAGCGCCGCGCCGCCGACCAGCAGCACGCCAATCGCGCTCAGGCCGACGTTGACGAGCTTGCCGCGGGCGAAGTTCTCCGACCGCTCGGCTCCTCGGTCGTGGAACACGCTCTGCACGTACAGGTATAGCGGCATCCGGTTCCGCTCGACGGCCCGCGTGTAGTTGCTCTCGACGAGCCGATCGACCTCGTTGACATACGCCCGCTGGTCGGCGGACTTGATATTGAGGTTGACGTAACGGGCGTGGTAGACGCCGCCGCCGACGAACAGGGCGATTGCCAGCAGCCCGGCGAGAAGCGGGCCGAGAAGCCGGGCGAGCGGCCCGCGGGTCGCGGGGGTGGAAGCCGTCTCGCTCACGCCGCCACTGTACCGCCATTAGCGCCCGACGAGCGACGTGCGGTACTGCTTGCGCAGCGACTTGAGCCGGCCGTCGTCGCGGACCCGGCGATCGACCTCCGCCAACGCCTCGGCCCAAGCCCGGCGGGCGTCGAGGTCGGCCTGCTTGGCGGCTTGGAATGTCGGATCGGCGGCGAGCGCTTCGTTCCGCAGGCGGCTCAGCTCGCTGCGGGCCTCCATGAGCCGCAGGGCCGCGTTGACCCGCCACGGGTTGAACGGCTTGGCCCACCCCAGGTTGTCGTGCAGCTCATGCTCGAACTGCCACACCGTTCGCTGGGCCCGGCCCCACGCCGGGTCGTTCTCCACCGCCGCGATCACCGCGCGGCGGGCGGCGTGCAGGTCACGCCGGGCTTGGGCAACAGCATCGCGGGCGTTCTGGACCTGCGGGCTGCGCATCAAATCGTTGCGCAGTTGGGCCGTCTGCCGGGCGAGCGAGGCGCGGGTGTCGTAAGCCGACGACGCCGCGGCGGGGCTGGCGGCGGCGGCGAGGGCGAGCAGGAATAGGGCGAGGCGGGGTAACATGGGGCTTATGACCTTCCTATCGGCCGACGGCGGGGCGGGCTGACCTACGGTGGCACGCACATGCCGTGCCATTAACCGCGTCCCGGCGTCGCATTATGCGTGAGCCTTATAACCGAACCAAGCCAACCCTTACCCAGCGGTTGCCGGGCCTGGTGGCGTTCCCGCTGATGGCGCTGGCGTTCGTCCTGATGCTCAAGGGCCTGGAGGGCGAAGGCCAGAACTGGGCGTACCTCGCCCCGGCCATACTTTGCGGCATCGCAGGACTCGCGGCGGTGAGGCTGCGCCACACGCGGCGGTGAGACCCGGATGATGGGCAACGTTGCTGAGACCCCCACCGCTGCGTGGGCAGCGGTGGGGGTTTCAGCGACGCACGAATGCTGTTGCGGTCTGTCATCCGACGTGCCCCTAAACTCACGTCGTGCGGGACGATTTCGACGTCATCATCATCGGCGGCGGCCACGCCGGGGCGGAGGCGGCTTGGGCGGCGACGGCCACCGGGGCGGCGGTCGCCCTCGTCACACTTGACCCGGCGAAGATCGGTCAAATGTCCTGCAACCCGGCCATCGGCGGCTTGGCGAAGGGGCAGATCGCCCGCGAGGTCGACGCCCTGGGCGGTTTGATGGGCCACGCCGCCGACGCGACGGGCATCCAGTTCCGCATGCTCAACGCCAGCAAGGGCGAGGCCGTCCGCGGGCCACGCTGCCAGAGCGACAAGTATCGCTACGCCGAGTTCGTGCGGGAAAAGCTGGCGGGGCGGGATGGGCTGACGATCGTTGGCGGGGAGGTGGCGGAGTTGTTCTTGGTCCCTTGTCCTTCGTCCTTTGTGGATCCGGACCAAGAACAAAGAACAAAGGACAAAGAACAAGCGGGCGGTGTACGCCTCGCCGACGGGAGGACGCTCACCGCCCGCGCCCTCGTCCTCACCACCGGCACGTTCATGCGGGGCCTGATGCACACCGGCGACACCCGCATGCCCGGCGGCCGGGCGGGGGAGGCGGCGGCCAGCGGGATCAGCGGCGAGCTGCTGCGGCTGGGCTTCGACCTCGGCCGGCTCAAGACCGGCACGCCGCCGCGGCTGCGGGCGGGCACGATCGACTGGTCCGCCTTTGAGGAGCAGCCCGGCGACGATCGGCCAATGCCGTTCAGCTTCCTGAACGAGTACGCCGGCGGCTGGCGGCCGCCGCTGCGGCAGGTGCCGTGCCACATCGGCCACACGACGCCGGCGGCTCACGAGGTGATCCGGCAGAATTTGCACCGGGCCCCGATGTTCACCGGACAGATCGAGTCGGCCGGACCTCGGTACTGCCCGAGCATCGAAGACAAGATCCACCGCTTCGCCGACAAGCCGCGGCATCAGGTTTTCCTCGAACCGGAGAGCCTCGACACGGACGAGGTCTACTGCAACGGCATCAGCACGAGCCTGCCGGCCGACGTGCAGGCCCAGATGCTGCGGCTGATCCCCGGCCTCGACCGGGCGGAGGTCATCCGCTTCGGGTACGCCGTGGAGTACGACATGGTTTGGCCCAAGCAAATTTGGGCGACGCTCGAGAGCAAGCCGATGCCGGGCTTGTTTCTCGCCGGGCAGATCAACGGCACCAGCGGCTACGAGGAGGCCGCCGGGCAGGGCTGGCTCGCCGGCATTAACGCCGCCCGCCTCGCCGCCGGGCAGGAACTGATTACGCTCGGCCGCGACGAGGCGTACATCGGCGTGATGGTCGACGACCTGACCACGACGCACCCGATTGAGCCGTACCGCATGTTCACGAGCCGGGCTGAGCACCGGCTGCTCTTGCGGGCCGACAACGCCGACGAACGCCTCACGCCAATCGGCCGCTGGTTGGGCACGGTGGACGGCGGCCGCTGGCAGCAGTTCGAGAATCGTCGGGCCGAGGTCGCCGCCGTCGAGATGTGGCTCGCCACCGCCAAGCTCGACGGCAAACCCGCCGCCGACTGGCTGCGGCAGCCGGGGCACGATTGGCAAGCCCTCGTCGCCGCCGACCCCGCCGCCCGACAATTTAACCCCACCGCCGGCCGCCTCGCCGCGACCAAGGCCAAGTACGCCGGCTACATCGACCGCCAGCAGCGCGACATCGCCCGCCTCGACACGCTCGAGCACCAGCCGATCCCACGCCACCTCGATTACGCCGCCGTCGCGGGCCTGCGCACCGAGGCCCGGCAACGCCTCATCGAGTTCACCCCCGGCAGCCTCGGTCAAGCCCGCCGCCTCAGCGGCATCACCCCCGCCGACGTCAGCCTCCTAGCGGTCCACCTGACACGGTCGCGGGGGCAGTGACTCGCGGCAGTTCACCGGAAGTTCTGGGGTGGGCCGTGGAGCAAGCGCCACGGCCCACCGCAAAAGATACGCCCACACCACCGCATGCCCGGTTTAGAGCATGCCGATTGTCCGATGTTTGGCTTGACGGCGGGAAGCCGCCGCGGGAGGATGGGCAGCATGACCCCAACCGCCCGCACCTGGCTTGCCGTTCTGGCGACCGCCGCGTTCGTCGCCGCCGCGCCGGGGCAAATTGTCGACATCCTCGGCGATGCCCGTGATTACACCATCCGCGGCGTTGTCGATGGCAACGGCGACCTCGTCGACGCCAGCGGCTTGTCCATCCTCGGGGCCGGCGACGTGGAGCTGGACATCACCAGCGACCCCGGCTTTGACCTCGCGTCGCGGCGAGCCATCTTCATGTTCGACCTCACGCCGCTGCTGCCGCAGGGCAACAAGGAGATCGGCGCGGCCACGTTGCGGCTGAACCTGGCTGATGTCGATTTGACCACGTCGGCCCGAACGGCCCTCGCCGCCTCCACCGATTTGCGGGCCGGGCCGGCTGTCAGCGTCGATGAGTGGCTTGACGCCAGCTACCAAGTTTTCGAGGACGACGCCTTCCCGGACGTGATCCAGGATGTGACCGAGGGCATTCTCACCTTCGACGTTACCACCGAAGTCGAGGCGTGGCGGGACGCGTTGCTTCTTGATCCGACCGCATCGTTCGCCCAGTTCCGCGGCCAAGCGACCAGCGGCAACACGCTGTTGTTCAACTTCATCAGTTCCGGCGATGCCGCGCCGGATGTCGCACCGCAGCTGAGCGTGCGGTTCATCCCCGAGCCGGCCTCGCTGGGCCTGCTGGCGGCGGCGGGGCTGGGCCTCTTGCGTCGGCGGGGATTTCGCCGATGCTGTGGGGCATGCGCGGCCTGACGATCATCCAACTGGCCCTCGCCACCGGCGGCCTCGCCACCGGCGGCCTCGCCTTCGGCTTGGCGGTGCAGACCCAACCGTCCCAGCCGCCCGCCGAAGCCTTGCCGGGTGACGCGCTCGACGGGCTGTTTGACGACGCCCCCTCGCCGCTGCTCCCGGCGATCGACACGCCAACCGATCGGGCGCGGTTCGATCAAGGGCCGGCCGTTGCACCCGGCGTGCCACGAGCGGAGTTGCTGCGGGAAGGCACATTCGTCATCGACCGCGTCGGCCGGATCGAGCGGGGCGACGGCGGCAGCCTGCCCGAGTTCCTGTTCGAGGCCGACGGCCGCAGTTTGGCCGACCCGCCGCTGATCGTGCTGCCGAACTTGAAGCTGATGGAGATCGAAAACGCCCTCGACGCCGTAGCCGCCGACATGAAGTTCCGCATCACCGGCCGCATCACCGAGTACCGCGGGCGAAACTACGTGCTGCTGGAGAAGGTGGTGGTGGTTCGGTGACTATGGTCGAGGCATGACGCCGCGTTCGCCGTTGTTGCCGGGGGAGGACTCGCCGGCGCTGGTTGAGACCGAGTTGGCGGCGTGGCTGGACCGGCTGATGCGGTTCGCCAAGGTGACGCCCGAGGAGCTGCGGCACAGCGTCGTCGCCCGGAACAAGCTGGCGTTGTACGTCGATCTGGACCGGCAGCTCAACCGGCAGCTCGAGGTGCGGGATCTGGAGACGCAGTGGAACCCGCTGGGCCGCTTCGATCTGGGGGCGACATGAGCTTGCCGATCAAGTTGCCCAAGGGCATCACGCTGACGGTGGGGCAAGGCGGGCAGCCGATGCTCGCCGTGCGGACGCCCGCGGCCGAGGCGGACGTTTACCTGCACGGCGGCCACCTGACGCACTGGCAACCCGCCGGGCGGGAGCCGGTGATCTTCACCAGCGAGCAAGCCGTCTTCGACGGCGAGAAGGCGATTCGCGGCGGCATCCCAGTGTGCTTTCCGTGGTTCGCCGACGCCGGCTCGCCCGGCCACGGCTTCGCCCGCACGGCCCAATGGTCCATCGACTTCGCCCGCTTCGACGGCGACGATTTGCTGCTCGGCCTGATGCTGCGGCACGACGACAACGAGGTGTTCGCCAGGCTCTGGCCGCACAAGTTCGAGGCGTCGCTGCACTTTCGCATCGGCCGCTCGCTGACGACGACCTTCGGCCTGCGCAATGTCGGCGACAACGTCTGCGCCTACGAGATCGCGCTGCACACCTACTTCGCCGTCGCGGACGTGCGGCAGATCGAGTTCGCCGGCTTCGACGGCACGACGTACGTCAGCAAAGTCGAGGGGCAGACGGTGAGGCAGCAGGGCGAGCCGACAATCGACGGCGAAGTCGACCGGATTTACCAGGACCATTCGTCGCCCGTCACGATCACCGACGGCAATCGGCGGGTGAGGATCATCGGCGAGAACAGCCGCAGCACGGTGCTGTGGAACCCGCACATCGAGAAGGCCGCCCAACTTAGCGACCTTGGCAACGACGAGTGGCCGAACTTCGTCTGCGTCGAGACGGCGAACATCAAGCCCCACGCTGTCGCCGTCGAGCCGGGCGAATGGCACGCGATGAGCCAGACAGTGGAGGTCGAGAATGCCTGAGCAACCCGTCGCCCTCGTCACCGGCGGCGGCCGCGGCATCGGCCGGGCGACGGCGGTGGAACTCTCCGCTCGCGGCTTCCGCGTCGTCCCCACCAGCCGCAGCCGCGACGAACTCGAAGAGACCGCCGAGATGTGCCTTGGCGAGGCGTTGATCGTCCCGACGGACGTCGCCGAGCACGGCGCGGCCGAGCAACTCGTCGAGGCCGCCGTCGAAGGCTTCGGCCGGATCGATGCCGTCGTCGCCTCGGCCGGCGTCGCCCCGCTGAAGCCGATCGAGCAGTTTGACGACATGAGCATTGACCAGGTGATGGCCGTCAACATCGCCGCCCCTTTCCGCCTCGCCCGCGCCGCCTGGCCGCACCTCAAGAAGACCCACGGTGCCATCGTCACGATCAGCAGTCAAGGCGCTCGCGACGCCTTCCCCGGCCTCGCGTTCTACGGCGCCAGCAAAGCGTTCGTGAACGCCGCGATGCTGTTCCTCCACCGCGAAGGCAAAGCCGACGGCATCCGCGCTTATGCCGTCGCCCCCGGCGCGACGGACACGCGCATGCTCCGCGACGTCTTCACCAGTGAGCAACTCGCCGATGCCGCCACCCTTGCCCCGGAAGACGTCGCCACCGTCATCGCCGACTGCATCGACGGCCCCCTCCGCCACAGCGGCGGCGAAACGATCTACCTCGACCCGACACGCCCGTAAACCTCCCAAACGAGCGCCGCGGCCGAGACGACGGGCGGGATTCGATGGTCCGCTCCAGATTGAACTGCGATCTGGAATATCGTCGACGTCCGCCGCAGCGACAACGCACGAACGCCGATCGCAAGGTGTGTCGGGCTGTGCCTGACGCTATTGCGGCATCACGGTTGATCGTGTCGACGCCTACGCTCACGCCCCAACCATCGCGTCCGGTGTCTGACCTAGATCAGGCTTGACAGATTCCGCTTGCGCGTCGGCCGGGCCGGCGTCATGGGGTGAAGCATGAGCAACGCCAAGCACAGCGAGGGCCACGACGATGGCCGGTATGTCGCCCTGTATGTCCGGGTCAGCAGCAAGCGGCAGGACCACGCCAGCCAGCGGCCGGACTTGGAGCGGTATGCACGGTCGCTGCCGGGCGGCGTGGCGACGAAGTGGTACGCCGACAGCTTCACCGGCCGCACGATGGACCGGCCGGGGTGGGCGAAGCTGATGCGAGACGTGGACGCCCGGCGGGTGAGCCGGGTGGTGGTGTAGCGGCTGGACCGGCTGGGGCGGACGGCCAAGGGGCTAACGGCGCTGCTGGACGATCTGCCGGCCAAGGGCGTGGGGCTGGTGAGCCTGCGGGACGGGCTGGACCTGGACACGCCCGCCGGGCGGCTCATGGCGAACATGCTGGCGAGCGTGGCGCAGTACGAGACAGAGGTGCGGGCCGAGCGGGTGCTGGCCGAACAAGCGGCGGCACGGGCGGTCGGTAAGACGTGGGGCGGCAGCGTGAAGGGGCGGCGGCTGACCGTGACCGATGAGCAGGTGGCGACCATCCACCGGCTGCGGGGTGAGGGCGCGGCCGTGGCGTGCATCGCACGGGCGACGGGGTCGAGCCGGCCGACAATCTACAAGCACCTGGAACGGGCGTAGGGCGTCAGCCGGCCGCTTGATAGGCTTCGCCCATGTACCTGGAGATTGACCTGCCCCACGTCTTCCAACTGAAGCTGATCCTGCCGCTGCCCCGCCGGCCGCGGGTGACGCTGTTCTTGACCCGCCCGCTGTGCCAGTTCGTGCTGGCGACACCCGCCGGCGAGTATGTCTCGGAGTGGGCGGCCGACGGCGACCCGGGCTTGGGCGGACGCGAGGTGAGCCACGGCCAACGCTGCACCCATCGGGCCCGCTGGACCTACACCCGCCCGGCGTCGGCCGACGCGGCGACGGCCCGATAACCCCGCCGCACGCATCCGACAACGGATTAGGTTGCACAGGTAAGAGAACCGAGGGAAGAAAGCACTGATAGAAGCGGATCAGCAGGGGGACGACAGGTGGACCGAGGCGACACAGGAAGAGGGTGGACACCATCACTCCGGCGGACAGGCAGACTTGAAGCACGGGCAGTGCGTGAGCGGCAGAGAGGGAAAGAAGGTGGCTCCCCCCACCAACAGCCAGAGCTGCCAGAGCTCACTTGTCTTTCCTGAAGATTGGCCGGTGACCGGTTTACCTACGTCGTCGCTGGAGGGCTGTTGCTGGGGAGGGGTCGCTGGAGGGTGGTCGCACCCTGTCTTGCACTCGTGGCTGCTGCCAAGTTTTTGATCGTTGTCTGGCTGTCGCCGCTGTCATCGTTGTCGTTCAGCGTCAGCAGGACAAAGAAGCCTTGTTGCGGGGGGTTCCCCGCAGGTGGTGTCGGATGGTGTGTCTTTTCTGTGGGTGTCGTCTGCCGAGGGTGGTGTCATCGGCGATAGGTGGCGCTTCCTGCCTGGGCCTACTCCCGCTGTCGCGGGTTTGGGTTGCGCAGGTAAGGAAGGAACCGGCGGACCTGCCGGACAACCCGATCATGAAAGACACCACCACCCCCGCCCGCCGGCCGCTGCCGGACAAGGGCTACGCGGTTCACATTGACCTGCCCCTCTTGGACCTGGCCCGCTGCCCCGGCGACTGGCCGCACCCCGACCGCCTGCCCGGCTACCCCAAGATGCCGACCTTGCCGACCTGCCCATGCTGGGCAAGAGCGTCCACGCCGCCGGTGCGGCAGAGCGGACGGCCCGCCGTCGCCGACGGATCGCCGGCGTCATCTGGATGTTGCAGGTTGTGCCGACGCAGGGCGAAATGCGCCGCTACCTGGCCCGCTGCTGCCCGCACGATGCTATCGGCCACGGCACGATCAGCGGCGACTACAACGCCCTTGGCATCGGCAACGCCGCAGCCCATGCCGATGACGACGACGCCCGCCACTTCTGAACCCGCCCCATGTTGATGAAGGAGACTCGGCTGACCTTGCAGGAGGCGGCCGACCTGGTGGGCAAGAGCTACAGCACGGTCTACCGCTGGGCGACGCAGGGCGTGGACGGCGTGCGGCTGGAAGCCCTGCGGCTGGGCTACAGCTACGTCACCAGCGTCGAGGCGCTGGAACGGTTCGGCCAGCGGCTGAACACGCCCGCCGACGACGAACACGACAGCCACGCTAAGGCCGGCCACCTGCCCGCGGACGGCTTGTGCGTCTTTCCCGACGATCCCGACGCCGTGCTGGCCAGCTTCGGCCTGGCCTGAACGGACTACCCGCCCGACACCCCGAACAACGCTCCACGGCCACGGCCGGCAGGGCGTCTTTTTTTCGTCGCCGGGCGACTTCACCTGGCCGCCGTTGCTGGCGCGTACTGTGAGGGCGCTGTGGGCGCCGGTAGCGTCGCCGCGATGCCCGTGGCCGCCCGGCTGCGGAACGTGCGGCAGAGGGACGCATGTCGCCTGCCGCGGGGCACGGCGGTTTAGCCGACTTGGCGGGCGGCACGCTGGCCGACTTCTTAGCTGTGCTTGACGTAGGTCGGCAGCATGTCATAGCCACGGTGGCCGGCCAGCACGCGGACAGCTTCGGGGTCGAGTTTCGCCGCCGTGTTGGTCAGGCAGGTGTGCCGCAGTTTGTAAGGCGATTAATCGTGTTCACGTCGCCACGCTCGGTCGGCTTCGGCGAGGTCCGGTCGGTCTACCCAGACTTGTCGGCGGGCATCGGTCAGCTTGCCGCCTTGAGTTGCTTTAGCCGCTTTGGCAAGGGCTTCCAGTTCATCGGCGGCGGGCGACGGCAATGCCCGTTCACATGCACGCTGAACGGCCCGGCCGTAACTGTCTTTGTCGTAGCAGTCGCGGGCGGGTCGGGTGAGTGGCGCATCTTCACCGGCACGGGTGCGGCTGTTGTAGCCGGGGCGGTTGCCCTGGCCGGCGGGCGTCTTCCGCATGGCCGACTTCGCGGCCCGCTGGTGGTCAGCGGCTTCGGTCGGGCTGAACAGCGGGGCGTTCACTGGCCGGTCGGCGAGGAAAGGGCGGATGACCTGCTGGCACTCCGGCCCGAAGTAGAGCGTGCGGCTGTGGCCCCGGTGGGCGTTCTTGTGGTCGATGACCTCCACCGTCCATGCTTCGCCGCTCATGTCGAGGTCGGCCGCTGTGAGGCTGAACAACTCGCCCGGTCGGGCAGCGCTAAAGCGTTGCAGCGTGATGAGCGCCCACACCTGCGGGGCAACGTGCGGCCGAACCGCTTCAACGGCGGCATCCGGCACGCTGCGGCGGGCAATAGACTCGGCCACCGCGTCTTCACCGGGCCGCAGCGGCGGCACCTTTTTCAACCGGGCGTGCATCTCGGCTGCATAGACGCCGTGCATGACGCCGAAGCTGAACACACCGCGGATGTCGTTCACCCGCTGATTCACGCTGCGACGCTTGCCGCCGTCCTGGACCATGAGTCGGCGGACCTGGACAAGGTGGGCCGGGGTGAACGCCCGGACGGGCAGGTCGCCGTAGAGGGAAAGCAGCGGCCGCACCGCCGACTTCAACCCGGACAGCCGACTGTCCGTCACCCGGCCGACCTGTCCTTGCAGGAACCCCGCCACCAGCCATGTCACCGGCCGGGCATCGGGATCGGCGGCACGCTTCGGCTTCAACGTCGGCGCTTTGCCCGTCGTCACGTCCGCCATGATCTCGTGGAACCGCCGCCGGCTTTCGGGTGAACCCCACGGGCCGAGGTACACATCTTTCCCGTTCAGCCGGATGCGAGCCTGGCCGCTGGCGTGGGGCTTCTTCGGGTACTGGCGGTGCTTGCGGTGGCCGGGCATGGTGCCGAAAAGGGTAGATGAATCGGTAGTCGGCTACCGACTTATACTCCATTGGCCAGAACAGACGGCGGACTGAGCCGCCGCAAGCGACTGTCCAAAAAGGATTTGGAGAAGTCGGGATGACAGGATTCGAACCTGCGACCTCCTCGTCCCGAACGAGGCGCGCTACCAAGCTGCGCTACATCCCGTGAAGATTGGACCGACCCGGTCCGCGGCCGTTCGGGCGGCCGGGCCGGAATTGTAGGCGGGGGGTTTGCCGGGGTCTAGCGGTTGGCGGCGGCGAGGGTGTTGTTTGCGCGGCGGGCTTGGGCGACCGCGACGGCGGCGCTTTGGCGGATGCGGGCGACGTCGAGGTGGCGGCCGGGGCAGGCGGTGGGCTTGGTGTCGCGGTGGCCGATGACGTGCTGGGGCGGGATGCCGTGGCGGTCCATGAGGTAGGCGGTGAGCTGCGTCAGGGCGCGAAGTTGGCGGGGGGTGGGGTGCGCGTGGTCGAAGTCGCCGACCAGGCAGATGCCGATGCCGCGTTGGTTGAAGCGATTGTCGGAGGTCTTAGCGTGGGCGCCCCACTTCTGTTTCTGCCAGCGGGGGCCGACCTCGACGTGGCCGTCGCGGGTGTCGGTGCCGTTGCCGATGACGAAGTGGTAGCCCAGTTCGTCCCAGCCGTTGCGCTTGTGGGCGGCGTCGAAGTCGGCGGCGCAGCCGCTGGTGGTGGCACTGTGGTGGATGACGATGTAGTTCCACCGGCGGGCGGGCACGCCCGACGCGGGTCCGGCCACCGCCGGACGCTGGGCGGGCTGGACTGGCACCCTCGGCTCAATCCGCGGCGTCGGTGGCAGCGCGGGCCGCTGGGTGTCGGGGAGGGTGGAGGTGTAGTTGACCGGCCCCGTCTCCGCCACGCACCCGGCGATTAAGAGCGTGGCCGCGAAAGTCATCAAAATCAGCAGGCCGGCGGGGCGGAGCATTATGGGAGTTTATCGGATGCGGCGGTGAATTCTCTGCAACGGATCCGCGGCGGCGATTCGAGCGTGGTTGGCGTTTGGTTCGGGTGTGGCCAGCGTGCGGCCAGCGTGTGGTTGACGTGTTATTGGACGCGGCGGCGGCTGGTGGCGGATCGGGCGGGGCGTCGATGTCGGACGCATGGACGCCTCTATTGCGAACGTGCCGGCCGATGTCGCTGCCGAGGCCGAGGCGGCTGTGGGGTCGGCGGGGCGGTGGTTGGACGGGTTCATGGGCGGCGACTGGCCGGGGCAGGCGGACGTGTTGACGCTGGCCGGATCGATGCACGCGGGGGTGGCGGCGCTGCTCATCGTGCTGGGGGTGGTGTACCTGCTGTTCGGCTACACGGCGTTCAAGTGGTTCGTGATCCTCAACGCCATCGCGGCGGGCATCTGGCTCGGCGTGGTGGTGGGCGGGACATTCGAGCAGCCGATACCGGGGGCGGTGGTCGGCGGCTTGGCGGCCGGGGCGGCGACCTGGCCGGCGCTGCGGTGGGCGGTGTGTCTGCTGGGCGGGGTGTTGGGTTTTGTGATCGGCGTGGCGGTGTGGAATGGCACCGGGCACGAGCCGACCTACGCGTTGGCCGGCGGATTGATCGGGGCGGTATTCTTGGGGATGTTGAGTTTGGTTTTGTACCGAACGAGCTTGGTGCTGTTCATGAGCGTGCAGGGGGCGGTGATGCTGGTGTTGGGTATTCTGGGCATGACGCTGCAGCACGAGGGGGCGGCGTCGGCGACGGTGAAGGCGCTAACGGATCAGCCGTTGATTTTGCCAATCGCGCTGCTGGTGCCGCTGGTGGTGGGTCTGATGTATCAAGGCGGCTGGGCCAAGGGCGAGGCGGGCGGCAAGGGAGCGTGAGGGACGGCGGGGGAAGCACCCCGAGGGCACATCTGAGCCGCCATCGATGAGGCGGTCGTTCACGGCTGACAGTTCGTGAACGTGAACACGCGGGCTCACATCTCCGGTGAGTTGCTATGCCCGCTCAACAGTCGTGGCGGCTGCATGTTTTGCACACATGACCGGGAGTAAGCCCGGAACAGCACGCCAATCAACTGCGGCGAGACACAAGAGTTGCTCGCACTTCACGGCTAAGCAGGATGAAGGCGCCTGACGTTTACGACTTTCCACCTCGTGCTCGTGCAGACCCATCCTGATCTCGACGAGGTGGCCGGGATCACCGGGCGGTGTGACAACTCCTCAGTTCTGACGCGCCCTGACGTGACGCGTGTATGTCTTCAGCGCAAGGCCCCTTGGCTGGCCGCGGCGTTGCGGTCGTCGCAGGCGGCTTTAGCTATGATAGACATGCGATGTCGCTGACCTTGACCGATGAGCAGCTCCGGCAAGCCGCCGCCGCCGGGGGGATGGGTGTGTGGATGTTGTCGACGAGCGGGGCGAATTACGGTTCCGGCTGGTGCCGGTGGCATTGGCGGAGGAGGAGGATCCGGAGGTGGAGGCGGAGCTGAACGCCTTCGCCCGGTGGTCGATGAAGAACCTCGAACGGTTCGCGATGGAGGACGAGAAGGGAGACGGATGATCCGACAGGGCGAGATATACCACGCCGCGACGAATGGGGCGGGCCGAAGGCCGGTGCTGGTCGTTTCCCGTGACGCACTCAACCGCGGCGGGCGGATCATGGTGGTGCTCATCACCAGCGGGCGGTTCGAACAGCGGCGACGGCTTCGCAACTGCGTCCCATTGCGCGCTGGCGAGTTTGGGCTTTCCCGCGATTGCGTGGTCCAGTGCGAAACGATGGCTACCGCGGCTGTAGAGCAACTGGACGGACCGCCCCTCGGACGACTGGATGACCTTGTCATGAGAAGCGTGATCAAGGCGATCGGTGATGCGATTGCTGCCGACTGTGAGCCAGTTCAGGCCCTGCCGAGCGTGCTCGGCGTTGCCAGTTTGGCAGATTCTTTGCCGGCAAAGGTCGCTTCACGGGGCGTGAGGGGCGTCATGTGCTGGCACGGAAGTTGATCCGTCCCCGGCATGGCAATCAACATCCAACAGTTCACGCTCAAGGCCCAGGAGGCCGTCATGGCCGCTCAGGAGGCGGCGCAGTCGCGGGGCAACCCACAGATCGAGCCGGTGCACGTGCTCTCGGTCCTGCTGGGGCAGGAGGAGGGGGTGGTGCGGCCGGTGCTGCAGAAGGTGGGGGCCGATCTGCCGTCGCTGTCGGCGGCGCTGGACAAGAAGCTCGCCGCGCTGCCCCAGGCCAGCGGCGGGCAAACGGGCATGGCGGCGAAGTCGCAGGAGGTCTTCCGCACCGCCCACCAGGAGGCCGAGGCGATGCGGGACGAGTACGTCTCCACCGAGCACGTCCTGCTGGCACTCTTGAAGGTGGAGTCCGACGCCGCCACGCTGCTCAAGCAGAGCGGCGTCGCCCGCGACAAGCTGATGGCCGCCCTCACCGAGGTCCGCGGCAACCAGCGGGTGACCGACCAGGACCCCGAGGCGAAGTACCAGGCGCTGGAGAAGTACGCCAAGGACCTTTGCCAATTGGCCAAGCAGGGCAAGATCGACCCGGTAATCGGCCGCGACGAGGAAATCCGCCGCACCATGCAGGTGCTGGCGCGGCGGACCAAGAACAACCCGGTCCTCATCGGCGAGCCGGGCGTCGGCAAGACGGCCATCGTCGAGGGGCTGGCCGTCCGCATCGTCAACGGCGACGTGCCGGAAACGCTCAAAGACAAGAAGGTCGTCGCGCTCGACCTCGGCGCGCTCTTGGCCGGGGCGAAGTATCGCGGCGAGTTCGAGGAACGCCTGAAGGCGGTCGTGCAGGAGGTTTCCCGCAGCGACGGGCGGATCATCCTGTTCATCGACGAGCTGCACACCATCGTCGGCGCCGGCAAGACGGAGGGTTCGCCCGACGCCGGCAACCTGCTCAAGCCGGCTTTGGCCCGCGGCGAGTTGCGGTGCATTGGCGCAACGACGCTCGCCGAGTACCGCAAGCACGTCGAGAAGGACGCAGCCCTGGAGCGCCGGTTCCAGCCGGTCTACGTCGGCGAGCCGAGCGTCGAGGACACGCTCTCGATCCTCCGCGGCATCAAGGATCGCTACCAAGCCCACCACGGCATCCGCATCACCGACGGCGCGCTCGTCGCCGCGGCCCAGCTTTCGGACCGCTACATCGCCGACCGTTTCCTGCCCGACAAGGCCATCGATTTGATCGACGAGGCCGCCAGTCGGTTGCGGATCGAGAATGACTCGATGCCGCAGGAGATCGACGAGCTCCGCCGGCAGATCATGCAAAAGCAGATCGCCGTCGAGGCGCTCAAGAACGAGAAGGACGACGCCAGCAAGGGCCAGGTCGAGGCAATCAGCAAGGAGCTGGCCGAGCTTCAGGAGCGCGACCGCGAACTCACCGCCCGCTGGCAGAACGAGAAGGACGTGCTCGACACCGTCAAAACGGCCCAGGAACAGCTCGACGCCAAGCAGATCGAGCTGGAGCAGGCCCAGCGGCGGGGCGACCTGGAGTCGGCCGCGAAGATCCAATACGCCGAGCTGCCCGAGCTGCGCAAGAAGATCGCCGAGGCCGACGAGCGGTTCGGCGAGCTGACGGCCCGCGGCGAGGCGCTGGTCAAGGAGGAGATCGATGCCGAGGCCGTCGCCGAGATCGTCAGCCGCTGGACCGGCATCCCGGTGAGCCGCATGCTCGAGGGCGAGCGGGACAAGCTGCTCAAAATGGAGGACCGCTTGCACGCCCGCGTCATCGGCCAGCACGAGGCCGTCCGCGCCGTGAGCGACGCCGTTCGCCGCAGTCGCGCCGGGCTCGGCGACCCCGACCGGCCGATCGGCAGCTTCCTGTTCCTCGGCCCCACCGGCGTCGGCAAAACGGAGCTTTGCAAGGCCCTCGCCCAGTTCCTGTTCGACGACGCGAACGCCATGGTCCGCATCGACATGAGCGAGTTCATGGAGCCCCACAGCGTCGCCCGCCTGATCGGTGCACCCCCTGGCTACGTCGGCTACGAAGAGGGCGGCCGCCTGACCGAGAGCGTCCGCCGCCGGCCCTACAGCGTGATCCTGTTCGACGAGATCGAGAAGGCCCACCGCGACGTGTTCAACGTGCTGCTGCAGGTCCTCGACGACGGCCGCCTGACCGACGGGCAGGGCCGCACCGTCGACTTCAAGAACACCGTCATCGTCATGACGAGCAACCTCGGCAGCGACAAGATTCAGGAACTGACGAAGGACGGCGCCCCCGACTTCGAGGTCGAGGCGGCCGTGAAGGACGTGCTCAAACTCGCCTTCCGCCCGGAGTTCCTCAACCGCATCGACGACACGATCGTCTTCGAGCCGCTCAGCCGCGAGCACCTCACCGGCATCGTGAAGATCCAGCTCGAACGCCTGGAGCAACGTTTGGCCGACCGCGATCTGAAGCTGACCCTCACCGAGGCCGCCGTCAAGCAGCTCGGCGACGAAGGCCACGACCCGCAGTACGGCGCGCGCCCGCTCAAGCGGGTCATCCAGCAACGCATCGAGAACCCGCTGGCCCAGCGCATCCTGGACGGCCAGTACCCGCCAGGCACCACCGTGCGGATCGACGCCGACCAAGCCAGCGGCCACTTCACGTTCGACACGGCGAACGAGCAAGTTGAGGGCGAAGAGGTGAGTGAGGAGGCGGCGTAGGCGTCGACAAGCCGAGGTAGCTGCGGCCCCGCGGGCCGCAGTGGGGGCGTCGAGGCCCCTGAGCGTTGTAGATTGCTTCGGTCGTCGAACATCGCCACTGCGGCCCGCGGGGCCGCAGCTACCTCACACCGTTCGATTGCTCTCGTCCTTCGCTCGTTATCATCCCATCATGGCCGCAAGGCTCACGCCCCCGGTCGCCTCGACGCCGACCCCGCCCGCGCAGGGCCGGCGGTTTGCCAACAACCGCGAGTTCGTCGACGCCCTGGGCGGCATCCCGCTGGAGCGCATCGTCTTCAACCCCTGGCCCGGCACGGCCACGGAGCAAGACTGCCTCCAGTACGGCGAGCGGCACAAACCGACCGAGATGATCGACCACACACTGGTGGAGAAGGACACGGGATTTCGGGAAGGGAATGTCGCCGCAAAACTCATCTCGCACATGCGGCCGTATGCCAGGCAGCACAACCTTGGTCTAGTGAATGGGGCCGACGCACAGATGCGTGTCGCCGGCGGCAACATCCGCTTGCCCGACGTCACCTTCACCCGCAATGCTCGTCTGCCCATCCGCGATGAGCCGGTGCCGACGTTGTCGCCGGACCTCATCGTCGAGGTTCTCAGCGAGAGCAACACGCCCGCCGAGATCGACCGCCGCCGGCGCACCGTCGCCATCCACCGCCACGAGGTCGGCCCCGCCGCCGTGCTAACCGACACCGACGCCCTTGACGGCGAGGACGTCCTGCCCGGCTTTACCGTCACTTTGGCCGATCTGCTCGCCGGCATCCCAACCGACGCGGCTGGTTCCGATCGAGAC
Organism: uncultured Tepidisphaerales bacterium; assembly: GCA_964386435.1. Lineage (GTDB taxonomy): Bacteria > Planctomycetota > Phycisphaerae > Tepidisphaerales > Tepidisphaeraceae > CAYLSV01. The sequence goes on from CAYLSV010000002.1 coordinate 33,219, forward strand.
TCGTAGCTGCGGGCTGACAGCCCGCAGTGGAAACGTACAGCGACTTGCGTGTAGCGATGAATACTTGTGCGTTGAGCGCCGCCACTGCGGGCTGTCAGCCCGCAGCTACATCGTCGTGCTCGGACTTCAGGAAGGCGCGGGTCTTGCTGACGTTTTCGCATGACCGATGCCGAGCGTGATGCTGCCGTGACGATGCTGGGGGAGGCCGTGGCGGTGTTGCCGCACACGGATGCGGATGGGCTCTCGGCGGGAGCCATCGCGTTGCGGCATCGCGGGGAGGCGGCGGTCCATGCCGTGCTGCTGGGGCGGGGGGCGAACCCGTACACCGTTGAGCTGCCGGCGGGGGTGGTGGCGATTCTGGATCAGGGCGTGCGGCGGTTGGAGCGGCCGGCGCTGTTTGTGGATCACCATGCGCCCGAGGCCGAGGCGGGCGTGGGGCAGATTGTCGTCAGTGGGTTCGGCGAGACGCCGACGCCGAGCACGTCGGCTCTCATGCGGCGGCTGTTGCCGGACGCGCCGGCGTGGCTGGCGGCGGTCGGGGCGTGCGGCGATTATGGCGACGCCGGGCTGCAGCTGCCCGAGTGCCAGCCGAGCGAGGGCGAGAAGTTGGTGAAGACGCACGTCAAGAAGCTCGTCAGCCTCGTCAACGCGCCGCGGCGGTTGCCCAACGACCCGGCCAAACCGATCGAGCCGCACCCGGCCGTCCGCACGGCGCTGGCGCTGCTCGTCGAGCACGACAGCCCGAAGGCCGCCCTCGCCGACGAGCGCATTGCCGAACTCGACGACGCGAAAAAGCAGTACCGCGCCGGCTTCGACGCGGTGATCAAGACGGCCCCGAAGGTCGGCGACGAGGTGGCCCTCATCCGCTTCAGCAGCCCGTATCAGGTCCACCCGCTCGTCGCCCAAACCTGGCTTCGCCGCCTGCCCGGCAAGGCTGTCCTGGCGGCCAATGACGACTACCTGCCCGGCCGCGTCAACTTCGCCCTCCGCGGCGGCGACGGCCGCGACCTCCGCCAACTGCTCAAAGACGCCCTGCCCGACCAACGCGGCGAATACGCCCACGGCCACCCCGGCGCCACCGGCGGCAGCCTGACGTTCGAGGAGTTCAACAACCTCCTTGCCGCCCTCGGCTTGGCGTGAGTCGCGGCCGGCCGGACCTCCGCCGCGTCACGCCTCGACACTGTATTCCTGCACCAGCTCGGCAGTTGCGTCGTGATCCTCCACGAGCTTGCCCCGGCCGTCGACGCGGAACAGGCCCTGCTCGTAGCACTCGATGACGAACGCGAGGAAATCCTCGAACGACGGGAAGAACACGAACTCGGCCGTTTCGGTGAAGTGGAAGAAGAACGACCCCGGCCGGCGTCGGCGGGCCGGGTCGTAGAAGTAGCCGTCGCCCGCCCCGTCCGGCAGCACGTCGAGCCAGTCGAGCCTGTGGGCGATAAACCACCACCCGATTACCCGGCCGATCCACGGCGTATCGCCCGGCTGCCGCATCGCCTGCCGCCGCTCGACCACCTCGCCCAGCGGCGGGAACCGATGCCCCGGAACCAACGCGACGCCCTCGGCGCCGCCGTCGCGCCAGCCGTAGAGCGCCCGCAGCGCCGGGGTGAGGCGGAAGCCGTGTTGCCGCTCGAGGCGGTCGATCCCGGCGGGCTCCAGCCCCGGATCGAGCGCCGCCAGCACGTCGGGGGCCCGCTCGGCCAGCACCTCTTCAAGCTCCCGCAGCAGCGTCGACACTTCGCCGCGCCCGGTCGTCGGCCAGCGGCCGGGCACCGGGTAAAACATCCGCCGCTGGGCGAGTTTCGCCAGGATGACGAGGATCACGACGCCGACCAGCGTGCCCAGGACGACGTTGAGGATGTCCATGGAACCATCTTACAAGCCGGACGCCCACCGCGGGATCAGCCCCGCCGCCACGCAACGGAGGTACGGCGGCTCGCTCGCTGCCCGCTTACTCCGCGACCATCGCCGTCCACCGCTCGCTCGGCAGGCGGGCGAGGATTTCGAAGGTCTCGCCGTTGGGCCGCAGGACATAGGCGACGCCTTGCGGGGCGGGGTAGATGCCGGTGGCGGCCTCGAACGGGTCGTCGTGGCCGACGAGGACGGTGTTCTGGCCGGCGTTGGGGACGGCCGTCATCAGCGGCATGACGCGGGCGCGGACGGTTGCCACCTGCTCCGGCGTGTACTCCTCGGCGGGCCAGAAGTTGAGGGCGGGGTTCTTCTCGTACCGACCGAACGCCAGGTCGGCGGTCTGCCAGGCACGAAAGTACTCGCTGCTGATCACATCGCCGACTGGGATGTCGAGTGCCCCAAACGCCTCGCCGATCGCCTTGGCCTGGTGCCAACCCGCTTCGCTGAGCACGCGTTGGGTGCTGCCGTCGTTGACGTCGGCGGTCACTTGGTCCGCGTAGTCCTTCTCGGTCTGGGCATGGCGGAAAAAGATGACGTGGCCGCCGTCACGGAGGGCGTCGAGCAGGGCGGCGTCGTCAAGCACGTTCTCGAACGTGTCGTTGGCGTACTCGGCGGGCGAGACGTCGGCCGGCCGCGTCGCCGGCGCAGCCCCGGCAAGGGCCAACGCGGCAAGGAGCAGTGCGGGGCGGGCGACGGCATTGAAGCGGAGGTGGATCATGTTCGCGATGTATAACTGCGATGGCGTCTCATCACAAGCGGACGCACCTCCATTGGGCAACATTGTCGCATGGCAGTCACGGTCGACCGACCCGTCGTATCGCTGTGCCCGGCCACAAGCCGAGTGCATCGGCGCCCCCCGCGGCGTTATGGTGAGGCATGTGCTGCGCGGCGTGGTTGCGGCAGCTACTTGTCAGCCGCGAGGCGTTGGGCGAGCTGTTGGCGGAGCACGCCCGCATCCCGGGCAAGCTCGAAGGCCTCGTCGCTGCCGAGCCACTTGAGGAGGTCGGGCCGGCTTGCCGCCACCAGCCGCGGGCGCCACTCGGCCATGATGGTGGCGAGGGTCAGGTACCGGGGATCGAGGCTTGCCACGAGGTCGCGGCGCAAGCGGGCGGAGAGGGCGGCGCCGGCGGCGGAGGCGGCGATCAGCAGGTCACCTTCCTGCCACGCGGCCAACGCCCGGAAGTCGCTCGCGCCGGCGTCGACGCGGTTGACCAGGATGCCGCGGGCATGGCATCGTGCCACGATGTCGGCGTTCACGGCCGGGTCGTCGGTGGCGGCGAAGGCGAGGCGGATGCCGTCGAGGTCGAAGGGCTCGAACGGCCGCGCGATTTGCCGGAATCCGGCGGGCAGATCGGCGGGCATGTCGGGTGAGACGATGGCCACGTCCGCCCCGTTTTCGTGCAGTTGCCGCGCCTTGCGAACGCCCACCGGGCCGGCCCCGACGACGAGGCACGGCCAGCCGCGGACGTTCAAAACGATCGGCAAGCCGTCCATGCGGCGAGGGTATTGCTACGGTCGGGCATGAGCGATCTCCCGCGCCGCAAACTTGGTAAAACCGGTCACGACGTCTCGGTCCTCGGGTGGGGCGGCGCCCCGGCGAGTTTCCTGCGGGCCGATCAGGAGAAGACGGCCCAGACGCTGAACACGCTGCTGGATGCCGGGGTGAACCTGATCGACCAGGCGACGATGTACCGCGGCGGCCACGAGTTCATGGGCGAGCACTTCGCCGATCGGCGGGACGATTTCGTGCTCGTCAGCAAGGTCGGGGCGATGTCCGGCGGCAAGCACGACTGGACCGAGGCTGGCATCAAGCAACACGTCGACGACGCGCTGGTTGCGATGAAGACCGACCGGATCGACGTGATGCTGCTGCACAGCTGCCCGATGGACGTGTTGGAGGCCGACGAGGCGCTGGGGGCGCTGGTCGAGTGCCGGGAGGCGGGCAAAATCGTCCACTGCGGCTACAGCGGCGACAACGACGAGGCCGCCTTCGCCTGCCGGTTGCCGGACGTGGCGGTGCTGGAGACGAGCGTGAGCTTGGTGGATCAGGCGAACCTCGACGCCGGCATCGAAAAGGCGACGCAGCACGACGTGGGCGTGATCGCCAAGCGGCCGATCGCCAACGCGGCATGGAAGGACTTGGCCGACCAGCAGGGCATTTACAAGCAGTACGCGAAGGATTACACCGAGCGGCTGGCGAAGATGGACGTCAAGCCCGGCGACTTCGGCTGCGATGATTGGCCGGAGCTGGCGTTCCGGTTCACCCTCGCCCAGCCGATCACCACGGCGATCATCGGCACCACCAACGCCGAGCACGCCGAAGCCAACGTCGCGGCGGTGAAGAAGGGCCCGCTGCCGGTTGACGCGGTCGCTCAAATCAAGCAGGCCTACGAGACGGCCCGCGGCGACGCGGATTGGCCCGGTTTGACTTGAGCACTCTCCGCTCGTCGTTGGCACCCCCACCGCTGCGTAGCAGCGGGACTGCGTGGCAATTGGGGTGTTAGCGACGATCGGACGCGTGCGGTGCCCACGTGGGGTGAGCACTCGTGGTTCAGTCCGTGAAGCGGAAGCGGATGATCGCGAGGATGGCTTTGATGCCGTCCTTCCAGGTGATTTTTTTGCCCTCCTCGTAGCTGCGGCCGTAGTAGGCGATGCCGACCTCGTAGATGCGCAGGCGGGGGCGCATCTTGGCGATTTTGGCCGTCACCTCCGGCTCGAAGCCGAAGCGGTCGCACTTGAGGTCCAAACGGCGCAGCACGTCGGTTTTGAACACCTTGTAGCAGACCTCCATGTCGGTCAGGTTCAGGTTGGTGAACATGTTCGACATGGTCGTCAGGAACCGATTGCCCATCGAGTGCCAGAAGTACAGCACGCGGTGCGGCTCGCCGATGAACCGGCTGCCGTAAACCACGTCGGCCCGGCCTTCGAGGATCGGGCCCAGCAGCTTGGGGTAATCCTGCGGGTCGTACTCCATGTCGGCGTCCTGCACGAGCACCACCTCGCCCCCGGCCACCTCGAACCCGCGCCGCAGGGCCGCGCCCTTGCCGCGGTTCTCGGGCTGGTGGTAGATGCGGAACTCGGTGTCGGGAAACAGCGTCGGCAGCTCGTCGAGCTTGGCGGCCGTGCCGTCCTTGGAGGCGTCGTTGACGCAGATGATCTCGCGGCCCACGCCCTCGGGCAGCGGGGCGTCGACGACCAGCTTCACCAGCGTCTGGACCGTCTCGGCCTCGTTGTAGACCGGGATGACGATCGACAACTTCGTGATGACCGGAGCTTTCACGGCAAGGTGCTCGGGCACGTCGGGAGCCGCGACCACCGGGGCGGGAGTTCGCTGGCGGGTTATCTCGGCCATCACCGGCCGGGCCGGAGCGGGGGAACGGCGGGCGAGATCGGGCGCGGTATCGGCGGGGGCAACAGACGGCATGGTAACAAATGGCGGGCGACCCGATGCTAGCAGTTCCGCCCGTCGCGGGGCCAGCAGGGCGGGCTGCGGCGACGGCTTGTGGCGGGGCCGCCGCCGGGCGGGGGCGGTCGTGCCGGTTGCAGCGTCTGCGTGACATTACACGGTTTCTTCCACGGCGGCAGTTGCGGCAAACGCCCGCTGCGGTCAAGCTGTCGCCAGTTGGGGCGCGTTGGTGCAACCTGGCCGCGGAACCTTGTGGAGACGTCGATGAGCGTGCAAAGCGTGCAGATGGAGTTGAGCAAAATCGTCATCAGCGAGGAGGCCGACCAGCAGGTGATCATCCTCCGCGAGGTCGACGGCGACCGGCAGTTCCCGATCGTCATCGGCTCGCAGGAAGCCTTGGCCATCAACCGCCGCCTGCTCGGCGAGGCCCCGCCTCGGCCGCTGACGCACGATCTGCTCGCCGACGCCATCGACCAGCTCGGCGGCGTTGTCGCCCGCACCGAGGTGACCCATTTGCGGCACCACACCTTCTTCGCCCGCATCCACCTCCGCCGCCCCGACGGCACCACCGTCGAGCTCGACTGCCGCCCGAGCGACGCGATCGCCCTGGGCGTTGCGAAAATGGTCCCGATCTTCGTGGCCGAGGACGTGCTGGAGGAGGTGTGCTGAGTTGCAGACCCTTGGCCACGGCATCGACTTGGTGGACGTCGCCCGCATCCGGCGACTGCTGGATCAGCACGGCGAACGCTTCGTCAACAAATGCTTCACGCCCGGCGAGGCCGATTACTGCCGCGGCGGCGGGCGGCGGGACGTGGAGCGCTTCGCCGCACGCTTTGCGGCGAAGGAGGCGGCGCTCAAGGCTCTGGGCACCGGGCGGCGGGGCGAGATCGCGTGGACCGACATCGCCGTGGTCCGCGACGGTCTGGGCAAGCCGACGCTGCACGTCACCGGCGCGGCGGCCGAGCTGGCGGGGCGGCTGGGCGTGATGCGGTGGGACGTCTCGCTGTCGCACATCGAGACGCACGCCACCGCCAGCGTCATCGCGACAGGGTTGCCGCCGATCGGGCCGGGCCCGGACCCGGCGGCGTTCGACCTCACCGTCTACCGGCAACTGCTAAGCGGGCGGACCTACGCAGACCCCGACGCGTATCTCTTGGCGCTGACGGCCCACTGCTTGGCGTGGTGCGGGCGGTACAACGCGACGCCGCCGAACGCGGTGGCCGAGCGGGAGGTAATGTTGCGCCAACTGTTCGACCGCGTCGGCGAGCGGCCGGTTGTCATGCCGCCGTTTCGCTGCGACTTCGGCAGGCACATTTCCTTGGGCGACCGCGTCTACCTGAACGTCGGCTGCGTGCTGCTCGACTGCGGCCGGATCACGATCGGCGACGACGTCTTCCTCGGCCCCGGCGTGCACGTCTACACGCCGCACCACCCGCTCGATTCCGCGCACCGCCGCACCGGCGACGTAACGGCCCTGCCGGTCACGATCGAAAGCGCCACCTGGATCGGCGGCCACTCGACGATCCTCCCGGGCGTCACCATCGGCCAGGGCAGCACCGTCGGCGCCGGCAGCGTGGTGACGAAGGACGTGCCGCCGGGCGTCATCGCGGCCGGCAACCCCTGCCGCGTTCTACGACCGGTGGGGGAGGATTCGGGGACGACCTTTACGGACGAACAACGTCGCTGAAACCCCCACCGCTGCGTAGCAGCGGGGCTACGCACGCTGTCCGAGCGAATTGGTGATCGGGCGTAGCCCCGCTGCTACGCAGCGGTGGGGGCCTCAGCGATGTTGAATCGACAGCTCAAAGCGCTGGCAGCGTGATCTCCTGGCCGACGTTCATCGAGCCGGGTTGCACCCGCGGATTGGCCGCGGCGATATCTCGCCAGCGTTGGCCGTCGCCGAGTTCGCGCTCGGCGATGTTCCAGAACGTGTCGCCGCGCCGCACCACGTACGTCCGCGGCTGGCCCGCCGCCGGCTCCTCGAACTCGACGGGGATCAGCCCCTCGCCGGGCGTTTGCGTCAACAGCGGGTCCCGCGCCGGCAACGGCTGCGGCGCCGGCCCGACATCAAGCACCGCCGGCTCACGCGGCGGCGGGGCATCCGAGGTGCAGCCGACAAGCACGGCGGCGATGCTGAGGAGGAAAATCAACCGGCCCATGAGGTGGTTTATCGGACGGAAGGGGCCGGGTTCTTTGTTCTTTGTTCTTGGTCATTTGTTGTTGGTCATTTGTTCTTCGTCCTTTGTCATTTGTTCTTTGTCATTGATCCTCTGCCGTCCGTTCCCCGCCGACCTTGGTGACGGGTGATCGAGCGTCGGGACAAAGGACGAAGGACAAAGAACAAAGGACAAAGAACAACTCGTCGCCCCCTACGCTCGCCGCCGTGGGGTCACTCGCTGCCTTTTACACGTTCGGGTTGATCCTGCTGCTCGTCGGGGCGGCGCTGGTGGTCATCGTGGTCCTCGGGCAGATGCGGCGGGTGTTGCGGCCGCCTCGGATGGACGACGCGCGGGCGCTGCGGACGCTGGGGCGACTCACGCCAGCGGACGTGGGGCTGCCGTGGGAGGCGACGACGTTCCGCCACGACGGCCTGGAGCTGGCGGCGTGGCGGGTCGATCTGGCCGACTGCGACCGCACCGTCGTCATCGTCCACGGCTACGCCGATGCCAAGGTTGGGGCGCTGGCGTGGGCACCGCTGTGGCGGGAGTTGGGCTACAACCTCTTGCTCGTCGACCTCCGCGGCCACGGCGACAGCGGCGGCGAGCAGACAACCATTGGTGATCGTGAGCGGGACGATCTGGACGCCGTGCTCAACACCCTTCACGCCGAGCAACCGGGGCGGATGAAGCACGTCGCACTGTTCGGCATCAGCTTGGGCGCGGTTTGCGTCGCGGCCTGTGCGGTTCGGCGGGATGACGTTGACCTGGTGGTGCTCGAATGCCCTTACGGCGACTTCGTGACGGCCGTGACCCGCCACGCGCAGCAGGCCGGGCTGCCGTTGATGGCGACGGTGCCGTGGAGCACCCGCCGTGCCCTGGCCGCCGCTGGCGTGGACGAGCCGAGCGTCCGGCCGACGAACACGATCCCGCAGATCAAGGCGAAGTTGCTGACCATCGCCGCCAGCGATGACGTCTACGCCAGCGACGCTGACCGCGACGCCCTGCGGGCCGCCACCGAACAAGCCGGCGGCCGGTTCGAGGTGTTCGACGCGCCGCACGTCATGGGGCTGTCGGTCGATCCGGAGCGCTATGCCGCGTTGCTGGCGGAGGTGGTGCGGTAACGGGGTCGGTCGTGCGTTGCCCACACCAGCGAACGCACGATGAGAAGTGCAGCAACTAACCACGGACAACGGACCACGGACTAAGATCGGCCGTGGTCCACTTCATGCTCGCCAACATTCGCCTGGGGCTCCGTAACCTGCTGCTGCACAAGCTGCGGTCGCTGCTGACGGCCCTGGGCATCATCTTCGGCGTCACGGCGGTGATCGTCATGGTCGCCATCGGGCAGGGGGCCAAGGAGCAGGCGCGGGCGGAGATGGATCGGTTGGGGCCGCGAAACATCGTCATCCGCAGCACGCTGCCGCCCGAGAGCACCGAGGCCGGCAACCAGAGCCGGATGTCGATCTACGGCCTGACGCGCGAGGATTTGGCGCGCCTCGAGACGGTGCCCGGCGTGCGGTACGTCGTGCCGATGCGCGACACCGGGCAGCCGGTGATCCGCGGCGACACGCGGGCCCCGACGGCCAACACGATCGCCACGACGCCGGAGCTGTTCGAGACGATCAACCTCGAGCTCGCCCGCGGCCAGTACTTCACGCAGGACCACTACGACAACGCCGCCGCCGTCGCCGTCATCGGGGCGGAGGTGGCCCGCAAGCTGTTCCCCTACGACGACCCGCTGGGGCAGGGCATCCGTTTGGGCAACGCCGACTCGGGCAGCGTGACGGTCACGATCGTCGGCGTGATGAAGCCGACCGGGCTGTCAGCCGGGAGTGACAAGCAGTCGATTATCGACCGCGACATCGACTCTGACGTCTACCTGCCGATGACGCTCTCGCGGACCGTGGTCGGCGACACGCTGTTCAAGCGGGAGCAGGGGGCGCTCAAGATCGAGAAGGTCGAGCTGACCGAGGTGTGGCTGCAGGCGAACTCGATCGAGACGGTCGAAAAGATCGCCGGCATTGCGGAGAAGGCGGTGAACCTGCCCGAGCGACAGGACGCGGTCTTGCAAGCCCCGATCCAGTTGCTCCGTGCTGCCGAGCGGCAGCAGGCGATCTTCAACTACATTATGGTCACAATCGCCTGCTTCAGCCTCGTGGTGGGCGGCATCGGGATCATGAACATCATGCTCGCCACCGTCACCGAGCGGACCAAGGAGATCGGCATCCGCCGCGCCTTGGGGGCCAAGCGGCGGCACATCACGCTGCAGTTTCTGATCGAAACCAGCGTCATCAGCCTCAGCGGCGGCCTGATGGGCGTGGCCTTGGGCACCGGCGGGGCGCTGCTGTTGCCGAAAATCACCGGCTTTTTTAGCGAGAACGCCGACTACACGACCAGCGTGACGACGTGGAGCGTCGTCGGCAGCTTCATCATCAGCGGCCTCATCGGCGTCGTCTTCGGCCTTTACCCGGCGATCAAAGCCGCCCACATGAGCCCCATCGAAGCGCTGCGGCACGACTGAGGGCGTTTCACACGAAGTCAGGTAGCTGCGGTGCAACGCACCGCCGTCCGGACTGCAATGCGTTGCATCGCAGCTACCTCACGAAGTCCACTTCATCGGGAAGCGCGGTGGCGCAGGATTACCACACGCTGCCCTTCGCGATTTTCCACGATCAGGCGGGCACCGCGTTCCAAATCGGCGGCGTTCAGAAATTCCACGAACTCCTCGGCATCATCGATGTCGCGGCCGTCGAGCTCGAGGATCACGTCGTTGGGCAGCAACCCGCTGGCGGCGGCACTGGTGTTGCGGGTCAGGCCGGTGATCCGCACGCCGTCGCGGTCGCGGGTGTCGGTGATCGAGATGCCGAGGTCGCGCGGCCGGATCGCGGCGCGAGCCGGATCGAACGGGCGGGGCTGGCTGAGCGAGAGCAGGTTATCCGGCTGCTCGCCGAGGTTGACCTCGACCTCGCGGACCTCGCCACGCCGCCAGATCGTCAACTCCACCGGCTCGCCCGGCGGCAGATCGGCGATCTCGAACCGCAGCTCCCGGCTCGTCGCCGTCTCGACGCCCTCGACCGCCAGCACCACGTCGCCCGGTTGCAGCACGTCGCCGGTCGGGCCGTTGCGGTAGACCTCGGTCACGAGCACACCCGTCAGCTCGCCCGGCAAATCGAGTCGCGCACGCACCTCGACGTCGCCGGCGTCGCGTATGCCCACGCCCAACCAGCCGCGGCGGACGCGGCCGTCGTCGCGGAGCTGTTCGTAGACGCGCCTGGCCAGCTCGCTGGGGATGGCGAAGCCGATGCCGTCGAACCCGCCGCTGCGGCTGGCGATGGCGCTGTTGATGCCCACGACCTCGCCGCGCAGATTCACCAGCGGCCCGCCAGAGTTGCCGGGGTTGATCGCGGCATCGGTCTGGATGAACTGCTCATAACCGTTGGGCCCCAGGATGCCCGGTCCGCGACCACCCAGAGCGTCGGCGGTGCTGCGGCCGGTTGCGCTGACGATGCCGGCCGTCATCGATCCGACGTAGCCGAAGGGTGACCCGAAGGCCAAGACCCAATCGCCCTTGCCGAGCACCTCCGAATCACCCCAACGCGCCGGCACCAGCCGCCGGGCGGTGATCTCGACAACGGCGAGGTCTGTTTTCGGGTCGGCGGCGACCACGGTGCCGGGCAGCTCGCGGCCGTCGTAGAGCGTGATGTTCACGCGGTTGGCGTTGTCGATCACGTGGTTGTTGGTCAGGATGATGCCGCGGTTGCCCTCGACGTCGAGGATCACGCCGCTGCCGTTGCCCATGCTCCGCATCCGCCCCTGCCGGCCGTCGACGGTGCGGCCGACGGTGATGTCGACCACGCTCGGCTCGACCGCGACGCTGACGGTGCGGAACACGTTCGACAGCTGGACGACGCCCGCCATGTCGCGGTCGTTTTGTAGCAGATCGCGGGCTTCGTCGACGTCCTGGGCCAGCGCGAGGTGGGCCGAATTCAGCAGCAACGTGTTGCCGCCGACCACGGTGAGCGCCCCGGCACCGAAAACGGCACCGGCGATCATCCAACGCTTCAGGGCAGGGTGCATCATGGGTGAGTTCGTGAAAAGATCAAAACATGCCGAACGTTCTCAATTGCCGTGCCAGTTGCTCGGCCTCGCCTTCGAGCATCGGGTAGACGTGCTCGGCGGCTGGATACGCGGCCGTGGCAACCGCCTGTTGGTACGCCCGAATGATGGACTCGGTTTGCGCCAAGACACCCTCGCCGACCGCGTCGAGTTGCGGCACGAACCGCGGCGGGCCGTCGGTCAAACCGAGCAAGTCGGGCGTGACGACCACGTAACTTTCGCAGCCGGGTCCTGCTCCGCAGCCGATGACGGGGCACGTGACATGCTCCTGGATCGTGGCGGTCGCCTCGGGTGTCACGGCTTCCAGCAGCAACCCGGCAGCGCCGGCGGTCTCGAGGGCCTGGCAAAGTTTCAGCAAGTCGATTGCCTCCGCCGCGGTCCGCCCTGCGTAGCGGTGGCCGAAGCGTTGCACGCTTTGCGGCGTCAGCCCGACGTGCCCGATCACCGCCACCCCGGCCGCGGCGAGTTGTTCGATGAGCGGCAAATGAGCCGCCGTCACCTCCAGCTTCACCGCGTCGGCCGTCGTCTGCTTCACGCTCTGGCAGATTCGGTTCACCGCGTCCGGCCCGTGGTAGCTGCCGAACGCCATGTCGAGCACGAGGCAGGCCTCGGGGTGTCCTCGCCGCACGCCGCGGCAGAGTTCGTCGAGAAAATCCTGCGTCACCGGCAGCGTGTGGCGGTGCCCGAGCACCACGTTCGCCGCCGAGTCGCCGATGAGCAGGTAATCGACGCCGCAACGGGCCAGCATCCGGGCCGTCAGCACGTCGTAGCAGGTGAGCATGGCCCGCGGCGGCGAGCCGTCCAGTTGACGCAACGTCGGCACGCCGCATGCTACGCCAAGGCGGCGGATCGGGCCCCGATTTGGCCCAGCGGCAGCACCGCGGTAGACTCGCCGCCCAAGCCACGGGTCGCCGACCGGCGGCCGCCCGCGTGGCGTTCCCCTGTCCCACCGCCGGGAGTGCGTGTTGAGCGCGTCGACGAACCCCCCAGCCGGCCATCATCGCCGGACCAGCCGACCGAGTTGGAACCGTTTGCGCCGCGCCTTGGCGATCGGAGCGCTGCTCGCCACCGGCGTCGCCGCCCCGGCGTCGGCCCAAAGCATCCAGCCGCTGCCCGGCAGCGTGCGGTCGAGCCCCAACAGCGGCTCGAGCCAGCAGGCGCTGCAGCAGTTCGTCCAGCAACGCGTCGCCGAACTCACCAGCGGCGACCCTGTCGCCGTGGCCGCCGCCCGCGAGGCGATGCTCAACGAAATTACCGGCGGCGATCCCGGCTTCCTGTCGGCTTACGCCGCGGCCATGGAGAACCGCCTGCGGCCGGCGTTGAGCAGCGAGGATCTGCTCGCCAAGATCAACGCCGCCGTCGTCGTCGACCGCTTGGCCCGCGTCGCCGAGGGCACCGAGCTCACCAGCTCCGTCCGCACGCTCATCGAGGACGAAAATCCGATTGTCGTCCGGTGGGGCGTGACCGCGGCGAAGGGCATTTTGCCGACCGCGTTGACGGACGCACGGGCCGTGGGCCGCGACCGCCTCGTGCCGGCCATTGGCGACGCGGTGCAGAATCGGTTCCCGGACGATGCCGCCCTGGCTCAGTATGCCTACGAAACGCTCGCCGAGGCGACGAACGATTTGGCGCAGCAGGACGGTGCCGAGCAGGGCGTGGGGCACGCCGCCGACGGGCTGCTGCGGGTGATGGAAACCCGGCTGCGGCAGTACCAGCAGACGCTGCCCGAGAGCACCAGGCCCGAGCAGGAGGCGATCCGGGTGCTGGGCCGTGCCCAAGTCGGTGAGGTGCTGCGGCAGCAGGGTCGCGAGCAGCGGGTGGTGCAGGCGCTGTCCGACTTGATCGCGCTGCTCTCCGCCCGCCGCCCCGAGGAAGACGCCCGGCCGCGGGCCGCGGAGATCAACCAGCTCATCGAGTTCTCGGCCCTGTCGCTTGCCGCCTTTACGTTCAAGGATGAGATCGTTGCCGAGGCGCAGACGGTCCGGTCCTCCATGAGCACCGCCACCGGCCCGCAGCAGGTGCAGACGCTGGTCGAGCAGTTCCTCGCCCCGGTGCAAACGGCTTATCCCGACCTCCGCCAGCCCGGCGTGCTCCCGCAGGAGAGCACCGAGGCCGCGGTCGCGGAGTAGGACTGCGGCCGCCCGTGATCCCCAAGCCCGCCATCTGTGGAACCACCGCGCACAGCGGATAAGCTACGCCGCCGATGCCGAACCTCCTCACGCGACGTCTGGGTCTCCTCACCGTGCCGCTGCTCGGCGCGCTCGCCTTCGCCGGCGGCTGTGACAGCGAGGCGACCTACGAGGGCAACGCCCCCACCGGCGGCGGCGATGGTGCCCCGGCCGCCACCGTCACCCCCGACATCCCGCTCGACCCCGAGGCCGAGGCCGAGTTCGTCTTTGCCAACCGCGGCGAGGTGAACGTTCTCGACCCGAACCAGATGTCGTGGATGCAGGATCTGCGGATCGGCCAGGCGCTGTTCGAGGGCGTCTACCGCCTCGACGCCCAGACGCTCGAGCCGATCCTCGGCGTTGGCGAGGAAGTCACCCACAGCGACGACTTCAAGACGTGGACCATCACGCTCCGTGACGACGCCAAGTGGAGCAACGGCGACCCGGTGGTGGCCGACGACTTCATGTTCGCCTGGCGGCGCAACCTCCGCGAACGCGGCTACTACAGCTACCTGATCGAGAAATACGTCCAAGGTGCCGAGGCTTACGCCAAGGCCTACCAAGTCGACCCGGCCACGGCCGACTTCAGCAAGGTCGGCTTCGAGAAGCTCGGCGAGCGGCAGCTTGAGGTGAAGCTCGCCTCGCCGGTGCGGTTCTTCCCCGACTTGCTCTCGTTCGCCATCTACTGGCCGATGCACGAGGCGTCGATGGAGGCGTTCAAGGAGACGGACGACAAGGGCCGCGAGCGGTACGCTCAGACGTGGACCCGCCCGGAGAACCTGGTCGGCAACGGCGCATACACCCTGACCCGCAATGATCTAAAGCAGGGTCAGACCCTGACGATGAACGAGTTTTATTGGGACGCCGAGAACACCAAGAGCCGCACGATCCGCAGCGTCTCGCCGATCGAGCACGAACTCGCTTACCAGCGTTACGAGAAGGGCCAGCTCGATTGGCTGACCGACATCCCCGGCACCTTCGCCTACAACATGCGCCAGCAGGGCCGGACCGATCTGGAGGTCTTCCCGGCGTTCGGCACGTACTTCTGGAGCTTCAACACCGACCCGACCCTGCCCGACGGCAGCGCCAACCCGCTGGCCGACGCCCGCGTCCGGCGGGCGCTGACGATGGCGGTGAACAAGGAGCAGATCGTTGAGACGATCACCCGCATGGGGCAGATGCCGACGACGGTGTACGTGCCCAAGAACGACACCTACTTCCCCGGCTACAACCACCCCGAGGGCATCCCGTTCGACGTCGAGGGGGCCAAGGCGTTGCTCGCCGAGGCCGGGTATGCCGACGGCGGCGAGTTCCCGCGGATGAAGCTGCTGTTCAACACCGGCACCGGCGACCACGAGCAGATCGCCACCAACCTCGCCCGGCAGTGGCGGCGGAATTTGGGCATCACCTTCGACCTCGACGCCGTCGAGATGTCGACGTTCAAGAACCGCTACAAGCCCAAGCACATTGACGACGGCGACGGCCTGGCCGCCGGCGACTTCGCCATCACCCGCGGCAGCTGGTACGGCGACTACATGGACGTCAGCACCTTCACCGACAAGTACAAAGGCGACAGCCTCAACAACGAAGCCGGCTGGGTCAGCGCGGAGTACGACAACCTGCTCGACCAAGCCAAGCAGGAGGTCGACCAGCAAAAGCGCCTCGACCTGCTCGCCCAAGCCGAAAACATCCTGCTCGAAGAGGCCGTCATCCTGCCGCTGTACCACTACACCAACACGTTCATCAAGAACCCCAACGTCACCGGCATCCCACAGAACGCCCGGAACATGGTCATGATGCAGAACGTGCAAACGACGCGGAGCACGGGGCCGGGGGTGGGGGTGGGGGCAAGTGATGAGTGATGAATTGGGGAGTGATGAGTTGCCGAAGCAGGGAAATCTGAAGACGCGGACGAAACGGTTCGCGGTTCGTGTGATCAAACTGGTTCGCAATCTTGAGGATCGGCGGGTCGGGCAAGTACTTGGCAATCAGGTCTTGCGGAGCGGCACGTCTGTCGGCGCGCAGTATCGTGAAGCGTGTCGAGCTCGATCAGGTGCCGAGTTCGTCAGCAAGGTGCAATCGGCGGCTCAAGAAATGGAGGAAACGCTTTATTGGTTTGAGCTACTCAGTGAAGCCGAAGTCGTCCCGCACACTCGGCTCTCGGGTCTGCACCGGGAAGGCGAAGAACTGCTCGCAATGCTCGCCGCCTCTGTCCGAACCGCGAAACGCAATCGTTAGGTTCGGCGATTCATCACTCCGCAATTCATCATTCATCACTTCTTCCCGTTGCTACGTTTTACCGCCATCCGTCTTCTGCAGTTTCCGCTGATCCTCGCGGCAATCTACCTCATCACGTTTCTGCTGGTTTGGGTGGCACCGGGCGATCCGTTCTCGGCTCAGACTGAGGGCAACGACCCGGAGCGGGTGGCTCAGCTTCGCGAGCGGTACAACGTCACGAGCAGCCTTGACTTTTTGACGACCTACCCGGTGCGGCTGGTCACCCGCGGCGAGTTCGGGCCGAGCTTTAGCGTGCAGGACAAGACGGTCGGGCAGATCATCGCCGACACGCTGCCGGTGTCGATCGCGGTCGGTACGTTGGCGATCGTTATCGCCACCGGCTTTGGCGTGACCATCGGCACGCTGGCGGCGGTGCGGCGGGGCGGGGTGCTGGACTTCGCGTCGCTGTCGATCGCGCTCATCGGCGTGAGCGTGCCGAGCTTCGTGGTGGCGGTGACGCTACTCAGCAGCTTCGCCGCCGGGCTCGATTGGTTCCCCCTGGGCGGCTGGCCGATCGGCCTGGACCCCGCGACCGATCCGTCGCTCGGCCAGCAGCTTTGGCACGTCGTGACGAATTTGCCCGACTACCTGCGCCACATGATCCTGCCCGCCATCGCGCTCTCGCTGCTGCCCATGGCGTACATCACCCGGCTCACGCGAGTCAGCATGATCGACGTCCTGGGCAACGATTACGTCCGCACCGCCCGCGCCAAGGGCGTGAGCCGCATCCGCGTCATTTTCAAGCACGCCCTGCGCAACGGCCTGCTGCCGGTCCTCTCGTTCCTCGGCCCGGCGACGGCGAACGTGATGGTCGGGTCGTTCATCGTCGAGACGATCTTCAAGCTCCCCGGCCTGGGCACGTTCTTCATCAACAGCGTGACCAACCGTGACCAGCCGCTGATCCTCGGCACCGTCGTCGTCTACAGCGTCTTCCTGCTGACGCTCAACCTCGTCGTTGACGTCCTCTACGGCATCATCGACCCCCGCATCAGCCTCGCCGAGGGCAAGTCGTGACCCAGCCGCCGACGACCAGACAGGCCCCGCCCGACCCGCCGCCGGCGACCGAGTACGCCGACGGAACGACGTACGAGCCCAAGCGCGAGGTCACCCCGCCCGACGCTTTGTGGCGGCAGGCGCTGCGGGCGCCACGCGTGCTCATCGGCGGCGGCGTGCTGCTGGTAATCGTGCTGGCGTGCATCGTGACAATGCCTTGGACGGTCGGGCCGGAGGACGCCTCGCTGTTCTACGACAACGCCTTCGTCGGCGGCATCAACGCCCCGCCCGACACCACGCTGCCGGGGCTGATGGGCTACGACCTCGACGGCCGCAGCGTCTTCGGCCGCAGCCTGCTCGGGGGCGTCATCTCGCTGGGCGTCGGCCTTGCCGCGGCGATGATCAGCGTCGTCCTCGGCGTCGGCGTGGGCCTGACCGCCGGGTACGCCGGGGGCAAAGTCGACGCCGCCCTCATGCGGTTCGTCGACATCGTCTACGGCCTGCCGTACATCCTGCTGGTCATCCTCTTCAAGGTCGGCCTCGAACGGCCGACCGAAGATTTGTTCGAAACCCTCGGCTTCGACCGCCCGGCGATGGCGGCGTCGCTGACGGTCATGTTCCTCGCCATCGGCCTGGTGAGCTGGCTGACCATGGCCCGCGTCGTCCGCGGCCAAGTGCTGAGTTTGCGAGGCCAGCCGTTCATCGAGGCCGCCCGCGCCGCCGGCCTCGGCCCGGTCCGCGTCTTTTGGCGGCATTTGCTGCCCAACCTCGTCGGCCCGATCCTCGTCTACGCCACTCTCACGATCCCGCAGGCCATCCTGCAGGAAAGTTTCTTGAGCTTCCTCGGCATCGGCGTCGTCGCGCCGCTGCCGAGCTGGGGCAGCCTCGCCAACGCCGGGCTAGGCCCGGCCTTCGACCGCTTCAGCAGCGCCTGGTGGCAGCTGCTGTTCCCCTGCCTGCTCCTGGCCATCACGCTGCTGGCCCTCAACTTCCTGGGCGACGGTTTGCGCGACCTATTTGACCCCAAGCGGGAATCGGCCAAAATCTGAGTTGATCATGGAATCCCGCTTCGGCATCAAAGACTTTTTCCTCTTCGCCGTGCTGGCGTTGCTCATCGTCCTCGTCGCGCTGGCGATGTTGCAGTCGGATCGACAGTGGGACACGGTGCAGAAGCTGGAGCGGCAGAACACGCAGCTTGCCGCCGACATCAACCAGCTCGGCCGGCAGCTCAACAGCAACGGCGGGGCGGGCGGCCAAGCCCCGACGATCACGCAGAACTTCTACGGCGTCGGCCAACCCGGGGCGGCTCCGGCCGTGGCGGGCGACATGCCGCAGGTGATGCCGGACGTTGCCGATGTCGAGCCGACACTGCCGGCCCCGTCGGCCGAGGAGGGGCCGACTTTTGCCCTGCTGCAAGAGGCCGAGCAGGAAGGAGATTTTGCCCGCGGCGGCGTGTACCTTGACAACTTCGGCACCAAAATTGGTCGGCTCACGCCATTCGTTTCATCGGACGTTTACCAGACTTGGATCGAGTTCCTCGTCCTCGAGCCGCTGGTGCAGCGGAACCCGAACACGCTCGACTACGAGCCAAAGCTCGCCGAGAGTTGGCAGACGAGCGACGACGGCCTGACGATCACGTTCAACCTCCGCCGCGACGCCCGCTTCAGCGACGGCGAGCCGGTGACGGCCGAGGACGTGGTCTTCACGTTCGACTGGATCCAGAATCCCGAAGTGCAGGCCGAGCGGCAGCGAAGCTATCTGGAGCGGCTGGCCTCCGTGGAGGCTCTTGGCGATCACACGGTGCAGTTCATCTTTACCGAGCCGTACTTCCTCAACTTCGATTCGGCCGGCGGCCAAGGCATTTTGCCCGAGCACTTTTACAGCCAGTATTCGCCGAGCCAGTTCAACGAGAGCATTGGCTTGCTGATGGGCAGCGGGCAGTACATGCTGCCGAGCCCGACCGATTGGACGCCGGCTCAGGACGTGGAGCTGGTCCGCAACCCGCGCTACTGGGGCCCGGCGGCGACGTTCGACCGAATGGTCTTCAAGCAGGTGACGGAGGAGGCGGCCGAGGAAGTTATGTTTCGCAACGGCCAGCTCGATCGCTATGCCGCCCAACCGGAGACCTTCGACAAGCTCAAGGCCGAAGAGGCGATCGCCGAGATGGCCCAGGCCGTCAACTACGACACGCCGTTCGGCGGCTACACGTACATCGGCTGGAACCAGATCCGGCGGGACGGCGACGAGGAGACGCCCACGATCTTCGCCGACACGCGGGTCCGAAAGGCAATGACCTTGCTCATCGATCGCCAGAAGCTGGCCGACGAGCTGTACCGCGGTTACGCCAACGTCGCCAGCGGCCCATTCGCCCCGTTCGGACCGCAAAGCAATCCGGACATCGAGCCGCTGCCGCGTGACGTGCCGGCGGCGCTGGCGCTGCTGGAGGAGGCCGGTTGGCAGGACCGCGACGGCGACGGGGTGCTTGATAACGCCGAGGGCGAACCGCTGGAATTCAACCTCATGTACCCCGGCGGCAGCGACTTCACTGAGAAGATCGTCCTCTCGATCCAGGACGACCTCGCCGAGGGCGGCGTGTTGATGATCGCCGAGCGGACCGACTGGCCGGTGCTCGTTGAGCGGCTCAAGCAAAGCGATTTTGAGGCGGCCACACTCGGCTGGTCGAGCGTCATCGAGAGCGATCCGTACCAGATCTTCAGCAGCGCCCAAGCCATTCCCGGCGGCGACAACCGCACCGGCTACAAGTCCGAACGTCTCGACGCCGCCATTGAAGATGCCCGCACCACGATGAACGCCGAGGAGCGTTATCCAAAGTGGCACGAGGTGCATCGCATCCTCCACGAGGACCAACCTTACACCTTCCTGCTCAACCGGCAGGCACTGCGATTCTTCAACAACCGAATCCAGAACGTGGAGAAGAGCGCGGTCGGCCTCAACTACGAGTTCCTCAACGGCGGCGTGCTGCCGTGGTACATTCCCGCTGCCGAGCAAACCCTGACTCAGTGACGCGGGCGTCGTCTACGGCGTGAGTCGTGGAGTGTTTTGATTATACTCGCGGTCGAACCGACGGGCCGACGTGGCATGGCCACGGGTTGTCGCCATGCTGAGTTATCTCCTTCGACGCATCCTGCTGTTTATCCCGACGATCCTGGGGGCCACGTTCATCGTGTTCACCCTCATGTACTTCGCCGCCGGGTCGATCACCGACACCGCCCTGGCCGATGGCAACTTGCGGCCCGAGGCCCGCGAAGAACGCGAAGCCTACCTGAAGGAACGGTTCGGCCTGGGCGACCCGTTCGTCATCCAGTACCTGCGCTGGCTCAACAACGCCTCGCCCATCGGCCTGCACGTCTGGAAGTGGGACGATCCGATCGTCGTTGAAGCCCGCGGCAAGCGCCGTCAGTGGCGAAATGAACGGCGGGAAGCGCTGTCGGGGCAAGGGCTGGACGACGACGAGGTGAGCGACCGACTCGATGAGCTGCAAACCGAGGCCGAGGCGGCGGGTGAGGTCGACTTTACGCCAATCGCCGGGCAGTTTCGGTTCGACAAGCCGCCGTGGAAGCCGATCGATCTCGGCTACAGCTTCGTCTGGCAGCGGCCGAGCTTGGACCTGATCAAGGAGCGGCTGCCGGTGACGCTGTTGCTCAACGCGCTGGCCTTGCCGCTGGCGTTGGCCATTAGCATCGTCACCGGCGTGTGGTCGGCCCGCCATCGCGGCGGCTGGCAGGATTGGGGCACCGGCACCGTGCTGCTGGGGTTCTACAGCGTGCCGGTGATCTGGGCGGGCGTCATGCTCATCGGCTTCCTCGCCAACGATCAGCAGTACGTCGGCTGGTTCCCGCCGGGCGAGTTGGGCTCGCTGGCGGCGCGGTCGCAGACGTTCTTGCCCAGCTACACCGCCGACGGATCGTGGCGGACGGGCTACCTGCTCGACGCCATCTGGCATCTGATTTTGCCGGTGCTTTGCCTGACGTACGTGCAGTTCGCCTATTTGAGCAAGCTGACGCGGACAAGCCTGCTGGAAGTGCTCGGCAGCGACTACGTCCGCACCGCCCGCGCCAAGGGGCTCGACGGCCGCACCGTCCTGTGGCAACACGGCTTCCGCAACGCGCTCGGGCCGATCATCACGTTCCTCGCCGCTCTGCTGCCCGCCATCATCGCCGGCAGCGTGATTGTGGAGCGGATCTTCACCATCGACGGCATGGGCTCGCTCGTCATCGAGGCGCTCCTGCGGCGGGACCGCGAGCTGTTCCTGAGCCTCACGCTGGTGACGCTGGTGCTGACGATCGTCAGCTACCTGATCGCCGACTTGTTGTACGCGCTGGCCGATCCGAGGGTGAGCTATGAGTGATTCGACGCGTCCCGAAGCGAGCGCGACCGATGTCGGCCCAATTGCGGCCGACGGCGAGGTGCACGGCGGCCGGCCCGGCGTGCCGGACCGGCAACCGCCCGCGGCCGACGCGGTGAGAACAGACGCGGTGCCGGCCGACTACCCGGCCGAGGTGCCGGCGGCGAAGGAGGCGGGGCGGTCGCTGTGGGCGATGGCGATCAAGGGCACGCTCTGCCGGACGGCGGCGCGGATCGGGTTGGTGTGGGTGGCGGTCCTCATCGTCATCGCCGTGTTCGCGCCGTTCTTGGCCAACAGCCGGCCGCTGTTGGTGAAGGACGCTGGCGGGTGGTCGTCGCCGCTGTGGCAGGGTTTGTCGGCGGTCGACATCGCGCTGCCGCTGATCTTCTTCGGGGCCATCGGCGTGTTCGTCGCCGCCCGGCGGAAGCTGCTCGGTGCCCGCGCCGGGCTCGGCGGGTTGGTGGCGATGCTGGCGATCGTCGTCGCCTCAGCCGGCGTGGGCTACCTGCTCGCCGACCCGCCGCGGCTGGTGCGGTACGGCGAGTTCCGCAGCTACGCCGAAGACGCGACAGTCATCCGCACGCCCATCCCGTTCAGCCCCAACGACCGCTTGGGCGACCTCGGCAACGCCCGCACTATCCCGCCGTTCTGGGGTGCACCGAACGAGGCAGCGCAGGACAAAGTGGCAACCGTTCCGACGCGCCACCTGCTCGGCACCACGGTCAACGGCGAGGACATGATGAGCCGGATGATCCACGCGTCCCGTGTCGCGCTGGCCATCGGCTTCGTCGCCACCGGCATCTCGACGACCATCGGCATCTTCGTGGGCGCGATCATGGGATACTTCGGCGGCATCGTCGATTTGCTCATCATGCGCGTCGTCGAAATCTTCCAGGCGGTGCCGACGCTCATCGTGCTGCTGATCGTCACGACGTTCTTCGGCAAGGACATCTGGCTGATGATGGTTACAATTGGCGTGCTGTCGTGGATGGCCGATGCGCGGTTCATCCGGGCGGAGTTCCTCAAGCTCCGCGGCCAAGATTTTGTGCAGGCGACCAAGGCGGCGGGCCTGTCGATCCCGGCGACGCTGTTCCGCCACATGCTGCCCAACGGCATCTCGCCGGTGCTGGTCAACGCCAGCTTCGGCATCGCCAGCGCGATTCTGCTCGAAAGCGTCCTGAGCTTTCTCGGCCTCGGCTTGGAGGCGAAGGACCCGTCGTGGGGCGCGCTGCTCAACCAAGCCCGCAGCGGCGGCAGTGGGTTCAACTGGTGGATCGCGACGTTCCCGGGCTTGGCGATTTTCCTGACGGTGTTCGCCTACATTCTGATCGGCGAGAGTTTGCGGGATGCGCTCGATCCGAAGCTCCGCAAGGCGGAGTAGCTCATCATGCCTTCATCGTGGTGCCGTCGGGTTGGTGGTAGTTGACGCTGTACAGCTCCGGGCGGCGGTCGGTCCAGGGGCGGACGGTGCCTTGGACGCGGTTGCGGCGGAGCAGCTCGAGGTCGACGTCGTGCAGGACGACGGTCTCGATGTTCGGCATGCTCTCGCTGCCCACCGCGTCGCGGGCGAACTCGAAGTCGCTGGGCGTCAGCACGGCACACTGGGCGTAGTGCATGTCGGCGTTGTCGACGAACGGCATCATGCCGGCGCAGCCGCTGATGGCGACGTAGATCTGGTTCTCGATCGCCCGGGCCTGGGCGCAGTGGCGGACGCGCAGGTAGCCGCTGCGCTCGTCGGTGTTGTAGGGCACGAACAGGATGTCGGCCCCCTTGGCCCGGGCGATGCGGGCGAGCTCGGGGAACTCCACGTCGTAGCAGATCAGGATGGCGATCTTGCCGCGGTCGGTGTCGAAGACCTCCACCGTGTCGCCCGGCGAGACGCCCCACCAGCGGCTCTCGTTGGGCGTCACGTGCAGCTTGTACTGCTTCTCGATCGTGCCGTCGCGGCGAAACAAATAAGCGATGTTGAAAAGCTCCTCGTCCTCGATCACCAGCTGGCTGCCGCCGATGATGTTGACGTTGAACCGGACGGCCAGGTCGTTGAACAGCTCCAAATAGGCCGGCGTGAACTCTGCCAATTTTCGGGCCGAATCGCTGGGCCGCTCGGCCTTCACGAGGGCCAGCAGCTGCGTCGTGAACAGCTCGGGGAAGACGACGAAATCGCTCTTGTAGTCGCTGCCGACGTCTGTGATGAACTCGCACTGCTTGGCGAACTGCTCGAAGCTCTCGACCCGCCGCATCATGTACTGGCTGACGCACAGCCGCACCCGGCTGACCCGCCGCATCTCCGTGGTGTCCTTCGCCTCGTGGTCGAGGTTCACCCACTCCAAGAACGCGGCGTACCCCCGGCTCGCCTTGTCGTCCGGCAAGTAGTTCGGCCGCAACCCCTTGAGCGCGAAGCCATTGGCCAACTGCACGGTCAGCACCGGGTCGAACACTTTTTTCAGCACCACCGCCTCGACGTAGTCGCTGGCGCTCATGGCATGGGCGTGCGCCCCGTAACCCGGCAAACGGCCGGCGATGATGATGCGCTTCAAGTTCTTCTCGCGGGCGAGCTGCTTGCGCGCGTCGTACAGCCGCCGGGCGAGCTTGAGGCCGCGGAACTCCGGGTGGACCATGATCTCGATGCCGTACAGCGTGTCGCCGTCGGGCTTGTGGTTGTTGATCGTGCCGCCGGCGCACACCGCCCGCCAGTCGTGCCACGCCTCGTGCTGGTCGTACTCGACGATCAGGCTGCTGCTGCTGGCGACGACCCGGCCCTCCAGCTCGACGCACAGCTGCCCCTCAGGGAAGTGCCGCAGCTGGCTCTCCAGCTCGCTCTTTTTCCAGAACCCCATGCCGGGGAACGCGAGCTGCTGCATCTCGATGATCGCGTCGAAATCGTCCGGCGTGATCGGCCGGACCTCGACGTGCCACTCGTATTTCTCCAAATCGATCTCCGGCTGCGGCACCGCTGGTTGGCCCGGCGTCGGCACGCCGGGCGTGGGGCCAACGGTGGTGGGCGGGACAATCGTGGAGGTCGAACTCGGCATGCGGCCGCCATCGTAGCGACCGCCGCCTCACCCGTTCGCGGCGTCGATCGGCCGGTGCCAGTCCCGCAGCGGTCGGCTCATCAGCACGCCCAGCACGACGAGCGGGTAGATCATCCCCAGCACCGCCCACGGCACCAGGAACACCGTCCCCGCCATCAGGCCGTCGCCCACGTCGGTGTCGATCGGGAACTGCTCCATCGGCCGGACGAACACCCAGACGGTGAGCCCGAGCGTGAGCAGCCCGACGACCAGCCGCAGCATCGCCCAGATCACGTGCAGCCGCCGGCCTGTCGGCCCCGGCCGCAGCGTCATGATGCCCGCGATCAGCAAGCCGATCGCCAGCAGCACGTTCACCCCCTGCGTCGCCACAAGGGCCATGGCACTTCCGAGGTCAAACGGGATGCCGCCGAACCGCTCGACCGTCGTGTCCTGCCCATGGCTGGCGATAATCGTGACGTCACTGCCGTCGGGCGGGTACAGGTAAAACTCGGCCGTGCCCGCCCCGACGTAAATGTGGTTGCCGTTGGTCAGCACATAGTGGGACTGCGTGTAGTGCTCATCGAATCCGGCCGTGTCGATGTGCCCGTCGATGTAGGCGGCGGTCCAGCCGGAATCGATCGGCGGCGGGGTGAAGGGCACCTCGTGTTCGGCGAGCAACTGCTCCAGCAACACCACATCCCCCGGCGGCAGCGGATACGCCGCATCCAACGCCTCGACAACCACCGTCACGTCCGCCGCCGACAGCGATTGGGCCGGCGACGTGCTCCTCATCCCGCCGCCGGCCGACGACGCCAGCTCCTTTTGCAACGCCACCACCAGCGCCACGCCGATGCCGCCGCTGAAGAGGTTGCCGACGATGCCCAACGACCCGAAGACAATGCTCAGCGTCGCCAGCGTCGTCACCACGCCCGGCCGCAACGAACCCGCCGCGCGAGACGGCGGGGCATAACTGGCCAGAAACGGCGGCTGCGACATGCCGCCAGTCTGCCGGAACACGTCAAAGCGGGCAAGCCGCTCAACCCCCACGTTCGGCGGCGAGTTGCGCGAAGTGCGCCCGCACCGGCCGCACCCGCAGCAGGATGGCCACGGCGATCGGGTAGGCGGCCATGAACAGGAACGTGAGCAAGCCGCTGACGAGCGCGCCGATCCAGAACCACTGCGGCGCCGGCCCGCCGCCGCCGGTGTTGAACGTGAACCCGCCCATCATCGACAGCGACTGCCACACGCCCACCGCCGTCGCGCCGATCGCGATGCCCAGCCGGACCACCCACCAGATCGCGTGCAGCCGCCGGCCGATGAGCTTGTCGCGGACCGTCGCGATGCCGGCCACCAGCAGCAGGACGGCCAAGCCGGCGGAGATGAAGCCGATGACGATCTGCAGGATGAACGGCACCAGATTGTCGCCGCCGAACATGTTCAGGTTCGCCGTGCTGGAGGCGATGACGCCGGTCGTGTCGGCGACGGTGTTGCTAATGCCGTTCGGGCCGTTCGTCTCGATGGTTACGGTCTGGGCACCGACGGTGATGCTGCCGGGAACGCCAAAGTCGTACACAAGGTCGTCGTTGAAGTCGGTGCGCGTCAGCATGGCCGCGGCCACGTCCTCCGTCGTCAGTTCTTTCGTTGCCGGCACGATCGGCAGGTCGAGCGTCGGCAGCACATCCAGCAACATCTGCCGCTGCGGGTCGGTCAGGGGTTGCGCGTCGTCCAACGCCTGCACCACGTTCCGCACCTCCGCGTCCGTCAACGCCGGCCCCGCGACCAGCGCCGGCGCCCCCAGCGTCAAGTTGAAGTTGCTGAAGAACAACAGCATGACGAGCGTCCCCGCGGCCGACAGCAGGTTGTACGCGATCCCCAGGCTGCCGAAGACGATACTCAGCACACCCAGCGTCGTCACGACCCCGTGCCGCCCCTGCCGCATGTCCGCCCCGGCGTAGTTCAGCGTGTTGTCGGGTGCGTCGCTCATGCCCTGCAGTATGCCGCCGTCCGATGCCCGACGCCAGCGATGGGCAGGTCATGCCCCTACGCTGCGGCATGGGCCTTTTCGATGGCACGCCGCTGGAGCGGCCGGTGACTTGTGAGCGGTGTGACAAGCCGGTGGACGAGTGTGATTGTCCGCGGGATGCCGGTGGGGCGGTGCGGTTGCCGGGGGATCAGGACGTGCGGGTGCGGCGGGAGAAGCGGCGGGGCAAGTGGGTGACCGTCGCCACCGGCTTCGACGCCGCGGCGAGCGACGTGCCGGGCCTGCTGAAGAACCTCCAGCGCGCCCTTGGCGTCGGCGGCACGACCAAGGGCGACGGCTTCGAACTGCAGGGCGACGCGCGGGACCGCGTGGTCACGGAGCTGCAGAAGCTCGGCTACGCGGTCAAGCCCGCTGGGGGGTGAGGGAGAACTATGGCGTGCTGAAGTGTGACGTGGTGAATTGCCGGAAGCGTCGCAACTTCTTCGGCAACTCACCACGTCAAACTTTCTCAAACCCCACGATCCGGTCCATCTTGAACGTGCGCATCTCGCCGCGGAGGTGGCAGTAGCCGATGAGGGTGGCGTCGTCGGGGCGGGTGCCGCGCTTGATGTCCATCGGCTCGATGACCCGCTCGGTACGTTTGCGGCGGGCGTCGAGGTAGGCCATCCGCACGGGGCGGCGGCTGGTGAGAGCTTCTTCCAGCTCCAGCGGCAACGGCTCGGCGGGGGCGGTCGGCTGCTCGGGGATCAGTGGGCTGCCGGTGCGTTCGCCGATGCGGCGGGGGCCGCCTTGGGCGGCGAGGACGTCCATGAACGCCATCTCGTTGCCGCCGAGGGGCTCGAGCAGGTTCGCCAGCACGCCGGCGGTGGTCAGGCAGTCGGCGAGCGCGCGGTGGGCGGTGTCGACCTCGATGCCGAATCGGACCGCCAGCTTCTGCAAGCCATTGCCGCCGCGGCCGAAGCGTTTGCGGGCGATTCGCACCGTGTCGAGCACGAACTGCCCGGCCAACTCGCGGTGCAAGTCGAGGCCGCACAGCACGCACTCGGCGTCCAGAAACGAGAGGTCGAAGCCGACGTTGTGCCCGACGACCACGGCGTCGGATAGCAGATCGAGTACCTCGCCTTGAACGTCGCCGAACTTCGGCTGGTCGCGGACCATTTCCTGCGTGATGCCGGTGAGGGCGATGACGCCAGGGTTGATCCGCCGGCCGGGGTTGAGCAGTTGCTGGTACTCGGTCGCCTCGCCGCCGGGGTCGATCCGCAGGATGCCGACCTCCGTCACGCGATCGCCGAAGCGGGCGCTGCTGCCGGTCGTCTCGACATCAACGACGGCCAACGGCACGTCGCGCAGCTTGTCCAGCAGGGAGACGGGCATGAGTGGCGATACGGTTGTTGTTGGTCCTTTGTTCTTGCTCCTTCATCCTCAGAACAAATGACAAAGGACCAATGACAAAGAACAATCCACCTTCACCCACCCAGCAGCCGGCCGAACAGCTCTGCTGCAAGCCGCCGGGCGTCGGGGCTGGTCAGCAGGCGGGGGTTCGAGAGCGCCTGCCGCAGTGGAAGCTGGCCCTCGTACTCGAACGGCACCTTCACCGGCAGCAAGCCGGCGGTGCCCGGCGTGGCGAACGACGCTGACCCGTTCACCCGGTACCCGAAGTCGCCGCCGCTGGCCGAGAGGGCGTCGCCGGCCTCCAGCAGCTCGTCCCACCGCAGCTCGATCGGCACACGCAATGCCTTGGTCCCGCCGGCCGGCAAACTCTCCCCGTCCGCCAACGCCGCGCTGCCCTTGGCAACGTTCACCCCCTCGGCCGCGAGTTGATAACTCACCCCCCGCACCGGCAGATCAATTGAGTTCGGGTTGGTCACCGCCAGATCAACGCCAAGCGTCATGCCGTCGGTGGTAATGCCGACCAGCTCCCCGCCCGTCGCCGCCACCGTCGGCGGCTCGACGCTGGCACACCCCGTGAGCAACAACGCGAGCCATGGCAGGACAAGAATGCGAGCGAGCGACGGGCACATGGCCGCAGGGTATCATTTGCGGCATGACCCGCCTACTCGACCAGGCGCTTCAGCGCCTCACCATGCTGCCGGACGACCGCCAGGACGCCGAGGCGCGACTCATCCTGCAGCGCCTCGAATCATTCGACGAAGCGCTGGCCGAGATGAAGAAACTCGACGCCGAGGTCACAGAGATGTTCGAAGGCCCGCCCGGCCTCGACCCCATGCTCGACCCGGCGAACCACCGGCCGGGTACAATTTCACCGGCCGAGTACTTCGGTGACGAGTCATGACCGCACCACACGATCGCGTTGTTTTGATCGACACGGCTGTTGTCGTGTACCTCGAGACGCGGCCGAACGCGCTGTCGTCCTTTGCCAAGGACGTGATGCAGCGCAAGACGGCAAGACGCTATCTGAGCATGGTCAGCTTGTGGGAGATCGCCATCAAGAACGGCATCGGAAAACTGCCACTTGACGACGGCTTCGCGGATCTGGCAGCTCGCTGGGCGGGTCGCGACGATCTTGAGCTGCTGACGCTGTCACTGCCCGTGATCAACCGTGTACCGGCGTTGCCGCTGATCCATCGCGACCCATTCGACAGGCTGCTGGCCTGTCAGTTTCAGGAACTTGATGTGGCTATTCTCTCACCTGACCCGGTGTTCGACGCCTACGGCATTCTCAGGATGTGGTGAGTCGCATTACCCCATCTTCGTGCCGATGATGTCGGCTTCAAAGACGAGCTTGCCCTTGACCATGCCCTGACACTGGGCGCGGACGCGGCGGTGGCGGCTTTCGACGAGGTGGCAGAGGATGTAGAGGCGGCAGCCGGGCTCGACGGCTTGGCGGAACTTGCAGTTCTCCACGCCGCCGAAGCCGATGAAGCCCGGCCAGCCGAGGATGTGCTTGGTGCAAAAGCTCGACACCTGCGCCGCGGCCTCGAGCATGATGACCCCGGGCAGCAGCGGCCGGCCGGGGATGTGGCCGGGAACCCAGAACTCGTCCTCGCCGACTTCTTTGTAGCCGATGATGTCGCCGCGGTCGTTGTGCCAGACGATGGCGTCGAGGTGGCGCATCAGCCCGCGTTGGGGATTCACCTCCTCGATCACCGCCGGCCCGTGCCGGACGGCGTCGAGGTCGATTTGCGACAGATCCAGGACGAACTGGGGGGGCATGGCGGAGGTGTTGTTGGTTCTTTGTCCTTGGTCCTTTGGCCTTCGTCACCAGCGACATCGCTCTTCGTTTGGACCAAGAACAAAGAACAAAGGACCAACAACCACCGCTCACTCGCTATCGCGGGCTTCGAGGATCTTGACGCGGACGTCCTGAGCGGCGTTCTTGATTTCTTGCATCTTCTTGCGGACGCGGGTGCCGGCCGCTTTGTTGCCGCCGTAGGCCTTCTCGACGTCGTCCTCGGCGTCCTGGATCAGTTCTTTGAGCTTCGCGAACTCGGGCATCATCATCGGGGTGCGTCCTTCGGTGAAAGATCGAACATTCGGGGCCACGGCGGCCGGGGTGGGGAAACTAACGCCCTGGCGAACCGAAATCAAACGCCCGCCGGTTCATTGGTCGCCGAAACTTCGCCGCTGCCGCCGCGCACGTCGCGGTGAAACAGCTCCTTGAGCCGCTTCGTGATCGGGCCCGGCTTGCCTTGGCCGACGACGCGGCCGTCGATCTTCGTCACGCCGATGACCTCCGCCGCGGTGCCGGTGAGAAAGACTTCGTCGGCCGTGTAGAGGTCGTGCCGCAGTAGCGGCTTCTCTTTCACGTTAAAACCGTCGCGGCGGGCGAGTTGCATGACGAAGTCGCGGGTGATGCCCTTCAGGATGCCCGCCGAGGCCGGGGGCGTGCGGATTATGCCGCATTGCACGAGAAACACGTTGTCGGCCGTGCACTCGGCGACTTCGCCAAGGTGGTTGAGCATGATTGCCTCCGGCACCCCCGCGTCGTTGGCTTCGATTTTTGCAAGAATGCTGTTGAGGTAGTTCAGACTCTTAATCCGCGGCGGCAGGGCGTTGATAAAGTTCTTCTGCCAACTGCTGGTGATGACGCTCATGCCCTCGTCATACATCTGCTGCGGGTAGATGCGGATCGTGTCGGCGATAATGAAGACGCTGGCTTTGGGGCAACGGTTGGGGTCAAGGCCCAGATCGCCCACGCCGCGCGTGACCACGAGGCGGAGGTAGCAGTCGCCATTCTCGAAGCCGTTGGCGGCCATCGTCTGCTTCATCGCCTCGGCGAGCTCCTGTGGCGTGTGCGGGATGACGAGGCGGATCGCCTTGGCCGATTCGTAGAGGCGGACGAGGTGGGCGTTTTCTTCAAACACGTGCCCGCCGTAGGCCCGCAACCCCTCGAAGACGCCGTCGCCGTAGAGCAGGCCGTGGTCGTAGACGCTGACCTTGGCCTGGGCCTTGGGGACGAGCTCGCCGTCGAGCCAGATCATTCGTTTGTCGCTGTCGCTCATGAAGTCGCTCCTCGGGCATGAGTGTACCCGCCGGCAACTGGCACACGATTGGATTCGCATGTAGCTGCGGGATGACAGCCCGCAGTGGACGGCCTCGCAAAGTGACAAGGCAACCCGTTGCACTGTCACGCGTCCGACGCGTCCACTGCGGGCCGTCAGCCCGCAGCTACAGCACGCTCTCGGACGGGTTCACGAAAACGGACTCCAGTAGATCTGCAGCCCGCCGTGTGCCGGGGGTTCCGTCGAAATTCCCGGCGATCTTCTTGCACGCGGTTCTTACGGCCGGGTCGCTGGTGAGGCGGGTGAGCTTCTTCGCCAGCGGCTTCGGCTTGAACCGGCGGACCGAGAGCTCGTCGCCCACGCCCAGCCGCTTGGCGCGGGCGGCGTTGTCGAACTGGTCGTGGGCCATGGGCATGACCAGCTGCGGCACGCCGGCGGCGAGGGCTTGGCTCATCGTGCCCACGCCACCGTGGAAGACGAGCGCGCTGCACCGCGGCAGCAGCTTGCCGAATGGGGCGTAGGGGACGTGGATCACGCCCGGTGGCAAGTCGCCCGGCACGTTCTCGGCGTGCCGCGTCAGCAGCAGGCCCCGCAGCCCAGCCCGGCGACACGCCTCGGCCGCGGCGGTGAAAAATCGCCGGCCGAACAACATCGCGCTGCCCGGCGTGAACGCCACCGGCGGGTCGCCGTCATCGAGGAACTTCACCAATTCGTCCGGCAACGGCGTCACGTCACTCTCGTCGTACATCGGGAAGCCCGCCAGCCGCGCCTGAGCCGGCCAGTCGTCCTGCCGCGGGGCGAACCACTCGGGCCAGAAGCCGATCGTCAGCCCGGGGGCGTGGATGTGCTCCCGCATGATCTTGTCGACCGCCGGCAAGCCGAGCGTCGCGCGGAAGGCGTTCAGCCGCGGGGCGATCATCGGGTCCAGCACGTACCGATCGGCCCCGTCGTACACCCGCTCCAGCACGAACGGCGGCAGCTTCGTTACCACCCGCGGCACGCCGGGCAACACCGGCATCGCCGTGGTGCTGTAGAACACGATCGGCTGAAGGTGCACGCTGGCCCACCGCAGCCCCTTGACCTCCGCCACCGCCCGCGCCGCCAGCGAGAGCGTCGAGCCGACGACGATCGTGTCGTGACTGGCGTGCCGAAACAGCGTGCGGTAGCTGGCCTCGGTGACGTCGAGCACGCCGTTCCAGATCGTCGGTGCCCCGCGGCGGGGGTGCCAGACGTCGGGGTTGCTCGCCATCCGCTTGAACTCGCCCGGCTCGCCGAGGCCGATGGCCGCCAGCCCCGTCGACTCGATGAGCGATACGAACTCCGCACTCGCCGCAACCGCCACATCGTGGCCGCGAGACCGCAACACCTGCCCCAGCCCGATGAACGGGTGAACGTCGCCGTGAGACCCAAACGCCGAGAGCAAAAACCGCACGCGGCGAGCGTAGGTGGATCAAAAGGTGCAACGAGGTTCGGCACAACGCCTGAAGTCGCACCCACAAGGCGTCGCAACCCCCGGGGCAACGCTTCTCATGAATGTATTGAAAAATCTTTGTTTGTCTTCTCGCTCTTCCCCCGATTCTGGTAGGGTGCCGCCGACGCGGGTTGTAGAGGCCGCAGCAGTTTCGGGACCGCCTGCAGTTCTGCGGTCAAGTGGTGGTGAATTTCGTTAGCAGACTCAAACCAGAACATCCGATGCCCCAGTCGAGCCACGTCGCCGGTCCGTTCGTTCACGCGTCCGACGCCAACGCGATCAACGCGTGGCACCACAGCCGGGGCCGACGAGCTTTGGCACGGGCGGCGGATCGGGCCGCGGCGGAGGTGGTCGACAAGCTCGAACCGCGGCGGTTGCTGGCGGCGCTGTCGGTAAACGACGTGGACGTTCGCGAGGAAGCCGGCAACTCGACGGCCACGTTCACCGTCACCCTCGACGAGCCGGCGAGCACATCCGTCACCGTCGACTTCGAAGCCGTGCAGTCCGACGTGCAGGCGTTCGGCAACAGCGGCACCGCCAACCCGACCGTCGGCCCGATCGGGGCGCAGCGGAACGTCGACTTCCAAGCCACCAGCGGCACCCTCACCTTCACGCCGGGGCAGACGAGCAAGACGGTCAACGTCACCGTGCTGCCCGACAACGTGCGGGAGACGGACGAGTACTTCGAGCTCACGCTCCGCAACGCCCAGGGTGCCGAGTTGGCCGATTCGCGGGGGCAGGCGATGATCGCGCTGAACGACCTCGGCCCGTCGCTGGGCGGGTTGATGGGCGTCGAGGCGGCGGGGCTGAAGCAGGCGGTGGGCGAGGTGTTCGAGCGGGTCCGCGGGGGCGTGCTGGAGTCGGTCGTCGAGCTCGACGTGCCGCTGATCGGCGAGGCGCTGGACCGCTACATCCAGCCGCTCATCGAGCAGCTCAACCGCTGGGAAACCGACCTCGGCCGGGAGATCGACCGCATTGTCGGCGAACTCTTCGGCGGCACCGACGACTACGAGGCGATTTCGCAACTCCGCGACGCGTTGTTCATCGCGTTCGGGCCGAGCGGGCTGAACGTCCTGGTGGATGGCATCGACCCCGGCAACGGCATCACGGCCAGCGACGTCACGCTCACCTACGCCGAGGGCGGCAACGACACGCAGTATTTGCAGTACGATTTTCATCTGGGGCAGAGCGCGGTGACGGACATCGCGTTCGACATCCCGGACATCGAGGGACTGCCGCCGTTCCTGAACTTCAGCCTCGACGCTGATGAGGGGCTGCGGCTTTCGTATCGGTGGGACGTGCGGCTGGGCTTTGGCATCAGCAACGCTTATTCGCCAAATTTGCCGGGCTTTATCAACATTCCCAAGCCGTACCTGAACACCGGGCCGGCGGCGAACGACGTGGGCGGCGACCGACAGAAGGTACCGGAGTTCGTGGCCCAGATCGTCGCCGAAAGCGCCCCGCCCAAGGACGGCGACAACATCCCGCTCGACGGCGACTTCGGCTTTGGCGGCAGCGTCAACATCGGCTTGCTCTCGGCCAACGCCAAGGACGGCACCGTCCGCGGCGTCACGCTCAGCGCCCCGAACAAACGCTCGGCCACCGGCGACGGCACGTTCTGGCTGCAGCTCGGCCTTGACGGGCAGGCCGACGAGGTGATTCAGATCGACGTCAACTCCGGTGCCGGCACCACCACGCCGCTGCTGCTGACGACGCTCAACGCGCAGCTGACGACCAAGCTCCAGCCGATCCTTTCCGGCACGCTCTTCCCGCCGATCGAGGCCCAAGCCGACCTGTCGCAGCTGGGAAACCTTGGCGACCCGAACGCGACGCTGCCGGGCATCAACCTTGTCTCACGTGACGCGCGGATCACGTCAATGACCGTCTTCGGCGGCGAGGAGTTCGGCTTCGGCGCCGACGACTCGATTCAAATGCCCAGCGGTGTGCCGGTTGGCGCCGGTGCCCAAACCGACGACCGCCGCGGCCGGACGCTGGGCTTCCGATCGAACCAGTCGAGCACTTCCAGCGGCGGCCGGCAGGTGCTTCGCGGCGTGCTCGAAGGCCCGTCGGACGGGCGGCTGATGACCAACACCGAATTCACCCTCGCCGTCGGCAGCGGCACTGGTGCGACGCCGGTGTACGTCAGGCTCAGCCAAGGCGAAGCCGCCGGCGTGAGCGGGCTGGCCGACGAGGACGTGAATGTGAACGCGGGCGAGCGCAGTCTGGAGGGCGAGGTCCGCCGCGCGCTCCGGTTGGCGTTGCAGTCGCAGGGCTTGAGCACCAACTTGGTTGAGGTGGACGTGGAGGATGGCCGGTTCGTGTTCCGCAGCAGCCAGCAGATGAGCATTCGCTACCAGACGCTCGAGCGGTCGCGGGCCGAGGCGCGGGTGACGGTTGACATCGGCAACCGTGACTTCACCAACGTGGTGGCAAGCGACCAGACGACGTTCGACCGCATCGTCGTCGGCCGCGGCGTGGCGGGCGGCTTGCCGCAGTTGATCGACCCGATCGACTTCAACATCGAAGCCATCGCCGAGGCAAAGCTGCGGCTGAACGTGCAGGCGGGCGTCAACGACTTTGGCGTGCAGGACGAGGTTGAGCAGAACCTGGGCGTCGTCGAGGGCGGGCTCGGCTTGCCGGAGGTCAGCTTCGACTTCAAGCTCGACGCGACCGCCAGTTTCGAGCGGGATGAGTCGGGCAGCCCGACGATTGTCAGCGACCTGTCCGATCTGCGGTTCGACTACGTGCAGCTGGACATCGGCGAGCTGTTCGACACGGTCGTCAAGCCGATCGTCAATACGGTCGGCACGATCATCGACCCGGTGGCGAGTTTGCTGGGCACCGGCTTCGACGCGGCGGAAGGCTTCATCACCCGGCCGGTGCCAATCCTGTCGGATTTGCAGGGCCAAGACATCTCGCTGCTGGACATCGCCGGCGGCGAGGAGGGGCTGGTCGGCCAGCTCATCACGGCGTTCGGCAGCGTGCTGGATCTGTCGCAGGGGCTGACCAAGTTCCTCCAGGAGTACAACGGCGAGCCGATCAACTTCGGCTGCTTCGTGTGGGACAAGCGGATCCGGAAGATTCTGCCGTGCGCGATCAGCGACACGCTCGGCAGCGTTGGCGGGTTGTCGCTGGCGGAGTTCAATGACAGCTTCGACACCATCAGCTCCTCCGGCGGCGGGCTGAAGCTGGACATCCTCAACCCGACCGAGATCGGCAAGCTGCTCGTCGGCGACGACGCCAACCTCGTCAGCTTCACGCTGCCCAAGATCGACGGCGGCCTGGGGGCCGACTTCGGGTTCGACTTCGGGTTCATCGACTTCGAGCTCGCGGCCGGACTTGATCTGTACCTCGAGCTCGGCATCGGTTATGACACCCGCGGGCTGCGGTCGATTGTCAACGCGCTGCGGAACGACGTCGCCCCCGACTGGGCCGATTTGCTCGACGGGCTCTATCTGAACACGCGGCAGAGCGACAACCCGAGCAGCACCGACCCCAACATCGCCAACCCGCCCGAGGCGTTCGCGTCGGTGTTCGTCGACGGCGAGCTTGACGTGGACATCGCCGTCGCCAGCGGCCGGGTGGCGGCGGGCCTGAACGGCTCGCTGGCGTTCAACCTGGTCGACCCGGACAACGACGGCAAGCTCCGCTGGCAGGAGATCGAAGACGCTACCGACGGCTTCGAGGACCTTTCCCGAATCCTCTCGCTGTTCGACATCGAGCTGGTGCTTGGCGGCGAGTTCGAGTTCGAGGTCGACATCCTGTTCGGCCTCGTCAGCTTCGACATCGAGGACTTCATTGACCCGCAGTTCGAGGTCAAGCTGACGCTCAACGAGTTGCTTAGCGTCTTCGGCCTCGACTACACCGAGGCGGCCGTCGACACCACGCCGATCCTCGCCGAGACGACGACGATCGACGGCGACAACGTGCTGCGGCTCAACACCGGCCCCTACGCCGGCGACCGCCGGTACGGCGACACGAACGACAGCGGCTTCGCCGTCGACGCCGACGGCTTCGTGATCAACGACGCGGCGGGCGACCCGATCGAGATCGACGGTGCCCGGTTCAGCGTCGACCACCTCAGCGGCAACCGCGTCCGCATCACCAACGACAAGACCGGCGACTCGCAAATCATCAGCACCGTTGGCATCGACTACATCCTGGCGACCGGGCTCGACGGCAACGATTCGTTCGACTTCGCCGGCGTGAACGTGCCGGTGGAAGTTCGCGGGGCCGGCGGGAACGACACGCTCGTTGGCGGCAACCGCGGTGACACGCTGCACGGCGACGCCGGCGACGACAGCCTCGTCGGCGGCGACGGCAACGACCGCCTCGTCACCGGCACCGGCACCGCCGTCGCCCGCGGCGGCTCGGGCGACGACGTGATCGACGCCAGCGCGTCGCGCAGCGCCACGATCTTCACCGACGCCGGCAACGACTCGGTGCTGGGCGGCAACGGGCCGGACGACATCCGCGCCGACGGCGGCCTTGGCAACAACACCATCCGCGGCGGCGGCGGCAGCGACACGCTCCTGGGCGGCGTCGGCGACGACCTGATCTTCGGCGGCGGCGGGGCCGACAACCTTTTTGGCGGCGAAGGTAACGACCGACTCCTGGGCGGCACCGGCGTCGACGTCATCAACGGCGGCGCGGGCGACGACTTGCTCGATGGCGGCCTGGGCAACGATGTGCTCCGCGGCCAGGACGACAACGACACCCTGCGCGGCGGCGACGGCCAAGACACGCTCGAGGGCGGCCGCAACCTCGACCTCATGTTCGGCGGCGGCGGCAACGACGACATCACCAGCGACAACGCCGACCTCGCCGTCGAAGGCGGCTTCGGCGACGACCAGCTGTCCATCGTCTTCGTCACCGGCACCGCCGTTAACGCCACCTTCGCGGCCGGCCGTTACAGCGACGGCAATGCCACCACCCGCATCAACGGCTTCGACGGCGGCGTCGTCACCGCCCGCATGAGCAACCAGGCCGACCGCGTCACCGTCGACGGCACCGACTACGCGCTGGACCTTGAACTGCTCGACGGCAACGACGAGTTCATCCTGCTCAACGCTCTCAAGGACGTCACCGTCGACGGCGGCGACCCCGGCCCGACCGATGTCGGCCAGGACAAGGTCACCATCGACTACTCCGCAAGCGACGTCTCCCGCGAAGTCACGCTCGACGGCCGATCCATTCTGCTCGACGACGGCAACACGTTCACCGTCGACAACTTCGAACTCGTCGACATTCTCTTCGGCGACGGCGACGACATCGCGACGCTGAACAACACCGACGGCTACCGCACAAACATTGTCGGCGGGCACGGCAACGACGTGGCACGCGTGGCCGACCTCGGCGGTCGAATCGACTTCTTCGGCGGCTTCCTTGGGGCCCGCGACGACGACGGGCAGGACGAACTGGTGCTCGAACTGGTCGGCAGCCCGAGCGACTACTTCAACGGCAGCATCAGCCGGTTCGCCGAGCTCAATGCCGCGGTCGAGACGGTGCAGATCGATGCCTCGGCCACCCGCGCCTCGGCGTCGACGGCGTGGACAGTCAGCGAAGACGGCATCATCGCCGTCGGCGGGCAGACGCTGTTCACGAACGTCGGGGCCGACACGATCCGCGTGATCGACGACGCGGCGGGCAACGACTCGCTGGGCGTCGTCGCGACGAGCGGCGTGGCGAAGAAGGTGATCATCGAAGACCAAAGGTTCGAGCTGCAGCGCAACCGCGCGGTGGCCCAGACGCTGGAGTTCACCGAGTCCGACGAGCAGCTGCAACTGGGAACGGCCAACATCCCGATCGGGGCCGACGTGCTGCACAGCCCCGACGGCCGCCACGTTTACTTCATCGGCGATCGCGAGGGCGCCAGCACCGACGCCGAAATTTCGGTGTACGGCCGCGATGATGTGACCGGCGAGCTGTTCCCGCTGCGAACCTACACCGAGTCGGGCCTGAACATCAACACCGACAACGGCTACTTCGTGATGCACCCCGACGGCGACGCGATCGCCGTCGCCTCGGGCGATCGCATTCGCATCCTGCAGCGCGATAAGGCGACGGGTGACTTGCGCCGCACCTCCAGCTTCATCCGAAGCGTCGATCGGTTTGATCGATCTCAGACCGTCGCGTGGTCACCCGACGGTCGATCCTTGTACGCGGCCAACAGCTCGGTAATCCACTTCAGCTACAACGCCGCCAACGGCACGCTCTCTGTTGAGCAGAACTTCACCGTCGCCTCCAGCAGCACCGGCAGCAGCCGTGCGCCGGCTACGTCGGTTTACGCCACGGAGAACGGGGCCGGCATCATCATCGCCACCACCGACCCCGGCCGCGGCTACCACTACTTCCAGGTCAACCCAAGCACCAACGACGTCATCCCCGACTCAACCGCCAACGGGCGGTTTATCGCCCAGCAGGTTGTGCGTAACGCGTTCGACGCCGACCGCTTCACCCGTTTCACCGGCGGCGACGAGGGGCTTGGCAACGTCTACCTGATCGACTCGGGCGCGACGTCCTCGTCCAACCGCGACGTCCTCCGCTTCGTGCTCAACACCGACAACTCCCTGCCGCTGTCGCTGGCCGACAGTTCGGGCTTCACACAGTTCGCCAACCTCTCGGACTCGCAGGGGCCGTTCGTCGTCGGGTCGCGGCTGGTGCTCCCGACCGAGCCGCCGGCGTCGAACAGCTCGGTCTTCTCCTTCGTGTTGCAGGCCGCCAATTTGGGCAGCACCAACGACTCCCTGCCGGGCCGCGGGGCGTCGCTGTCGGCCGAAGGCGATCAGGTCTACACCACCTTCGACCCCGGCGGTGCGCGACCTTCGGGTGGCGTGCTCAAAACCCGCTTCGGCATCTTCGGCCCGTCCGGGCCGAGCGAGGAACTCTTTGTCGACGAGGGCGACGTCACCATCCCGGTCAGCACGTTCGAATCACTCGTCATCTCCGAAGACGGCACGCGGGCCTACGCCATCTCCAAGGTTTCCGGCTCGCTGCTGGCTTACGACCGCAACCCGAGCACGCAACTGCTGCGGTACACCGGCCACTTCGCCACCCGCCCGGCCGACGCGGGGCTCAACGGCGTCTCGCAGATCATCGACATCGACGCCGACAACGGCTTCGTCGTCGTCAGTTCCTCCGTCGCCGACACGCTCACCGCCTACAAGCACAACCCGTCGGCCGGCACCATCGACAAGATCGGCGAGCCCGTCGCCACCGGCCGGCCCATCGGCGAGCTGATCTGGAACGGCACCCAACTCTTCAACACGCAGTTCCTCGACCTCTTCGAGCGGTTCGATGTCAACGACGTCGACGGCGTGATCCGCCGCAGCGGCTTCGGCACCGCCTCCACCGAAAAGGCGTCGGCCGCGGCGCGGCTGGACGACATCTTCATCGTCGCCAACAACAACGAGCTCAACCCCGACAACACCGGCCGGCTCTTCGCCCTCGAGGGCGGCTTGACCGTGAACCGGGTCGCGCCCGACAACACGCCGTACGACGATCTGCAGGCGCTGGTCGATGTCGACGGCCGGATCCTCGTGGTCGCTTCGTCGTCCCGGGCCGACCGGATCGACTTGTTCGAGTACAGCAACCGGAACTTCACGCTGCTGAGCACCGCGGTCAACGGCCAAGGCGGCGTGAGCGGGATCGCCCGCGTGCAAGACGTGACGATCAGCAGCGACGCCCGGTTCATCGTGGCCACCAGCGGCGACAACGACACCGGGGCCGTGTTCGCTTTGGGCCGCGGCGGGCGGCTGACGTTCCTGCAACGCCTGGCCGACGGCGTCGGCGGGGCGGCGGGCATCGACGGCGCGACCGACCTCGTCGCCGACCCTATCACCGGCGGCTTCGTCGCCACCAGCCGGCCCGACAACCGCGGCCTCGGCGGACTCGCCCAGTTCGCGTTGCGCGAGTCGGGCGAGAGCGGCCTGATCCGCGAGATCATCTCGAACCTGCAGACCAAGGTCATCGACCTCGACATCTCCGGCCTCGTCGGCGCCGTGGGCAACCCGCGGCTCACGGTGGACATCGACACCGGCGGCTTGCTCAACCTGACGCAGCTCTCGCTCATCGCGCCCTCCGGCCAAACCGTGTTGCTGGGCGGTGGCAGTCATCGCGGCATGGACAATCTCACGATCACCGATGACGCCGCCCAATCCCTCAACGAAATCTCCGGCGACGGCGTGCTCACCGGCGAGGCCCGCCCGTTCGAGCCGTTGAGCGGGTTCACGGGCGAAGACCCTAACGGCCGCTGGCGATTGTCGGTCACGTCGTTCGGCTCGAACCTGGCGTTGAACGAGTTCAAGCTCGACCTCGACCCGCGCTTGGCGTCGATCGACGTGCCCGAGCAGATCTTCGACAACCAGACGTCCACCAGCACCCTGCGGGTCCGCGAAACCAGCGGCGTGATCCGCGACATTGAGGTCGAGGTCGACATCCCGCACACGTTCGTCGGCGATTTGACCGGCACGCTCATCGGCCCCGACGGGACACGGGTAACGCTGTTCGACCTCACGGGCGCCGGCCGCGGGCAGGGTGGGCTGCTGGGGGCGGTGCTCGACGACGACGCCCAAGCAAGCGTACGCGACGTGGTCAGCGACCCGGATGGCTTGTTCCTGCCGACCGGCATCCTCGCCGATTTTCATGGCAAATCGGCCAACGGTACGTGGCGGCTGGAGGTCAGCGACCAGGCGAACCAGGACCAAGGCGAGATCCGCGACTGGTCGCTGGGCATCGAGACGACCGCCGGCAAGGCCCTGCGCATCGAGGGCAGCGGCATCGAGGGCGGCCGTTACACCGGCGGCGACGCCAGCGACGAGGTCGTCGTGCGCGACGTCACCTTCCCCGGCACCACCGTCGTCGACACCCGAGGCGGCACCGACCGCGTGACCATCGATGGCACCCGCGTCGGCTCGACGATCGATGTCAACCTCGGCAGCGGCGACGACGTTGCCGACGTCTTCAAGGCCGACGGCAACGTCAACCTGCGCGGCGACGGCGACAGCGACATTCTCAACCTGTGGGCCAGCGGCGCGACCAGCAACGTCCGCATCTTCGGCGGCAGCGGCAACGACGACGTTCGCGTCGATCTGCTCAACGCCCGCGGCAGCATGACCCTCGACGGCCAATCAGGCAGTGACAACCTCATCGCCAGCACGGACGGCAACCCCCTGATCAAAACCGGTCCCAGCAACGGCAACGGCACCATCACCTACGCCGGCCGCGGCTCGACGCAGTCGTACAGCGGTTTTGAGTTTGTCGGCGAAACGCGGCCGGCGGCCGTCGTCGTCAGCGCCAACCCGATCAGCGAGGGCGACGTCCTCAACCTCGCCGCCCAGGTCACGGGCTTGTCCGGCCGACAGGTCGAGCGGATCGATTGGGACCTTGACGGCGACGGCGTCTTCGGCGACGCCCGCGGCGACACGCCCCAGTTCACCTGGCCGCAGTTGCAATTGGTCAACATCATCGACGACGGCATCTACCTGCCCACCGCTCGGGCCGAGCTCTCGGACGGCACCCTCGCCTACGGCTCGCAGGAGCTGCTGATCAGCGACACCGCCCCCACCCTCGGCATCGAGGGGCCGAGCAGCTTCGACCAGTTCACCACCCAGACCTTCACCTTCACCGCCGACGATCCCG
Organism: uncultured Tepidisphaerales bacterium; assembly: GCA_964386435.1. GTDB lineage: Bacteria > Planctomycetota > Phycisphaerae > Tepidisphaerales > Tepidisphaeraceae > CAYLSV01. Next base: position 75,180 of record CAYLSV010000002.1, read on the forward strand.
GCGACGACGCGATCGATTCGTGGCGAATCTTCTGGGGCGACGGCACGTCCGACATCATCGAGGCCGAGTCGCCGACGCTGTCGCATCGCTTCCGATTCCCCGGCAACACGACCATCGTTGCCGAGGCGACAGACGCCGAGGAGTCGGTGGTGACCACGGAGTTCTTCAGCGTCAACGTTCGGAGTGCCGCTGCGCCGGTGCGTGCCGCGACGACCGTTCCCGAGATCTTCGAGGGCGACGCCGTCCCGATCGACCTCATCGCCACCGGCGGTGACGCGGCCCGGATCACGCAGACCATCATCGACTTCGACGACGGCCGCGAGCCGCAGGTGTTTGTTGGTGTGCCGGGGACGCAAACGGTCACGTACAACGAGGAGGGCATCTACGACGTCCGTGTGAGCTTCGTCGAGGGCGACGGCTCCATCACCGAAGCCCAGCCGCTGCGGCTGCAGGTGCTCGAAAGCGTGCTGCAGATTACCGCTGAACTCGCCGGCCGACCCACCGGCTCGCTAGTCAGCATCAACGAAGGTGACAGCGTCGAACTCATCGTCGAGGCCACGAAGCCGGGCGACGATCAGGTCAGCGAGTTCCGCATCGACTGGGGCGACGGCAGCCCGATCAAAGTCCTGCGGCCTGAGCCGGGCCGGGAGCTGGGCGCGGAGGTGTTGACCCACACCTACGCGGACAACAACACGTTTGCCGTCCGCGTCACCGTGGTGAGCGAAGACGAAACAGGCGAGGTCTTGGCCGGCCTCGTTGAGGTGGACGATGTCGCCCCCGTCGTCACCGCCGTCGGCGACGCCACGATCAATGAGGGCGTGCCTTACACGCTCACCGTCCGGCCCAGCGACCCCGGCGACCTCGTCACGCTCCTCGCCGTCGACTGGGGCGACGGCACGTTCGACACGATCCCCAACCCGTGGGGGCCGGGCAACTTCCAGGTCATCGACAACCCCGACGGCGAGGTCCGCCAGCTCCGCCACGTCTACCGCCAGGACGGCAACTACATGATCCGCGTCGCCGGCATCGCCGACGGCGTGCGGTCGGACTTCTCGACCCGCCCGATCGCCGTCACCGACGTCGCTCCCGAGCCGACCGTCCGCATCGTCGAGGATTTCGCGCCGGCCAGCGACACGAACCCGACGATCCCGATCAGCGAGGGCACGACCATCACCGCCGAAGTTTCCACCGGCGAGCAGGGTGATGACTCGTACAACACCATCCAGGTCGACTGGGGCGACGGCACCGTCGACACCGTGCCGATCGATCGCGAGCTGGATTTGTCGCTGCGGATCCGCGGCTCGCTGGTCACGCTGCTGGCCGAGGGCCGGGAGATTGGCATTCACCAGTTCGACGAGCCGATCGACGCCGCGGCCGTAGGCTTGGCGGCGGAGGACGGCTCGCTGCGGTTCGACGATTTGCGGATCATCGACCGCAACGGCACGCCGATCTACGCCGAGGACTTTGCAAACGGCCTGGGGCAGTTCACCGTCCGCAGCGGCAGCGCCTCAGCGACAAACAACGCCCTCGTCACCGGCACCAACGCCGTGGCCACCACCGCGCCCGCCGCCCTCGCCGAGACGATCGGCACCGCGGTGCGCGTCGATCTGCAGCAGCTCGGACCGGCTCTGACCGCCGACCTCATCTTCGCCCGCTACACCGGCTACCGCATCACCTGGGGCGACGGCGAGGTAACGACGGTTGAGTTCGGCGACAACCCGACCATCGACGACCTGATCACCGACCACGTCTACGACGAGCCGGGCGATTATTTCCCGCGCGTCGACTTCCTCGGCGGCACCACCCCGTTCTTCCAGCAGCTCAAGGCCTTCGCCGCCGGCGAGACGCGGTACGGCGTGCTCATCGAGGAGCGGCTCGAGCCGGGGCAGTATCTGCAAGTCGATTGGGGCGACGGCGCGACCGAGCGGATCACGTTCGCCAACCAGCCCGACGACACGGGCGGCGACGACTTCGAGATCGACCACGTCTACGCCGGGCCGGGGCAGTTCCGGCCGACGTTCGTGCGGTTCACCCCCGACGCCAACGGCGAGCCGCAGCCGGGCGTCACCTTGTCCGACATCGTGCTCATCGGCGACCGCGGCATTATCGCCGACTTCTCAACCACCGTCGACTTCGACGCGGCACTCGGGCAGCGTGGTTTGCTGATCTTCGACTACGCCGCCCAGGACGATTACAAGTTCGCCGGCGTGCTCGACACCGGCGGTCGACGGGAGTTCGTCATCGGCGAGATCAAGCCCGACGGCGACGACGCCGGCGGCGACCCGGACCTCACCATCTTCCGCCGCGACAACGCCCCGATCACCCAGCGGCTGACCCACACCTACGCCGACAACGGTCCGGCGACACAGATCTCCGCCCGTGTGTTCGACGCCGGCACCAGCTACGCCACCGACGACAACGTGCCGATCCAGATCGTCAACGTCGCCCCCGCACCGACGATCGACGTCTTCAAGACGGTGCAGATCGATCAAACGTTCACGCTCAACATCACTGCCATCGACGACCCCGGCACCGACACCGTCACAAGCGGCCGCATCCTTTGGGGCGACGGCACGCAGACGCCATTCACCGGCTCGCCGCTTCGCGGGTTCGGCAAGAGCTACAACACGCCGGGCACCTACGACATCAACATCCAGCTCACCGACGAGGACGGCACGTTCACAACGACCACGAGCATTGTCGTCGCGACCACCCGGCCGCCGCAGGTGGTGCTCGCCGAGTTCGACCGCGAGCAGCAACAGGAGGTGGTCATCCGCATCGACCGCAACCTCGGCGACGTGGTCACCGACGCGCTGATCGTCCGCAACGTCACGACCGGCGAGGAGTTCCGCTCCACCGCCGTCGCCCGCAACTTTGGCACGCGGACCGCCACGTTCACGTTCGACACGACGCTGCCCAACGGCAACTACGAGGCGTCCCTGCCGGCGGCCGGCATTCGTGACACGCAGAACGTCGCGCTGCAGCAGGATGTGATGCTCTCGTTCTTCGTCCTCGCCGGCGACGCCAACGGCGACCGGCAGGTGAACCTCGCCGACTTCGGCATCCTGCGAGCAAACTTCGGCCGCAACGATGACCCGCTGTTCAGCCAGGCCGACTTCAACTACGACGGGCGAGTCGACCTCGCCGACTTCGGCATTTTGCGGCAGAACTTCGGCGAGGAGCTGCTGCCGCCAGTGCCGGCCCCGGTGCCAATCGTCTCCAACGGCATCACCTTCGGCGGCCCGGTCCGCGGCTCAACCAGCCTCTTCGACGGCGGCACTGCCGGCAGCGGCAAACGTGGCGGCGGCATCTTCAACGGCCGCCGTTGAGGCCGCGACGACAGGTCACGCCCGGCGGTCGGCCCGCGGACGGATGTCGTTCTGGCGATACGCCTCGATGAGCTGCTCGAGCATCCGCCGCTCGGCGGCGAACCGGCGGCCGTGCTCGGTGTCGGCCATCTGGTGCGGCGGCGTCCACCGGCGGACCGGCGTGACCTGCGGGACAATGTCCACGCCGTCGCGAATGGCCGCCTCCACGCTGTCGAAGTGGTGGTGGCGGGCGAGCATGGTGCCGCTGGGCTCAAGCACCAGCGTGTAACCCTGGTCGCCGTAGGCCTCGCTGAAGGCGCCGTCGATCGTGATGGCCTTGCCGCTCTGCTTCACCGGGTTCTCGCCGGCCTCGATCTTGACCGGGACGTGGCCGTTGACGATCAACCCGTTCTCGGGGCTGACGCCGAAGCTGCGCAGAATCTTCTCGCAAAACTCCGGCTCGTGGATGAGGTTGAAGTAGGGGTCCTTCGCCTCGTGGTGCGTGCTCTTGTCGGCAATGAAGTCGCGCTCGAACGTCGTGATCCGGGCCTTGCCAAAAAGCGGCGAGCGGGGGCCGTTCCACAGGTACCACAGAAAATCGAGGTCGGCATCCTGCCGCTCGGCGTGGGCGCGAAACACGACCCGCTCGATCGCATCAAACATCCCAGGCCCCGCCCGATCCACGCCGTCGATCTTCAGCGGCAGGATCCCGCCCTCCATGTCCACCGGCACGCACGCGTGGAAGATGAGGTGGTCGTCGCGGACCAGGTACATGCTGCCGCGGCCGACCAGGAACTCCATCTGCTCCTGCAGCATCCGGCTGCTGACGAAGCTGTTCTTCATCCGGTCCATGCACAGCTGCTCGTCGTCGGTGAGCTTGTACGGATCGTCCGGGTCAAGCGTCGGCAGGTGCGTGTCACGCAACTCATGCGTTTTGCCGTCGAGCGTGATCGTGCCGGCGTCGAGGTCGATGTGGTGCAGCAGGCGGCGGTCGTCCATCTCCCACTCGGGGTGGCGGGCGATCAGCTGCCCCTCCAGCTTGAACTGCATGATCGCCGCGGCCTTCTGCATCCGGGCGATGATCCAGTTGGGCCGCATGCCGTCGGCCTTGGGCATGAAGTGAACGGCGTCGTCCTTGTCGTACACGGTGCGGGCGAGATGCTCCAGCGGCGTGAGCGGGATTCCATACCCTTCGTCGAGCTGCGTGAGCCGGCGGTAACGCAAGCTGATCCGCAGCACGTTGCAGATCAACGCCTCGTGCCCCAGCGCCGCCCCGAGCCAGATGACATCGTGGTTGCCCCAGACGATGCGCACGCTCGGCTGCTGCATCAGGTAGTCCAGCACCCGGTCGCCCCGCGGCCCCCGGTCCCAGCAGTCGCCGCCGATGATCAGCTCGTAGACCGCCAAGTTGCGGATCAGCCGGCCGACGACGTGGACGAGCTCCAACGCCTTGCCGCGGCCCAGCAGCTCGTCGACAATCGTCTCGAGGAACGAGGCGTCGCGGCCGGTGGTCGGCTCTTGCATCATCTCCAGCAGCAGCTCGCGGTAGGCCCCCGGGAACACGCCGATGGCGCGCTTGAGGCTGTACCCCGTGGCCAGCGTCCGGGCCAACACCAGCTGCAGCCGCAGCGTGCGGATCACGTACTCGCGGAGCTTCACCGGCTCGGTGAGCGTGCGGGCCAGCGTCGCCGTGACCTCGGCCGGATAGAACGTGAGCGTCAGAAAATCCTTCAGCTCCTCGGCGTTGAGCTTGTCGGCGAACAGCTTCTCTACCAGCGGCCGCAGAGTGCCGCTGGCGTTGTTGATCACGTGCCGAAGCTTCTTGTCCTCGCCGTGAACGTCGCTGATGACGTGAACCGTCCCCTTCGGCAGCGTGGCAATGGCCGCCAAACGGGCGATCTCCGCGGTGGCCGAATCGATGCTGGGGAACTGCCGGGCCAGGACCTCGAGCCGAACCAGTTCATCCGCCCGATCCACGGCCGGCCGATCATGCGAGTACGCAGGCATGGCGGCATCTATAGGAGCCACACGTCCACCGCCGACTCAAGACGCACAAAGTTACTCCGCCTCGGCCACGGCGTCGGCCAGCTCGTCCTTGTCCATCTTGCTGCGGCCGCTGATGTCGAGCTTCTTCGCCTGCTCGTAGAGCTCGTCCTTCGTCTGGCCATCAGCGTCGGACTTGTCGTCGCTGAAGCTGTCGTGCAGGACATGGGCCAACTCCTGCTTGTCCATCTTGCTGCGGCCGGTGACAGCCCGGTCGCGGGCTAAATCGTCCAGCTCGTCACGGGTCAGCCGTTCGAGCTGCTCAACCGAGAGTTCGCTGGCATCGTCGTGGCTCACGTACTTCCGGGCGGCCTTGGCGGCGGCGGTGTTCTCGACGTACTGCCGGGCCTCGCTCCGCTTCTTTTGCTCCGCCTTCTTCTTCTCGTCGTGGCTGAGCAGATCCCACGCCTTCTCCGGCAGGTAACGCTTCTCCCCGCCGGCGGCGTTGGCGTCGCCTTCCTTGGTCTGCCAATCCTCGTTCGTCCACTCCTCGAGCGACTTCTGCTCGTCGGTCTTCTCGTCCTTGTAGCCGCCGCCTTGCTTCTCGTACTCGTGGGCGAGGAGCTGCGATTTGCGGGCCGACCATTGACCGGGCTTGCCGCCCTTGTCGCCGGCCTTGATCTTCTCCTTCAGATCCGCCCGCAGCTGCGGCTTCGTGTACTGATCCTCGTAATCCTCGGCAGTCTTGCTCATGCGGGACCGACCGCAAGCGGCGCGCCAAAGCGAGAGTATCGAGTGATGAGTAACGAGTACCGAGTGCCCGGACGCGAAATCCGGCCACTCGGTACTCATTACTCAATACTCGCTACTTCCGCTCACGCCGCCTTGTCCTGCTTCTTCGCAGCCTTGGCCTCGTCGGCGGCGCGCTCCTTCTTGGTCGGGGCACGCTTCTCGGTGATGCGGGTCGCCTTGCCGACGCGGTCGCGGAGGTAGTACAGCTTGGCCCGGCGGACCCGGCCGTTGCGCTTGATCACGACCTTCTCGATACTCGGCGAGTGGACCGGGAACACCCGCTCCACGCCCTCGCCGGCCACCAGGCGGCGGACCGTGAAGTTCTGCGTTGGGCCGCGGCCCTTCTTGCAGATCACGTCGCCGACAAACTTCTGCGTCCGGCTCTTCTGGCCCTCGACAATGTTCACGTGGACCTCCACCGTGTCGCCGACCTGCGGCACGGTGACGTCGGCTTTGAGGCTGTTCTGTTCGGCAAAGGCGATGCGGCTGTCGATCATGGCGGGTCCTGAGTCATCCCGGCGAGCCGGGCGGGCCGCCACGACGACTCGTCAGCGTCGGCGGCCTCTGGGGGGAGTCGGGTTGGCGGGCAAGCAGTTCAGCGGGCTTGGCCTTGGGTTCGGCGGCGCATCCCCATACCGCACCCCGGGTGCGGCAGCAGGACGAACCTGACTTGGTGAACGGGGTTTCCAGCCCCGTGGAGGCAACGACCTCCGAGTGGACAGCCCACCGATCCACCAAGACCGGCCAGGCTGGGACCGGCCAGCTTAGCACATCCCCACCGCCCCGTCATTCCGCCACGCCAAGAAACTTCGCCCAAGGCACTCGACCCGATACGACCCCACCCGAACCCCGATCAAGCAACTGCCACACACCAATTGATGCTCCTCAAGACGAGGTGCCGCAGGAAGCGGACAAAGGTGTAGCATTCTGCAATGCTCTCAACAGCCGCCAACAACCCCGGCCGCCCACCACCCACTTCCACGCCACCGAGCGGCAGGTTGCGGAGAAGCAAGACGCCGAGGGCAAGTGCGTCGCCCGACACGTCCGGAGCTTGAGGTATGGCAGCACTTGGACAACCACCGGCCGCAACGCCAACGCCTATCGAACAATAACTCCCAATCTATTCTCCCGAACAGCACTTGGGGAGCAAAATGAAGATAATCACAGTGGCTTGGAAGACAGGTTCGGTAATTTTTGAGAGAGTCCGTGTTGCGGTGGCGCGGTTTGACGCGAGGCTTCCGCCCTTCGGCTTGGTCCCGCGGAGCTGTCTGGCGGCCACGCTGCTGCTGCTGGGTGTGCAGTCCGCGGGTTGCCAAACTGACAACGCAAGTACGCCCGCGATACAAGACCCTTCGCGTTCGAGGACGACGATGCGCTATACATTCGACGGGAAACGCCGCGAACTCCTGCCGCGACCGCTAAACCGGACCGGCGAGATGGGCGGCCTCAAGGACCACGACAATCTCTACAGGGACAGAGAGATTAACGGCGTGGGGGTTCTCGTCCTCAGCTACCGGGTTCCGCGAGAGGAGCATGGCAGGGCGAAAGACGAACACTGGCTAGGCCGGTCGAAGAAGATCCTGTTCCGCGACACGCGTGACGATTCCGTCCGCCGTGAGGTTCTGGACCGGTTCGAGCTCGTCGTCATCCTCATCCAGACGGTCCCGTGGGGGTCGCCGGAAGACTACCCGAACTCGTTCGTCCGCGGCTACATCTTCGAGGCGGGCGAGCTTTTCGAAGGCAAGGGCCCTTGGGTCGACACGGGCGAGAACCTATACCGTCCGACGGAGGTCCCGAGTTGGCCGGGGGGAGCTGGGTTTCCGTTCGTGGAGGCGTACATCGAATCACGTGGCGGGCAGAGCTGACGGGGTGGAGAAGATACCGCCCGAACAATGACTCCCGACCCCTTTTCCGCCTCCTTTTCCGCCTCGACCCCTTTTCCGCCTTTTCCGACCCTAGAGATTGGGCCGACGGCGGCGGTTGCTAAACCGTGTAGGATATATCTGAAGGGGGATCGAACGAGGCGTATCTATGCGATTCTTCTCCAAGTTGACCGCCGTCCTTGTCCTCTGCGTCCTTCTTTGGCCGTCGCTGGCGGGTGCGGCGGCGGACGAGCGGGCTGGCCAACTCGAGGACCCGGCCGCCGTCGCCGATGGCTTGATGAGCCTGTTTTACGCCGCGCTGCGCAACGAGTCGATGTTCGAGAAGCAGTCGGAGTGGCGGAAATGGCATGGGGGCATCAGGCGGATGGTCAATGTCTCGCCGCTGCTGGAGGCGGCCCAGACCTTCACCCAGGCGGCCGAGCGCTTCCCGGTCCACCCCGAGATCATCCGCGTCATTGAGGCGCAGCTGGACGCCTCGGGCACGGCGTAGGCCGGGCTCGACGTCGCCCGGCGGCACCGGCTCATGGACTACGCGCTCAAGCTCCAGGCCTCGCGCGGCAGCACGGCGCTCATGCTCCGGCTGCAGTGGGCGGGGGGCGTCGAGGCCGCCCAGCCCCTGCGGGCGCTACACCAATTGGAACCGTCATCCGACGCGATTCCGCCCCTCTGGTCCGACGACCGGAACGTCCAGCTGGGCCCGAACCACGTTCTTCTCGTCGAGCCGACGAACCGCATGCTCTACTGGATCGGGGGCGGGCGGGGCAAACGCCTTACCACTCACGATGCAGTTCAGCACCTTCCGAAGTTTTCCTCCCCCGGCAGCGACGCGCTCACCCCAAGAGTTGCCTTGGCATCGGCGGAGCCGGGCGTCGGTAGCCTCATCGTCGTGCGGTTCCCCAGCAACGAGTACACGACGCAGTGGCACGCCGCCACCTTCTTCCGCCCACCCGAGGGAACGGCCGCGGGCGATTGGGTATACATCGACGCACCGACTCATGCCTACACGGCGGGAGCCGTGCTTCCCGGTGGCGGGATCGCCCTCGGGGAGCAGCACGGCCGCGTCGTACTTCGGCGTGCCGACGGCGGTGGAGAAGATTGGTCATTGTCGCGACCGTTCGTGGGCGTGCCGGTGGTCGGCTTGCGGGCCTCGGGGAACCGCCTGTACGCCATCGCTGACGACGGGCGGGTGGCGGCGAGGCCACTGGGTGCGGAAGGTGATTGGGAGCTGGTCCGCGGTCGCGGTAGTGTGGTGATTAGCGCGGAGGCGTGCGGCGACGGCGCGTTGGCTGTGCTGACCGAGGCCGGGGAGCTGCTGGTCGTGGGCGAGGGCGAGTCCGAGGTCATCGCCCTTCCAGGGACCCCGCCCGACGCAGTGCCCAAAGCTGTAATCCGCTGGGGTGGATCGCTGTTTGCCGTGGTAATTGAACAGGGTGACCTTCTCATGTACGAGATCGCCGACGGGCCCGCCCGGCTCATGGGACGGGTCGACCTCAAGCGCCTCGGCCGCCGCCTCGGCCGCCGCCTCGGCCGCCGCCTCGGCCGCCGCCGCGACGAGGGCGTGCGGCTCGTGCCTTACTCGGACCGCCACGCGTTGGTGTTCGACGACACGAAGCTCACCACGCCCTCCCGGCACCAAGCGTCGCAGCTCGTGATCGATCGCCAGGGCGAGGTCGTCGGCGAGTTCTCGATCGGGCAGCAGCTCGACAAGATCCTGGAGGCCGTCGGCATGGTCGAGTGGGGCGACGCAGTAGGGGAGGGCTTCGACCTGCCTGTCTTAAAGGAGTCGGAACGAGACAATGAGGGGTCGGGAGGGACAGTCAGGGCGGAAGAGGGGTCGGGAGTCATTGATTTAAGTACCTCATCTTTCCGGCGGAATCAATGGCTCCCGCCGCTTCTCCGCCCCGGCTGCATCGGCTTTTGAGGCGGGTGGGACGACACTTATCGTCGTGTTCCCGAGCGTCCCTCACGACACTGGATGTCGTGTCAAAGGAATTGAGTGACGCGCTTCCGGTCGCGGGTCACCTGCTTTCGGTCGCCGGTCACCTCTTTCCGGTCGTGGGTCGCCCATTTCCTGTTCTGGGTCACCTATTTCCTGGTCTGGGTGCTGATCTTCGTAGGCGCGGGCTTGTGTCGGGAGTCAATTTCCGGCGGTGGTGAAGCCGATTATTCATTGACCCCGAGCTTGGGCCCATCGGGTGGTTTCGAATGCTTTGGTAGGCGGGTGGGGCGGCAAAGCAGGGTCGTGGGGCCGCTGCGGAGCTTGTGGTGACGGATTGGTGGTTCGGGGTGAGGCGGTGATGCGTCGGGGCGGCGTGGCGGTTTTGGCTACTTATCGAGCAGGTCGGGGCGGCGTTGTTGGGTGATGCGTTGCCGTTCGGTGGTGCGCCAGGTGGCGATTTTGGGGTGGTCGCCGCTGCTGAGGATTTCGGGGACGTTGTGGCCGCGCCAGGTGCGGGGGCGGGTGTATTGGGGGTGTTCTAGGAGTTGCTGGCCGGTGCCGTTGCCGAAGGATTCGTCGGCGGCGCCTTCGGCGTGGCCGAGGACGCCGGGCAGGAGGCGGACGACGGCGTCGATGATGCAGAGGGCGGCGAGTTCGCCGCCGCTGAGGACGAAGTCGCCGAGGCTGATCTCTTCGGGTTGGTACTCGTCGGCGAAGCGTTCGTCGACGCCTTCGTAGTGGCCGCAGACGATGAGCAGGCGGGGGAGGGCGGCCAGGCGGTGGGCGTCGGCTTGGGTGAAGGGCTTGCCGCGGGGGCTTGTGAGGATGCGATGGGCGGGGCGGGGGTCCTCGGCCTCGATGGCGTCGACGCCGGCGGCGAGGACGGGGGCGGTCATGACCATGCCGGGGCCGCCGCCGAAGGGGCGGTCGTCGACCTTCTTGTAGTTGCCGATGCCCCATTGGCGGAGGTCGGCAAGGTGGTAGCTGACGAGCCCGGCGGCGGCGGCGCGGCCGGGGATGCTGTGCTCGAGGTACGGCCGAAGGGCGTCGGGGAACAAGGTGAGCACATCGATCCGCGGCATCCGACGAGCGTATGCGGGGTTGGGTTGCACCGGGATAATGACAGGACCTCCGCCGCCACGCGGCGAGGGTCCGGTGGATCACATTTCGGGCAGGGCATCCGCGAGGCGCAGGAAGTCGTCGATTGTCAGCGTCTCGGCGCGGGCGGTGGGGTCGATGTCCAGTGCTGGCAGATCGAGCCCGAGCGAGTCCGCGGCGTTGCGAAGGGTTTTGCGGCGTTGCTGGAAGAGCGTCGCGGCGACGTGGCGGAGCTTTGCGGCGTCGAAGTCGATCGTCCGGTGGCGGGTCAGGACGACCAGGGCGCTGGTGATCTTCGGCGGCGGCCAGAACGCGGCCGGCGGGAGGGTACGCGGCACTTCGACGGTTGCCAGTGCTTGGCACATGACCGAGAGGGGGCCGTAGGTTTTGCCGCCGGGGTTGGCGTTGATGCGGTCGGCGACTTCCTTCTGCACTGTGAAGGCCAGGCGGGGCGAGCCGAGGGTGAGCAGCTCGACGACCAGCGGCGAGGCGATGTTGTACGGCAGGTTCGCCACCAGCTTTGCCCCGCCCGTGGCCGCTTCGGCAAGGCGAGGGTGCAGCGTGTGCTTGTTCTGCAAAGCGTCACCCTCGACCAACTCGAACTGCGGCTCGTCGGCGAACTGCCGCCGCAGCACGCCGGCTAAATCACGGTCGATCTCGACGGCCAGCACGTTTGCCCCGCGGTCCAGCAGCTCCTCGGTCAGCGTGCCGGTGCCGGGGCCGACCTCGATGATGGTTTCGCCCGGCGAGACATCCCCGGCGTCGGCGACGAGGCGGACGAGGTTGGCGTCGACCATGAAGTTCTGCCCAAACCGGTGCTTGGGCCGCGTGGAGGCGTCGGCGAGCAGCGTGCGGATCTCGGTCGGGGTCTGGGGCAAGGTGGGGAGGGTAGGGGTTGGTGATTTGTTCCTGGTCCTTTGATCTTGTTCCTTTGTTCTTGATCCTTTGTCCGTTGCTGGTCTTCATTCGGATCAGAGGCCGTAGGGTTTGGCATGGACCGTGATGCCCTCGAACGGGAGTACCTGCGACTGCTGAAGGATGTGCTGCCGGCGCGGGCGAAGGCCGAGGCGGGGTGGCCGGTGCGGTTCGACCACTGCTTTATGGTGCGACAAGAAGTCGCAGGAAAGGAGTTCATCAACAAGATGACGGAGTAGCATCCAACTCCGTGCCCATCCCGACGTGCATCACCGGTAACGGCGTTGTGCGAAGCTCGGGACAAACGCCTAAGAGCAAGTAGCAGTCGCAAGCGAAACCTCGGGCTAGGGCAAGGCCGTTACGACGAGTAACACCGAATCCTTGATCGAATCAGCGATAAGTGTGACCGCCGGAAAGCGAATGATACCGGTGGATTCCAGCGAGAGAATCCGGCTTCATGAAGGCCGGCGAGGCTCAACCTCATGTCGAGTTGAGCATCGGATGCCTCCAGGCTGGCGCTGAATAGAGGACGTCCGATCGGCCGCATCTCCTACCTGTGGAACTTGGTAAGCCCGTTGGGGTCCGGTTCATTCCGGTAAGCCGACCGTAAGGAAGGCCCAACCCCCCACCGGGTAAAGGAACTCGGACAAAGCGAACGCCGCCATGCCGAAAGGCAAGGGAAATCAATAACCCGGCGGATACGGGGCCGAGTGCCCCGGCGGGAGACCGCGCCCACTTCCGAGTGGTTACTGGACGGAAGACGAACGCGAAGGAAGCGACAATGACGAGCGAAAAGGAAACCGTAAGCCCGGCGCGGACGCCGACCGACTGGAACGCCATTGATTGGCGGACCGTCACGGCGTACGTTCGCAACCTTCGACGCGCGATCTTCCGGGCCGCCCGAGAGGGCGACCTCAAGAAGGTGCGCACGCTCCAGAGGATCATGCTGAACTCCCACGAGAACCGCTGCGAGGCGGTTCGACGGGTGACACAGGTGAATCGGGGCAAACGCACCGCCGGGGTAGACAAGGTTCTTGTCAAGACCCCGACCGCTCGCGGACGGCTGGTCGATGCTCTTGCGGAAACGCAAGGATGGAAACCGAAGCCCGCGAAGCGGATTTACATCCCGAAAGCCAACGGTAAGGAACGACCGTTGGGCATACCCGTAGTCTTCGATCGGGCACTCCAAGCAATGGTCAAGAACGCTCTTGAGCCATACTGGGAGGCGAAGTTCGAGGTCAGTAGTTACGGGTTCCGCCCTGGGCGTTCCGGCCATGATGCCATCGAGCGAATCTTCTGTCTTGCGAACGCCAAGGGAACAAGGCCGTGGGTACTCGATGCCGACATCAAGGGCGCGTTCGACAACATCAGCCACGAGGCCCTGTTAGAACAGATCGGGAACTTCCCCGCGAGGAAGCTCATCGAGCTGTGGTTGAAGGCAGGGTACATGGAAGATGGTGTTTTCAACACCACCGACGCGGGAACCCCGCAAGGTGGTGTGATCTCGCCCCTGTTGGCCAACATTGCCCTCCACGGCATGGAGGAAGCTCTGGGAGTGCGTTATCACCGACAAGGTGCAAATGCCGACCCATCTTTGTCCAGGCTCACCGTGGGGTTGGTGAGGTACGCCGATGACTTCGTTGTGTTCGCGCACACGAAGGAGAAAGCCGAAGAATCAAAGGAGAAGTTGACCAAGTTCCTTCGAGAACGAGGTCTTGCCTTCTCCGAGGAAAAGACCCAAATCGTCCATCTGGACGACGGGTTTGACTTCCTCGGCTTCAACATTCGACGATATAGGGTGACGAATGCGAGGCACGCCTCGAACCGTCGCCTGCTCATCAAGCCTAGCAAGAAGGCGGCGATCAACATGCGGAGGAAAATGAAGGCGTTGTTTAGGGAACACAGAGGTGCCCCAATGCACGCCCTCATCACACGCGCCAACCCGGTGATCCGAGGTTGGTGCAACTACCACCGTAGCGGGACTACCAACAAGACCTTTCACGGGATGGACTTGCATCTGTTTGCGCTCACCAAACGGTGGGTCGAATGGACCCACCCAAGGAAGGCTTGGTGGTGGCGACGGAAGCTGTGGGGGCCATAGCGAAAGGGAGACCAATGGTGCTTCGGCTACCGTTGGTGCTACCTCTCGAAGTTCCAATGGACCAAGATACAGCGACACGTCGCCGTTCGGGGAACGGCTTGCTGGGACGACCCGGAGTTCGCGGACTACTGGGAGAACAGGAAACGGAAGCTCTGCGACCGCGACCTGACTGCGTTCCAACGCAAGATCGCCCGCAAGCAAGGTCATGTGTGCCCCATATGCGGCGATCACCTGCACAACGGCGAGGAACTTCATGAACATCATGACGTTCCCCGTACGAAAGGCGGGTCCGACCACCCGGACAACTTGAGGCTCGTCCACCTGTACTGCCACCAGCAGATACACAGGAAAGGCAGCCGATGCCGGTTGCTTGAGCCGTGTGCGTCGTGAGGCGCACGCGCGGTTCTGAGGGGGCTGGGCGGCCGGCTACCCGACCGGATCGTGCTCGACCACGTGTTCGGCGGCTGCTGGTACGATCACCTCGACCGCAGGAAGGGGGCGGCGTATCGGCAACTCGGCGACGCCCAACTCGCCGAGGCGGTGCGGCTGGCGGGGGTGATCGACGAGGGCGGGCCGGTTGTGATCGGGCCGATGAACCGGCAGTCGTTGGTTTGGCGGGGCAAGACGTGAGGGGTTCGCCGACGTTTGGGCTAAGGTGGTGGCGGTGAAGAGTCACGAGGCGATTTGCGAGGCGGTGAAGGAGCCGGGCGTCAAGCAGGTGGCGAAGGCGCTGAATGTGAGTGCGGCCTTGGTGTACAAGTGGTGCGAAGAGCCGACGGCCACCGGCGAGGGCAGCGGGGCCCGCAACCCGTTGGACCGCGTCGCCGAGCTGTACCGCCAGACGGGCGACCGGCAGATTCTCAACTGGCTGTGCAAGGAGGCCGGCGGGTTCTTTGTGAAGGACCCGGAAACCGACGACCGCCGGCGACCGGGCGAGCAGATTTTCGACCAAACCCGGCAGATGTTCGCCGACTTCAGCGAACTGCTCGATGCGATCAGCGACAGCACGAAGGACGACCCGTACATCGACGAAGACGAGGCCAAGGCGATCCGCCGGCGGTGGGAGGATCTGAAGGCGGTGCTCGAGCAATTCACGGTGGCGTGCGAGCGGGGGCATTTCCACGTGAAGCGGTGAATACGGAAGGGACTGAGGGACTGAGGGACTGAGGGACTAAGGGACTGAGGCATCGAGTGGCTAAGGCGGCGCGGGCTAGTTTCGGGGGGGATTTCCGGCGGTTCTTCCTGCGCGGGCTGGGGGCGCTGGCGCCCACGCTCATCACGCTGGCGATCATCTACTATGTCCTCAACTTCCTCTGGCGGTCGATGGGCTTCTACCTCATTGAGGCCATCAAACATTCGTGGAGATTCGCCAGCGACCGGGGGTGGGTCGACCCGGTGAACAACAGCTACATCGCCCGGTACTGGAACGAGGCATGGTTCGCACCAGTGATCGGCGTGGTGCTGGCGCTGCTGCTCATCTACATCGTCGGGCTCTTGGTGGGCAACCTGATCGGGCAGGCGTTTTACCGGCTGGCGGAGCGGCTGGTGCTGAGCGTGCCGATTGTCAAGCAGATTTACCCGTCGGTGAAGCAGGTGACGGAGATGTTCCTGGCCGACCCGAAGGACAAGGAGAGCCAGTTCGCCGGCAGCCGGGTGGTGGCCGTGCGGTACCGCGGGCAGGATCTGTGGAGCGTCGGACTCGTCACCGGCAAGGGGTTGCGGCAGCTCGACGATGGCGATGCCGCCCAGGACGAAACCGTCAGCGTCTTCATCCCCAGCAGCCCGACGGCATTCAGCGGCTACGTCGTGGTCGTCCCCCGCAAGCACGTCGTCGAGCTGCCGATCAGCGTCGATGAGGCGATGCGCATGCTCGTCAGCGGCGGCGTGGTGCAGCCGGGTGAGAAGGCGGGGGCGAAGGTGGTAGGTGGTAGGAAGTAGGTGGTGGCGAGAGGTGGCAGGAGGTAAGTGGTAGGTGGTAGGAGCCCAACGTCGGCGCCCGCCACCTGCCACCTCCTTCCTACCACCTACTCCGCCCCCACTTTCTCCCCCCGCCCAGCGCGGTATAGTGCCCAGCGGTCCGCCGAGTCGGACCGGTTTGCCCATCCACGAAGGAGCATGTCCGTGCACACACTCGTCACCCTCCGCCACAGCGAGAACAGCCCCCAACTTCAGGCCGGCCAGGACGCCCTCAAGGCCCACGCCACCGAGAAGTCCGAGAAGCTGACCAAGTACTACGACCAGATCCAGGAAATCGAGGTCGTCATCGAAGGCGGCCGCGACGGCCACGGCGGGACGCATGTCGAGATCCTCGTCAACGCCACGCACAACGACACGTTCGTCAGCAACTGCAACGACGAGAACCCCTACGCCGCGGTCGACGCGTGCATCGGCAAGCTCGAACGCCAGCTGTCCGAGCACAAGAAGAAGTACCGCAACCGCAAGCACACGGTGGCCTGAAGCCGCCACCACCGCCCGCTCCCAATCGCCCAGACCGCAAGATTCCCCACATGAAGCTACAGGAATTTATCGTCAAGGAGGCGATCGTCGCCGATTTGGCCGCTGCCGACCGCGACGCGGCGTTGCGGGAGCTGGTCGCCAGCCTGACCCGCACCGGCGCGATCGCCCCTGAGGCCCAGGAGGAGGTTGTCGCCGCCCTCATCAAGCGGGAGCAGAACGGCTCGACCGGCTTCGGCAAGGGCGTGGCCGTGCCCCACGTCAAGCACCCGAAGGTCAAGCGCATGGTCGGCACCATCGGCCGCAGCGCCGGCGGCATCGACTTCGCCGCCCTCGACTCCCAGCCGGTCTACAGCATCGTCATGCTGCTCTCGCCCGACGACCAGCCCCAGCAGCACCTCCAGGCGATGGAAATTGTCTTCCGCAATCTGCAGGTCGACATGTTCCGCCGCTTCCTGAAGCAGGCGGACGATCAGGCGAAGGTCTGGGACCTGGTCGAAGAAGCCGACGCCGGCTGATGACGAGGCCCACGGAAGGAGCCGCCCACGGTGAGCGACCAAGACGCCCAACCTGAGACGCCGCCGGACGCCAAGCGTTCGGCCACGGTCCGCATCGACAACGGCCTGCACATGCGGCCGGTCATGGCGTTCGTCGACGTCGCCAACCGCTACGCCAGCGACATCCTCATCCGCCGCGAACCGGGCGCCGACCACGAGGGCCGCCTCGAGGCCGACGGCAAGAGCCTGTACCAGGTCATCGAGCTCGCCGCCCCCGACGGCACCGTCCTGCACCTCGAAGCCCGCGGCAACGACGCCGAGCAGGCCGTCAACGAACTCGCCGAGCTGGTGGAGGGCGGTTATGAGGATTGACTTAACGTCGCTGAGGCCCCCACCGCCGCGTAGCGG
>CAYLSV010000003.1:0-3278 GCA_964386435.1 uncultured Tepidisphaerales bacterium
CTCCCGGCGCCTCCGCCCGACCCGATGCGGCCCTCCGCCCGCCCCACCCCGCCCGCCGCCGCCAGCTCGTCCCACAACCGCTCCAAGTCGGCGATTACCGCCAGTTTCTCGGCCTCCCACACGCTTGACGAATAATCCGCCCGCTGCCGCGCCCGCCGGTAGGCCGTCCACTTCACCCACTCCTCATCCGCCGGCTCAACGAGCGCCCGGAAATCAACCCGCGCATCGATGCAAGGCTCATCCTTCGCCAGCACCCGCCCCTTTCGATCCACGATCCGCCCGCGCGTCGTCTCGACCAGCGCGCTGCGATTCAACTCGCCGGCCACGAATTGCTCCCACGCCGAATGCTGCACCAGCTGCATCTGCCCCGCCCGGAGCAGCAGCACGCCGAACCCGAGGGCCAGCAGCACCAGCAGGATGATCACGCGGCGTTCGTACACGAAGAAGATTAGACGTGACGACCGGGTGGAGCGGGAGCAAGTTGGACTTGGTGAGGTCCGACGTGATGATCTACGAAAAGGCGATGCGCCAGGTTCCGGCAATTCATCACGTCAAACTTCACCAGGTCACACTTCCCCATTCACCGCTTCTCGAAGCTGCTCCGCTTGAAGCCGAAGTGCTTGCGGTAGCGGTCCATCGCGGCGATCAAGAGCGGCGTGAGCAGCGACGTCCAGATGATGCTCGCGATGGCGGCGCGGGCGGACGGGGCGGTGGCGGCATCGTTGAGGGCGAGGATGCCGAGGTTGGCGAGGCTGGCCGTGACGGCGGCGACAAGGCCGGCGAGGGCGGCGACGATGGGCGAGCCGGCGGCGAGGTCCTGGCCGAGCAGCCGCACCAGCAACGTCGCCGCGGCGAAGCTCACCGCGTGCACGCCCGGCGGCCCGTCGCCGATCAAGTCACGCCCCAGCCCCAGAATTAGCGCCCCCAGCACCGCCGGCGCGGCCCGCGCCCGCAGCCCCAGCCACGCCGCCGCCGCCAACGCCAATTCCGGCCCCGCCGCGCCCCAAGCGACCACGTCCCCGAGCCCCAGCTGCAACCCCAGCACGAGGTACACGAGAAGGGCGAAGGGGAGCGGGCGCATCAGTTGGGTGTTATCGGCGGTTGAGTTGTTCTTGGTCCTTTGTTCTTTGTTATTGGTCCGTTGTCAGTTGTCAGTTGCTGCACCTCAGCGGACGTCCGCCGTCGTGAGCAACTGACCACGGACAACTGACAAGTGAAAACGAACAACGGACCAACTCACCTCGTCACCACCATCACCCGCCCCGGTCGGGCGGCGGCGGCGGGTTCGAGCCTGACCTCCACCACCTGCGGGGCGTCGGGGCGTTCGCGGACCTCGGTCACGCGGCCGACCTGCACGCCGGTCATCTCCAGGGGCCAGTCGCGGGGGTCGTCGAGCGTGGCCCAATCGCCGACCTCCACCGGGGCGACGCCGCCGGGGGCGCGGAGTTGGCGGACGATGAGCCCGTCGCCGTTGCCTTCGAGGGCCACGGGCTGGCCGGGGCGGTTGACGAAGCGGGTGCCATCGAACCGGCCGAAGCGGACGTTGAGCACCTCACCCCGGGCGGTGATCGGTTTGACCCGCGCCGCCAGCCCCGCCACCTGGCTGACGCGGCCGATGAGCGCGCCGTTGTGCCAGACCGGGTCGTCGACTTGGACGCCGGAGTTGAGCCGCAGGGTCAGGACCAACCCCTCCGATCCGGCCGACACGGTGCCGACCATGGCCGGCTGGCTCATCTCCGCCAAAGGCCGGCCCATGCGCAGCCGCTCCTCCTCGTACTCCGCCAGCCGGTCGATCTGCGTCGCATACTGGGCCACCTGCCGGCGCAGCTGCTCGTTCTCCGCCCGCACCACCTCCTCCGGCCGCCTGTCGTCGGAACCCGCCGACCCCAGCCACGACGCCGCCGCCCCCAACGGCGCCGTCACCGGCACCAGCACGATCTGCACCACCGACCGCGTCCGCCCCAATGCCGCCGGCGACGAAAACAGCGCCGACGCGAGCAACGCGAGGGCGACGGCGGTGAGGTATTGCCAAGGGCGGAGGTGCATCAGTTTAAGTTTGACGTGGTGAAGTTTGACTTGTTGATTTGCCGGAATCGCGACGGCGGGTGGTGACGTAGGCCGCGTTCAGAATCTTCGTCAGCTGCTCGGCTTCGTCGGCCAACTCGCTGCACTGGCGGGCGGACAGAAGCCTCGCGTCGCGGATCAGCTCGATCCAGTAATGGCTCTCATCGGCCTCTTCGCGGACGATCCCGAGCTTGGCGACCCATTCCTTTCGGGAGCGGGCGCGGCAAGCTGCCCGGTAGTTCGCCCCCACCGACGTCGCCGACCTCACCAGTTGGTTGCCAATCGCCCGCCCAGACCTGCTGTTCGGCAACGCGTCGCACAGCTTCATGCACCGCAACGCGAATGTCTTGGTGCGCATCAGCAAGTCCTGATTTCTCGGCTGCTCCATTGGCTAATTCGACAAGTCAAACTTCACCAAGTCAAACTTCAAACCTCATCTTCGTCGCTTTCCAGCGTTTCCTTCCAAAGCTCCAGGTTCTCCAGATAAACGCTGGTGCCGCGGGCGACGCAGGTTAGCGGATCATCCGCCAGCCGCACGTCCAGGCCGGTGGCGTTGCTGATGACCGTGGTCAGGCCGCGGAGCAGGCTGCTGCCGCCGGCCATGGTGATGCCGTTGTCGACGAGGTCGGCGGCGAGCTCGGGCTCGGCGAGTTCGAGCGTCCGGGTGACGGCCTCGACGATCTGGGTAACCGGCTCCTGCAGGGCCTCCCGGATCTCGCCGCTGCTGATCGTGGTGCGGCGGGGCAAACCGCTGATCATGTCGCGGCCCTTGACTTCCATCGTCGGCTCGCTGCCGTCGATCACGAAGTCGGCGGCGCTGCCGATCTCGATCTTGATCCGCTCGGCCATCTGCTCGCCGATGGCCATGTTGTAGGTCCGCTTCATGTGGTCGACGATGGCCTGGTCGAAGTCGTCGCCGGCCACGCGGACGCTCTCGCAGACGCTGATGTCGGCCAGGCTGATGATGGCGACCTCGGTCGTGCCGCCGCCGATGTCGACGATCATGCTGGCGGTCGATTCGCTCACCGGCAGCCCGGCGCCGATGGCCGCGGCGAAGGGCTCGGGCACGACGTAGACCCGCCGGGCCCCGGCCCGCTCCGCCGATTCGTGAACGGCCCGCTTCTCGACGGCCGTGATGCCGCTGGGGATGGCGATGACGACCCGCGGCCCGGCGAGCAGCGGCCGGCCCCCGCCGGCGGCGCGGCGGATGAAGT
>CAYLSV010000003.1:3288-8675 GCA_964386435.1 uncultured Tepidisphaerales bacterium
CTCGAGGTTGCGGCTGCCTTCCTTATCTTCCTGGATCACGCCATCGGCCAGCGGCCGGATCGCCTGGATCGTGCCCGGCGTGCGGCCGAGCATTTCCTTGGCCACCCGCCCCACCGCCTCGCCGCCCTGCATGACCTCGCGGGTCTTCTTGTTCACGGCCACCACGCTGGGCTCGTTGAGGACAATGCCCTCGCCCCGCACGCACACCAGGGTGTTGCAGGTCCCCAAATCAATGCCCATGTCGGTGCTGAACCGGCTGAGCAGGCGATCGAATATCACGGCGAGGTTCTCCCAAAGTTGACGCGAGCGGCAGCCGGCGACCCGGCCCGTCCAGAACGATCTGGACGCCCACAGTAGGAGCGGCCCGCCGCGCCCGCAACGAATCCGGCTTCCCGGACGCGCCATGTCCCATAACGGCAACGTGAAGGCTACCGCACCTCCACCATGGCCGCCCCCGCCTCCAGCCGCCGCTGCACCACGGGCATCCATGGCAGCACGAGGTTGATGGTGGCTCGCGTCGCGAGGTTGCCGCAGCGCAGCCACACGATCTGCGGCGACGGCTTCTCGTGGCGGGGCGCCTGGCGTCGCTGGAAGTCACCGTCCTTCGTCACCACCACGAGGTTTTCCCGCAGGGCAAGGTCCCAGATGTCGCCGTCCGCCGCCTCGTCCGACAATCGATCGGCCAGGTGAAAGGTCTCGAACCCCGCCTCGGTCATCCGCCTGCCAAGCATCCGCGGCAAGTTTGCGTCGAGTAGGTAACGCATTCCGACACCTCAGGCCGTCTGTCGACGGGGTGCCTGCGTCAGGATGATCGAATGATCCAAGCTGGCGGCCGCGTACTCCAAGGCCGCACGGATATCGCCCGGCTCCAGGTAATCGTAATCCTCCAAAATCTCCGCCTCCGTCATCCCCGCCGCCAGCCACCCGAGGATGTCGGATACCCGCACACGGATACCGCGCACGCAGGGTTGGCCGCCGAACTTCTCCGGGTCGATGGTGATGCGGTGAAGTTCCGACACGCAAAATTATATCCGGCTCATACCCAACAGCGCTTCGGGCGTCGTTGCCCCCCCCAACGCTGTGTGACAGCGGGGCTACGCCCGGCATCCGGCGACGTGGCACCTCGGGCGTAGCCCCGCCGTTACCACGGCGGTGGGGGTGCCAGCGAAGTTGAGGCCCCCACCGCGGCGGCCGTGGCGGCCGTGGCGGCCGTGGCGGCCGTGGCGGCCGTGGCGGCCGTGGCGTTATGCTGCCGGGCGTGAGCGAGTGGTTCCCGTTGTTGGTGGGCGTGGCCGGGTTCGTGACGATCGGCGTCTTCGCGTTCAAGATCCTGCGGGCGGCGTGGTCGCCGGCGCCGGCGTACCACTGCCCGACGTGCGGCTACGACCTGACCGGTGGCGGCGACGTCTGTTCCGAGTGCGGGGCGGAGGTGCCGCCGGATGTGGAGTTGGCTGCGGCCCGGCGGATTGGGCAGGTGCCGGAATGGCTGCTCGAGCCGGCGGGGTCGCCCGAGGCCGCCGACGGCGAAGTGCCGGCGCACGTGGCCGTCAACACGCTGCCGGGGAATCGGCGGCAGATGGCCGACGCGTTCTACCAGCCGCACGACGCCAAGGGCAACCTGGAGGTCGACGGCGACCCGGTGCAACTCGGCCAAACCACGTCGCTGCGGCTGGGGCAGGTGCTGTGCCACCTGCTGGCCCGCGGCGGGGTCCGGTGCGTGCTGGAGCCGGACAAGTTCGCCGAGCGGGACGACCCGAGCTTGCTGACGCCCGAGTCGCAGGTGTGGCCAGTTGCGCCGCTGGCGGACGTGCTGGTCGCGCGGGAGTTGCTCGCCTGGATCGAAGCCGCCGACGCCGATGCGGACGATGCGCTGGCCCCGCTTATCGCCGCCGCGGAAATCGAGTTGGAGGCGGATCACGCCGGGTCGTAGCCGCGGCCGCCCCAGGGGTGGCAGCGGAGGATGCGCCGCAACGCCCGCCAGCCGCCCCGCCACGGGCCGTGCTTGGCGATGGCGTCGAGCGCGTACTGGCTGCACGTGGGCGTAAACCGGCAGTGCCCGCCCAGAAACGGCCCGAGCATGCCGCGGTAAAGCCACACGAGTCCGACGAGCAGGCGGGCGACGAGGCGGGAGAAGGTCACGATAAAGTCCGTGGAACGGCCTTAACCGCCCATGGTCCGGGCGGCCATTTTCTGGAACAGGCGTTGGTACTCCGCCAGCGGCAAGTCATCGTGGCGGCGGCTGCTGATGACGAAGTCGTGGCCGATTGGCAGCTCGTGTTGGAGCAGGCGGAAGGCTTCGCGGAGCTTGCGTTTGAGCTGGTTGCGGCGCACGGCGTGGCCGTTGCGGCGGCCGATGGACAAGCCCAGGCGGCTGTGAGGCAGGCCGTTGGGGGCGGCCCACAGGGTCAGCGGGCCGCCGCCGGTGCGGCGGCCTTCGTCGAAGACCCGCCGGAACGCCTTCTGGCCGCTCAGGCGCTGGCTTGATCGGAACCGGAATCGCAGCGGCGTCACCGGTGCCACGGTATGCCCGAGCTGCCCACGAAATTGCCAATCGACCTGCTTCGCGGGTTGCGAAGGCGGCAGACTTGGTGAATGCTGTGGCATGATCCGCCCGCCCAGTCTGCTCGGTGCCTTGCCCGTTGGTGCCGCGTGTGCTTTGCTCGCCCCGGCGGTGGCCGGTGCGTGCATCTGCGGCAGCCCGCACGCCTCGGACGGGTGGCAGCAGCGGATCGACGCGTACAACGCCAACCTGGTGCCCGGCTACGAGCCGCTGGTCCGGGGCGTGACCTTCGGCACCGCCGCCCCACGCGGCTCGGGCCACGGCGTGGCCCGGTTCGCCCCCGGCGGCGGGACGCAATTCGTGCGGGTCGAGTTCGACACCGCGGTGCCGGGCGTGTTCAGCGCGACCGAGCAGCAGTCGGTCCTCGACGGCTTGGCCGGGCAGTTCCGCGGGTTCGACATCAACTTCACCACGGCCCTCAACCCCAACCCCGGCGGCGAATTCACGCGCCTCGTGTTCGACGACCTGGTCCTGGGCGGCGTGGCGGTCACCGGCATCGACTTCCGCAACATCCAGAGCTTCGACGTGGCGTTCGTGGGCACCGACGGGCTGCAGGGCGACTCGAGCTTCAACCAAGTGAGCTACGCCGTGAACGTCGGCGCGCACGAGGTCGGCCACACGCTGGGGCTGCGGCATTACGACAGCTTCGGCACGATCGGCGAGGGCGTGCCCAACGTGTCAATTTCGCCGGGGTTCGGTCAGCCGCCCACGGCGATCGCGAACTTCTACAACCCTGATTTCACCGGGCCGCGGGCGGGCAACGAATTCTTCGACAACACGATGAGCACGCCGGCGCTGGGCGGGAGCGCACTCCGCTTCTTCGACGGCCCGACGGCCTTCAGCGAGCGGTCGCTGATGAAACTCCAGCACGCCGCCACCGGCATCGAGGCCGTCGAATCGGCGGCCTCGAACAACACGTTGGCCACGGCGCAGGCACTCGAAATGGACTTCATCGACGTGCTCAACACCCGCCCCACCGGCACCGCCGCCGCGGACCAGGGGCCGTGGCTGCCGGCGCGGACGACGTCCGTGGCCGGGTCAATCGCGTCCGGTGACATCCGCGACGTCTACCAGATCGACGCCTTCGCCGGTGACTTGTTGAGCGTGGAGGTGATCAGCCAGGCTCTCAACGCCCAGCGCGTCGGCAACGCCATCGACGCGCTGCTCCGCGTCTACGACGACACGGGCACGCTGCTCAATTACTTCGGGCAGTCGGCGTTCAACCAGTCGGAAATCGAGACGGACGACGCGTTCATCCTCGACCTGCTGGTGCCGCAGACCGGGTCGTACTTCATCGAGGTCGACGCGGTGGCGAGCTTCGACTTGGGCAACTACGAGCTGTACGTGACCGGCTACGGCACCGGCCGCACGCCGGGCGACGCCAACGGCGACTTCGACGTGAACTTGGCCGACTTCGGCGTGCTGCGGGCGAACTTCGGCCGCTCGGGCATCATCGGCTTCTCCAACGGCGACTTTAACGGCGACGGCACCGTCGACCTGGCCGACTTCGGCATCCTCCGGGCCAATTTCGGCAACACCGCCAACCTCGCCGCCATCGACGCCTGGCGGGCGACGGTCCCCGAACCGGCCGCCCTCGCCCTGCTCGCCGCCACCCCCCTGCTGCTGCTCCGCCGCCGGGTTTGAGGCTGCGACGCCACAGGAAATCCCCACCGCTGCGTAGCAGCGGGGCTACACACCGCCGCTACGCGGCGGTGGGGGTTTCAGGCGACGTGGCCCACCAAGTCGGTCAGGCCAAGCCCTTCTCCGTCAGCCAGTGTTCGGCGTCGAGGGCGGCTTTGCAGCCGCTGCCGGCGGCGGTGACGGCCTGCTTGTACAGCGGGTCCGCCACGTCGCCGGCGGCGAAGATGCCCTCGACCGTCGTGTGCGTCCGCGGCGGGTTGACCCACTCAACGAAGCCGTTCTCGTCGGTGCCGAGCTGGTCAGCCAGGAACGCCGTGTTCGGCCGGTGGCCGATGGCCAGGAACATGCCGGCGGCGTCGACGTCAATCGTCTCGCCGGTTTCGACGTGCTTGGCCCGCACGCCGGTGACACCGTTTTCGTCGTCGCCAAGGATTTCCTCGACCTGGTGCTTCCAGAGGACCTCGATCTTCGGGTTCTCGAGCACGCGCTTCTGCATCGCCTTGCTGGCCCGGAAGCTGTCGCGGCGGTGGATGATCGTCACCTTGCTGCCGAACTTCGCGAGGTGGCTTGCCTCCTCCATCGCGCTGTCGCCGCCGCCGACGACGACGATGTTTGCCTCGTTAAACCGCGGGAGCGCCCCGTCGCAGACGGCACACGCGCTCACGCCCAGGTTCATGAACTTCCGCTCGCTCTCAAGGCCCAGATATTGGGCACTGGCCCCGGTGGCAATAATGACGGCGTGACTTTGGATCGTCTCGCCGCGGCCGGTTTTCATGACGAAGGGCTTGGCCGAAGTGTCGAGCTCGATGATGTCGTCGGTGACGACGCGGGTGCCGTGATGGGCCGCCTGCTCGCGCATCGCCAGCATCAAATCCGGCCCCTGGATGCCCGACGGGAAGCCGGGGAAGTTCTCGACGTCGGTCGTCCAGTTGAGCTGCCCCAGCGGCAGCGTGCCGGCGACGCGGTTCTTCTCGCTGATCGCCCCCTCGTAGTTCAGCGGCTTGAGGTTGGCGCGGGCGGCGTAAATCGCCGCCGTCCAGGCGGCCGGGCCGCTGCCGACGATGACAATGTTCTCGATCTCGGGTGTTGCAGACTCTGACATGATGGCTCCTACCCAACTCTACGGCGGGCGACCTCCCCAGGATCGGCAAGGCCCCGGTGCCCTCGTGACCGGCAGCCCAAGCGG
>CAYLSV010000003.1:8748-28680 GCA_964386435.1 uncultured Tepidisphaerales bacterium
GGGGCTACGCCCGCGGTCCGAACACCCGGCGTCTTGTGCGGCGACGCGAAGCACGTTCTACGCTTCGCCGCCGTGCCGACGAGTTTGTTCCTGTTCCAGCTGACCGCCGAACCGGCGTTTTTCTTCACCGTGGTCTTCACGGTCATCTTCAGCATCACGCTGCACGAACTCGCCCACGGCATTGTGGCGGTGAAACTCGGCGACCCGACGCCCGAGTGGCAGGGGCATTTGACGCTCAACCCGCTGGTCCACATGCCGCCGTTCAGCTTCCTGCTGCTGGCGGTGGCCGGCATCGCGTGGGGCTTGATGCCGATCGACCCGACCCGCCTGCGCGGCAAGTACGCCGAGGCCCTGGTCGCCGTGGCCGGCCCGGCGACGAACCTGGCGCTGGCGCTAATCGCCCTGACGGTGCTGGGCGTCTGGGGCCGGCTGGACCCGACGGTGACCGAGACGGACACGGTTTATCACGTCGCTTGGCAGCCGCTGTTCGTGTTTGGCATGATCAACCTGGTGCTGACGCTGTTCAACCTCCTGCCCGTCCCGCCGCTGGACGGCAGCCGGATCCTGGCGAACTTCAGCCCCGAGTTCCGCAACTTCAGCGGCAACCCGGCCAACAGCGGCATCTTCCTGATGATCTTCCTCGTCGCCTTCATGTTCGCCGGCCCCTTCCTCTTCACCGCCGGCCGCACGGTGGCCGAGGCCTACCTCGCGCCGCTGCGGGGGTGGTGAGCGCGAGGCATTGGTGTAGGCTCCAAAGATGTCATACCAACGAGAACTGACATGGCGGGACGCGATCGAGCGGGTGCTCCAGGAGGCGGGCGAGCCCATGCACTACGTCGACGTGGCCGACGAGATCGCCAAGCAGGAACTGCGGGTCAGTCTTGGGGCCACGCCGGCATCGACGGTCTCGGCCAACATCTCGCTCGACATCCGCGACCACGGCGAGAGGTCGAGGTTTCGCCGCGTCGGACGAGGCATGATCACGCTGCGGAAGGTCGTCGAAGGGGGCGGGCCTCAAGTGGCGGCGGTTGACGAGCCTGTGCCTGAACCCGACGAAGCCGTCCGAATCATCCAGGCGCTTGGCATGTTCTGGCAGCGGGATCGGGTGGAGTGGAAGAACTCGCCGAAGCTGATGGGTCAGCAGCAGACGGGTAGCACGCCGGTGGACTTCGCCGACCAGCGCGGCATCTACCTGCTGCACGACGTCCGCGGCACCGTCTACGTCGGCCGCAGCGTCGACCGACCACTCGGCCAGCGGTTGCTCGAGCACACCAGGGATCGGCTCAACGGTCGGTGGGATCGGTTCAGCTGGTTCGGGCTATTGGCCGTGGGGGAGGACGGCCGGCTCAACGAGGTGCAGGACGCGAGCTTCGACGACAGCTTGGTCATCGAAGCACTGGAGGCCGTGCTGATCGAGGCGCTCGAGCCGCCGCTGAACCGCAGGCGTGGGGACCACCTTCAGGAGGTCGAGTACCTGCAGGCCGCCGATCCGGCTTATGAGGCCGCCCAACAAGAGCAAACCCTGATGTCGCTGCTGAGGCGGGTCAAGTCGGGCGGTTGATTCCCCCTCTTCGGCGGCGGCGGGTGGTGCTACGCTCGCCGCCCCAGAATGCCGGGTCAGGTGCTGCCATATCAATCCTCGAAGCGGCCGCCGCGGTGGACGTTGCGGCGGGTGATGCGCGAGTACTTTTTCGTCGTCGCCAAGAACGTGGTCGGGTGGCTGTTTCTGATCGCCAGCCCGGTGCTCGGGGTGGCCTTGCCGGGGCCGGGCGGGTTGCCGCTGTTTTTGATCGGGTTCGCGCTGGTGACGTTCCCGGGCAAGCGGCGGCTGACGACACGGCTGATGCGGGGGCGGCGGTTCGACCTCTCCGATCCGATCTTCGTCGGTTTGACCACGGCCGTCGCCGTGCTGCTGACGGCCGGGGCGACGATGTGGCTGCTGTTCGGGGCGTTCGAGTGGGTGGAGCAGCAGCTGGCCGACTACGGGATGGGCCGGGCCGTGATGGTGCCCATCGTGCTGGTGGCGTTGCTGGTGACGTGGCTGGTGCTGTGGGTCGGGCTGCACGTGGGCAATTGGTTCATCGGCAAGCTGCCGTGGGCGCGGCGGTTCACGCGGAACACGCTGCGGAAAATCGGCATCAGACTGCTGCCGCCGCGGCCGCGGGACGGGGCCGAGGGGGAGATCCTCGACCTCTCCGACACCAACCGGCGGCGGCTGGGGCGGGCTTGGGATTTTGCCAAGCCGTGGCTCGTGCGGATGGCGATGCTGAGCGTGGCGCTGGGGCTTTTGACGTTCATCGCGGTGCCATTGGTGCAGTCGCGGTCGGCGGTGCTGGCGGTCTTGCGGGCGGTTGATTGGGTGACGCTCTTGGTGGCGACGGCTGCGCTGATGCTGTACCTCCTGTCGCTGCGGCCGCTGGCCTGGCGGGGGCTGATGGCGGCGCTGGGGCACCGGCTGCCGCGGCGGGCGGCGGTGGCGATTTGGGCGATCTCGGAGCTGGCGAATTATTTGCCGGCGAACATGGTGCCGCTGGTGACTCGGGCGTACCTCTTGCGGCCGATGGGGGTCGGGGCACGGCTGGCGAATGATTCGCGGCGGTGGGAGCTGATCCTGACCACGGCGTCGGGATTGGCCGGGGCCGGGGGGTTGATGGCGGTGGCGGCGCTCTTGCCGCCGGAGACGCGGGCGCTGCCGACGTGGCTGCTGCTGCCGGTTGGGGCGCTTTTGCTGATCGGGTTCGGGGCGGCGGTGGTGGCGACGCCGTTTCTGCGGCATTTGTTCAACCTGATGGCCGAGCGGTTGGACCTGAATCCGATCGCCGGGGTGCTTCAGCCGGACGCGGCGCTGAAGATGACGTGGGGGTCGATGCCGGGGCTGGTGCTGTTCGGCTTGGCCGGGGCGGCGGTGGCGGCCGAGGCGCTGCGGCTGCCGATCACGGAGCTGCCGCTGGTGGCGGCGGCGTATCTCATCGCCTGGAGCATCGGCACGGCGACGTGGGTCGTGCCGGCCGGGCTGGGGGTGCGGGAGCTGGTGTTCTACCTGCTGCTGCGGGCATTCTTGCCGGAACTGGAGGGGTTTCGCGGCGAGATCGAACGCGCGGCGGCTTTGGCGGTGGCGGCGGTGCTGCTGCGGGTGTGGTCGGTGCTGGGCGAATCGCTCGCCGCCCTGTCGGCGGCGTGGCTGCCGCTGCGGCGAGGGGGACTCGTGCGGTAACGTGTCGCCGTGCGGCACGTTGTGGTCGGCATCGACGAGGCGGGGTACGGCCCGATTTTGGGGCCGCTGGTGGTGGGCTGCTGTGGCTTTGAGTTGCAGGAACCGCCCGGCGATTTGTGGCAACTGCTCCGCCGCCGGGTCAGCAAAACCCGGCCGACGGCGAAGAAGCGCGGGCAGCTGCTGCACGTCGCCGACAGCAAAAAGGTCCACCGTCACGGCGACCTCTCGGCGCTGGAGCTGCCGGTGCTGGCGCTGGGTCGGTGCTTCGGCGAAATCGGGTCGCTCGACGAACTGCTGGCGGCGGTCGGGGCGGCGTCGCCGGGTCCGGTGTGGTATCGACCGGCCGATGATGAGCGTTTTCCCTTGGAAACCGACGCGTCGACGGTGAAGATTCTCGGCAACGGCTTGGCCGCCGAGCTGGCCCGGCTTGAGGTTCGGCCGGCGGCGTTGTGGGCGGAGGTGGTGGATGAGCAAGCCTTCAACCGCCAAGCCACGGCGACGCGGAACAAGGCCGCCCTCTTGTTCTCCACGGCGATGCGGCACGTTCAGCGCGTCTTCGACTTTTACGACGGCGACGAGACGGCGACGCTGCATTTGGTCCTCGACCGCCACGGCGGCCGGTCCAGCTACGGCCAGTTGCTGCGGACCATGTTCCCCGATCGGCCACTGGCGGTGATCGAAGAGTCCGAGGGCCACAGCAGTTACGACCTCGGCGGCGCGACGCTCACGTTCGCCGAAAAGGCCGACGCCGAGCATCTGCCGGTGGCGGCGGCGTCGATGTTGGCCAAGTACCTTCGTGAATCCTTGATGAAAAGGCTGAACCGCTGGTTCGCCGACCACGTCCCAAACCTCGAGCCGACGGCCGGTTACTGGCAGGACGGGTTGCGGTTCTTGTCGGACGTTGCCGACGTGCTGCCGAGCTTGGATCTTCGGGAGGACGACCTCCGCCGCGTCCGGTAATCAAGGTTTTTCGGCGGTTTGTTGCGCCTCCGGCCGCGGCCGGCGCGACGGGGCCGGTAATTCGGGAGGCAGGTGATGCCGCTGCTGCGGGACGTGGCGGCGGCGTGCTTGTCGGACGTTCGGGTTGTGCCGGATTTGCCGGGCACGGGGGTCAACCGTCCCGCAGATTGATCCGATTTTCGAGTTGCAGTTCCGCCGTGTTGTTGCGGCGGGTGCAGGTGTCCGGTCCTGGCGTCAGGGTCCCGGGCCGGACAAACGCAACCACCGCACTTGGGGTTTGAGACCATGGTTCAACTGAACACGGACGTGAACATGTCGCACGAGGCGACGAACATCGAGACCACCCTCGCCGCCGGCCGCTTGAGCCAAGCAGCCCGCGGCGTTCGCATCGTGGCCAACCGCCACGAATCCTTCGAGAACTTGGAGCAGCGCCGTTTGCTGACCGGCAGCGACCCGGTCGCCGTGCCCGGCACCTACGTCGCCGACGAGGGCAGCAGCATTATGCTCGACGGCTCGGGCAGCACCGATTCCGACGGCACGATCACGAGCTACGAGTGGGACTTGTTCCACAACCCGAGCTTCGGCTTCCGGCCGATGGTCACGGGCAGCGGCTTCCCGCTCAGCAGCGGTGACGATGGCGTCCGCAGCCTCGCTTTGCGCGTCACCGACAACGACGGCAACACCGACGTCGCCACCTTCGACGTGACGTTCAACAACGTCGCCCCGATCGTCACCTACACCGGCAACGGCAGCGTCGATGAAGGCGTCAGCTATGACCTCGCCTGGAGCGTCACCGACCCCGGCGACGACACGATCTCCGGCTTTCGCATCGACTGGGGCGACGGCAGCGGGATCGAGACCTTCGCCGCCGGCGACTCGTCGGCCAGCCACACCTTCGCCCAGCCCGGCACGTTCAACGTCGTGCTGACCACGGTCGACGAGGACGGCAACCACGCCGCCAGCGCGCACAGCGTCACCGTGAACAACGTCGTCCCGATCGTCACCGTCGGCGGCGACGAAACCGGCATTGAGGGCAGCCCGGCCGAGATCACGTTCAGCAGCCCGAACTTCGGCGACAACATCTACGCCTACCTCGTCGATTGGGGCGACAACACCTACGACTACGTCGGCGGCCGGCTCAGCTCGCTGCGCCACATCTACGCCGACAACGGCAACTACACCGTCACCGTCCGCGCCTTCGCCAACGACGGCGACATGGGCACCGCCACCCACGACATCTCGATCGCCAACGCCCTCCCGGCCCCCGCCACCAGCGCCGTGCCGCAAATCGCCATCGAGGAAGGCACCAGCGTCACGATCAACGGCCTGATCAACGACCCCGGCACCGCCGACACTCACACCTTCGGCTGGGCCGTGTTCAAGGACGGCGACCCGTTCACCCTGGCCGGCGGCGAGGCCGACGACCAGCAGGATTTGACGTTCGTCGCCCGTGAGGACGGCACGTACCACGTCCGCTTCGAAGTCACCGACGACGACGGCGGCAACGCCAGCGTCACGACCAGCACCTTCACCGTCACCAACGCCGCCCCCACCGTCGCCATCACCGGCAACCCGGGCAACGTCGACGAGGGCGTGGCCGTCAACCTCGGCTCCACCGTCACCGACCCCGGCACCAACAACGCCGCCCCGATTTACGCCTGGAGCGTCATCAAGGACGGCGTGGCCGTCGACCTCACCGGCGTCACCACCGACGCGGCGAACTTCGCCTTCACCCCGGTCGACAACGGCGCGTACGTCATCACCCTCACCGCCACCGACGACGGCGGCGTGACCGGCAGCACGATGGCCAGCCTCACCGTCGACAACGCCAACCCCGTCGTCACGATCGGCAACCAGCCGAGCGGCAACGTCGACGAAGGCACCAGCGTCACGCTGAGCACGAGCGTCGTTGACGTCGACGCCGACCTCGCCGGCCTGACCTACCAGTGGTCGCTGACGCTCGACGGCAACCCCGTCATCCTCGGCAGCGTGCCGAGCAACGGCGACTCCTTCACGTTCACCGCGGCGACCGAGGGCGATTACGTCGCCACCGTCGTCGTCACCGACAAGGACGGCGGCAGCCACACGGTCGCGAGCAACGCGATCACCACGGTCAACGCCGCCCCAACCGGCACGCTCACCGCCGACCAAACCGGCACCGAGGGCCAAGCCATCACCGCCAGCGTCGACGTGACCGACCCCGGCAACGACACGCTGCTCTACGCGTGGAGCCTGCAGAAGGACGGTCAAGCCGTCGACGTCAGCGGCCTGATTACCGATCAAGCGAGCTTCACCTTCACTCCCGCCGACAACGGCACGTACCACGCCACCATCGTAGTCGACGACCAGGAAGGCGGCACCATCTCGGCGACGACCGCCCCGATCGTCGTCGCCAACGCCGCCCCGGGCGTCACGATCGACAACGTCCCAGCGAGCCCGGTCAACGAGGGCGACCTCGTCAGCCTCGCCAGCACCGTCAACGACGTCCTGGCCGACGCCAACCCGACTTACGCGTGGAGCGTGACGAAGGACGGCGACGCCTTCGCCACCGGCAGCAACGCCACCTTCGACTTCACCCCCGACGACAACGGCACCTATGCCGTGACCCTGACCGTCACCGACAAGGACGGCGGCGCGACGACCGAAACGGCCACCGTCACCGCCGTCAACGTCGCCCCGACCGCCGATGTCACCGGCGAGCCGATCGTCCAAACCTTCGAGGGCACGGCCGTCACGCTGTCGGCCGACGTGACCGACGTCGGCAGCGCCGACACCTTCACCTACGCCTGGTCGCTCAAGAAGGACGGTGACTCGATCGACATCTCGGCCCTGACAACCGACGCCCAGACGTTCACCTTCACCCCGACCGACAACGGCAGCTACCTCGCCACCGTCGTTGTGACGGATGACGATTCGGGCAAGGTCACGAGCAGCAGCAGCGTGATCGCCATCGACAACGCCGAGCCGACCGGCAGCATCAACGGCATCCCGTCGGGCAGCGTCGAGGAGGGCAACCTGCTCAGCCTCGCCGCAGTCGCCACCGACGCCGGCAGCGCCGACACCCACACCTACGCCTGGTCCGGCACCTACAACGACGGCCTCGGCGGCGGTGCCCAACCCATCGACCTGAGCAGCGTCACCACGACCGCCGCGATGTTCGAGTTCACCCCAATCGGCTCGGGCGATTACGTCTTCACCGTCACCATCACCGACGACGACGGCGGCACCGCGAGCGTCAACACCGGCGCGATCGCCGTGACCAACGCCGCCCCGACCGTCACCATCACCGGCGACGCCGTCACCCCCGACGAGGGCACCGCCGTGACCGTCAGCGCCGCCGCCACCGACATCGGCGGCGGGACGACGTTCACCTACGCCTGGACCCTCAAGAAGGACGGCGACCCCGTCGACGTCTCGGCGTTGACCACGGACGAGGCGAACTTCACATTCACCCCGACCGACAACGGCAGCTACCTCGCCAGCGTCGTCGTCACCGATCCGCAGAACGCCGCGACCACGGCGAACAGCCAAGCGATTGTCGTCGGCAACGCCGCCCCCGAGGCGTCGATCATCAACCCGGGCAGCGTCAACGAAGGTCAGGACCTCGTCTTCCAAGGCGGCGTCAGCGACGCCGGGGCAGCCGACACCCACACCTACGCCTGGACCCTCAAGAAGGACGGCGTGGCCGTGGACCTCACCGGCGTCACGACCGACGCGGCGAACCTCACCTACACCACCCTCGACGACGGCGACTACGTCGCCGAGCTGACGGTCACGGACGACGACGGCGACAGCGACGTCTTCACCGCCGCCGCCGTGAGCGTGGCCAACCTCGCCCCGACCGGCACCGCCCAGGTCGGCACCGCCGGCCCGAACTACAACGAGGGCGGCGTCATCACCAGCAGCGCCAGCGCCAGTGACATCGCCGCCGACACGCTCAGCTACGCCTGGACCGTGCTCAACGGCATCGGCGACCCGGTGGATCTCTCGACCCACACCACCGACGCCGCGAGCTTCGACTTCACGCCCGCCGACAACGGCAGCTACACCATCAAGGTGACCGTCTCCGACGAGGACGGCGGCAGCGTCGAGCTGACGGCCGGCAACATGACGGTCGACAACGTCGCCCCCACCGCGACGATCAGCAGCGACCCGGTCAACGCCACCGAGACGGCCCCGGTCAGCTTCACGGCGAACGTGGTCGATCCCGGCAGCGACGACACGCACAGCTACTCCTGGACGATCACCAAGGACGGCAGCAACTACGGCAACTTCGCCACCACGCAGCCGACCATCACGTTCACCCCCGCCGACAACGGCAACTACCAGGTGAGCCTGACCGTCTTCGACGACGACGGCGCCACCGGCACCGCCAGCAGCGGCACGTTCGCCGTCGCCAACGCCAAGCCGATCGTCACCGCCACGATCACCGCCCCGCAGGACGCCGAGGAAGGCGACAACCTCCTCGTCAACGCCAGCGTGACCGACGGGGCCGGCGACACCCACACGATGGACTTCTCGCTGTGGCTCGTCGATCCGCAGGGCGGCCCGGCGACCATGGTCCAGAGCGTGACCGGCGTGATCGGCAACAGCCACACGTTCGTCGCCCCGGACAACGGCACGTTCTACGCCGAGGTCAAAGCCCGCGACGACGAGGGCCTGCTCAGCGACCCGGTCGCCACGAGCCAGGTCAGCGTCACCAACGTCGACCCGATTGCCGCGATCATCGGCGCCCCCGGCAACGCGATCAACGAGGGCGATGCCGTCAACCTTGCCGCCGACGTCACCGACGCCGGCAGCGCCGACACCCACAGCTACGCCTGGACCCTCACCAAGGACGGCGTGGCGTACGACCCGCAAATCGCGCTGGACACCGCGAACCTCGCCTTCAACCCCGGCGACAACGGCACGTTCATCGCCAGCCTGACCGTCACGGATGACGACGGCGGCAGCGTCATTGCCACGCCGGTGACGATCACCGTCGAGAACCTCGCCCCCGTCCCGACGATCACCGGCACCGCCGGCAGCATCGACAACAGCATCGACGAGGGCACCACCATCAGCCTCACCGCCGACGCCGGCGACGCGGGTCTTGATGACACCCACACCTTCGCCTGGACCGTGAGCAAGAACGGCACGGCCGACTTCGCCACCGGCACGGGCATGGTCTTCAGCTTCACGCCCGACGACGACGGCACGTACGTCGCCACCGTCACCGCCACCGACGACGACTCCGCGGTCGGCACCGCCAACGTGAGCATCAACGTCGACAACGCCGCCCCGACCGCCGCCATCACCGGCACGCCGACCGGCACCGTCGACGAGGGCAGCGAAATCGGCTTCGCCGTCACCGTCGCCGATGCAGGCAGCGCCGACACCCACAGCTATCTGTGGAGCGTCACCAAAGACGGTGCGAACTACGACCTCACCGGCTTCGGCACCACCAACGACACCTTCGCCTTCATCCCCGACAACCAGGGAACCTACGTCGTCAGCGTCGCCGTCACCGACGACGACAACGGCACGGTCACGGTGAACACGACCGACATCACGGTCATCAACGCCGCCCCAACGGTCGGCATCTCCGGCGACACCGTGACGCCCGACGAGGGCACGCCGTTCACCCTCACCGCCAGCGTCAACGACGCCGGCGACACCGGCCACACCTTCGCCTGGACGCTGACCAAGGACGGCGTCGCCGTCGACCTCACGGCCGTCACGAGCGACCAGCAGTCGTTCACCTACACGCCGACCGACGAGGGCGCTTACGTCGCCAGCGTCAGCGTCGACGACACCGAGGGCGGCGTCACCGCCGTCGACAGCGCGACCATCGCCGTCAGCAACGTGCCGGCCGTCGTCACGCTCACCGACGCCGCGTTCGGCGACGAGGGCACCACCCTCACCTTCAGCGCCGCCGCCACCGACGCCGGCACCGACGACTCCCACACCTACAACTGGCGCCTGTTCAAGGGCGGCGTCGAGCTGGACCTCACCGGCGTCACGATCGACCAGTCGAGCTTCAGCTACGACACCACCGACGATGGCGCCTACGTCGCCCGTGTCACCGTCAACGACGGCACCGACGACACTGTCGAGGACAGCAACCTGATCCTCGTCTCCAACGTCGCACCGACCGCCACGGTCAGCGACAGCGGCGATGACACCGAAGGCCAGCTGCTGACCTTCACCGCCAGCGCCAGCGACGCCGGCACCGACGACACGTTCAGCTACGCCTGGACGCTGACCAAGGACGGCAACGCCGTCGACTTGACCAACGCGACCACCGACGGCCAGTTCTTCAGCCATGCCGCCACCGACGAGGGCAGCTACGTCGCCACGGTCGTCGTCACCGACGACGACGGCGGCAGCGTCACCTCGATCAGCCGCACGGTGGTCGTCAGCAACGTCGCCCCGAGCGTGACGATCAACGGCGTCCCAACCGGCAACGTCGATGAGGGCACGCCGATCACCTTCACCGCCGCCGCCACCGATCCGGGGGCCGACGACACGCTGACCTACACCTGGTTCGTCGAGGAGGCCATGATCCCAATCGACCTGACTGGCGTCACGACCGATCAGCCGACGTTCACCTTCACCCCGCCGGACCAGGGCGTCTACGACATCTACGTCACCGTCAGCGACGGCACGACCAGCACCATGGCCTGGGAGGCGATCGTCGCCGTCAACGTTGCCCCTGGCGTCGTCGTCAACGTCGCCCCCGGCACCGCCGTCGACGCCGGCACCGAGGTCACCTTCGGCACCGTCGTCACCGACGCCGCCGACGACACCAGCTTCACATTCAACTGGACGCTGAGCAAGGACGGCCAGCCCGTCGACCTTACCGGCATCACGACGACGAACGACTCGCTCGTGGTGAACCTGCCCGGCCGCGGCGAGTACGTCGCGACCGTCAGCGTCGACGACGGCGAGGGTGGCGTGAGCCAGGCGATGAGCCAGCCGGTCGTCGCCGCCAACGTCGCCCCAACGGTGAGCGTCGTCGACGCCCAGCCCGGCGACGAGGGCGTGACCCTCAGCTTCGCCGCCACGGCCAGCGATTCGCCCGATGAGACGCTGAGCTACCGCTGGGAGCTGTACAACAACGGCCTTCGCGTCGACCTGACCGGCGTCACCACCGACGCGGCGACGTTCAACTACGTCACCCGTGACGACGGCGCGTACTACGCCTTCGTCGTCGTCGGCGACGGCGACACCGACACCGTCGGCACCAGCGCGACCGTCGTGGTGGCCAACGTCGCCCCGACGGCCGTCGTCGCCGACAACGGCGACACGACCGAGGGCGGCCTCATGGCCTTCACGGCCACCGCGTCCGACGTCGGCCTCGACGACACCTTCACCTACGCGTGGACGCTGACCAAGGACGGCGACCCCGTCGACCTCTCGGCGTACAACACCGGCGGCAGCCTCCTCGAGGTCGACGCCGGCGGCGACGGCAGCTACGTCGCCACCGTGGTCGTCACCGACGACGACGGCGACGCCGTCACCGAAACCAGCCGCACGCTCGTCGTCACCAACGCCGCCCCGAGCGTCGTCGTCACCGGAGCCCCGGTCGGCAACGCGAACGAGGGCGTGCAAATCAACCTCCTCGCCGACGCCATCGACGCCGGCGGCGATCCGATGACGTTCGCCTGGTCGCTGACCAAGGACGGCGACCCCGTCGATCTCACCGGCACGACCACCGACGCGACGGCCTTCAGCTTCACGCCCGACAACGAGGGCGCGTTCGTCGCCACCGTCGTCGTCAGCGACGGCCTCGACTCGACGCAGGTCGTCTCGACGATCACCGTCGTCAACGTCGCCCCGACCGTCGCCGTCGCCGTCCACCCCGGCACGAGCGTCAACGAAGGCGACCAGGTCCTGTTCGGCACGCTCGTCACCGACGCCCCGGCCGACACGAGCTTCACCTACCAGTGGAGCCTGACCAAGGACGGCCAGCCCGTCGACCTGACCGGCGTCAACACCAACCTGCCGACGCTGACTTACAACGTGCCCGACAACGGCGATTACGTCGCCAGCGTCGTCGTCACCGACAGCGCCAGCGCCAGCACCACGGCCACCAGCGCCACGGTCACGGCCGGCAACGTCGCGCCGACGAGCGTCGTCCTCGACGCCAACAACAGCCCGGCCGAAGGCGACAGCCTCGCCTTCACCGTCAACCCGAGCGACGCCGGCAGCGACGACACGTTCACCTACAGCTGGCGTCTGTTCCGCGACAACACGCCGCTGAACCTCGACAACGTGACCAGCGACGGCCCGACGCTGCAGTACACCGCCGATCAGGACGGCGTCTACCTCGCCCGAGCCACCGTGACCGACAAGGACGGCGCGAGCGTGACCAACGACAGCGTCGCCGTCGTCGTCACCAACGCCGCCCCGACCGTCACGATCAACGGCAACACGACGGCCGACGAGGGCGACCTCGCCAGCTTCGCCGCCGTGGTCAGCGACGCCGGCACGCTCGACACGCACACCTACCAGTGGAGCGTGACGAAGGACGGCCAGGCGTTCGACCTCAGCGGCGTCAACACGACCGGCGCGAGCTTCGACTTGCCGCTGGGCGACGACGGCAACTACGAGGTCACCGTCGCCGTCACCGACGGCATCGACGGCGCCACCACGTCGCAAACCATTGCCGTCAGCAACGCCGCCCCGACCGTTACGCTCGATTCGATCCCGACCGTGAACGAAGGCGAGCTCTACCTCCTCTCGGCCACGGCCAACGATCCGGGCAACGACGACATGAGCTTCATCTGGGAGATTTCACAGGGCGGCAACGTCGTCGACAACTTCACGACCCCGGCGAACACGCTGGGCTACACCCCGGCCGACGACGGCGTCTACGACGTCAAGGTCTGGGCGACCGACGGCACCCTGACCGGCGGACCCGGCATGGGCACGCTCACCGTGGCCAACCTCGCCCCCGCCGCTTCGATCACCGGCCCGGCCGGCGTCGACGCGGGGCAGCAGATTTCGCTCGCCGCCGTCGCCAGCGACGTCGCCGCCGACACCCTCGGCTACGCCTGGAGTGCCACCCTCGGCGGCAACGCCGTGGACCTCTCCGGCGTCACCACCGACGGCGAGAACTTCGCGTTCACCACGAACACGACCGGCGATTACACGTTCACCGTCACCGTCAATGATGAAGACGGCGGGCAGGCGGTCGTCGACAAGATCGTCCGCGTCGAGAACGCCGCCCCGACCGTGGTGATCAACGGCCTGCCGGGCGTCAAGGATCCGGCATTGCAGGAGGGCGACACCCTCGTCCTGACCGCCAACGCCGCCGACAACAGCGGCATCGCCAGCTATGCCTGGACCGCCACGATCGACGGACAGGCCATCGACATGACGGGCTTGGTCACCAACGGTGGTACGACGCTGAGCGTGCCGTTCACCGACGCCGGCACCTTCGCCGCCAGCGTGACCGTGGCCGACAACGACGGCCTGACGGCCACCGCCACGACGGGCGACATCATCGTTGAGAACGCCGACCCGACGGTGGCGATCACCGCCCCGACCGGCAGCCTCAACGAAGGCGACGACCTGACGTTCACGGCCGCCGTGAACGACGCCG
Source organism: uncultured Tepidisphaerales bacterium (assembly GCA_964386435.1). Lineage (GTDB taxonomy): Bacteria > Planctomycetota > Phycisphaerae > Tepidisphaerales > Tepidisphaeraceae > CAYLSV01. Next base: position 22,512 of record CAYLSV010000003.1, read on the forward strand.
GCAACGACCCGGTGGTGGTCCAGTGGCGGGTCGAGGTCGACGGCCAAGCCATCAGCCTCGCCAACACCTCGGGCACCACACTGGTCGTGCCCGACGCCCCTCAGGGCAGCTACGTCGTGAGCCTGACGGCCAGCGACGGCCAGGGCGGCAGCGCCTTGGAGACGGCAACCGTCAGCGTCGACAACGTCGCCCCGACCATCAGCGTCAACCAACCGGCCGCCGCCCTGTTCGGCAGCACTGTGATGACGACGATCGGCGTGGCCGACGAGGTCGACGTGCCGACAATCAACTGGCAGGTGACGCTCAACACCGTCACCGTCGCCAGCGGCATTGGCAAGAACGTCAGCTTCGACGCCACCGCCGAGGGCACGTACACCATCTCGGCCACGGCCGACGACGGCGACGCCCAGGTCGGCGATTCGATCGACGTGGTCATTGCCAACACGGCACCGACGCTGGTTGTCGACGCCCCGCAGTTCGCCGCGGTCCGCAATTTCGGGCACGCCTTCTCGGCGAGCGTCGTCGACCCCGAGGGCTTTGCCTCGATCACGTGGGACTACGGCGACGGCACGACTGAGACGTTCACCGGCGGCGACGCCGAGGCCCTCTCGCCGAGCCACGCCTACGCGGCCGACGGCACCTACGCGGTGAGCGTCTCCGTGACCGACACCGGCGGCCTGACGGCGACCGACTCGACGAGCGTCACGGCGGTGGGCATGGCCTACCTGCCGGACCCGATGAACCCGGTGAGCAGCCTGACGAGCACGCAGGACTACATGCTCGCCATCGGCGGCACGAGTGCGGACAACACGTTCGGCATCCGCCGCCTGTCCAACGGTCGGCTCAAGGTCGAGATCGACGGCAGCGAGGACAACCGCAGCTTCGCCCCCGGCCGCGTGGTCATCCGCGTCGGCGGCGGCGACAACTCGGCCACCGTCCAGAGCAACGTCGTGACGCCGCTGGTCTACCACGGCAACTCGGGCCAGGACCGCGTGATCGGCGGCGGGGCCGGGGACATCATCCTCGGCCACGGCGGCAACGACCACCTCAACGGCGGCAACGCCCGCGACATCGTGGTCGGCGGCGACGGCTTCGACTATCTCGAAGGCGGCACCGGCGAGGACCTGCTCCTCGGCGAACGCCTGCACTGGAGCGACGACCCTGTCGCGCTGCGGGCCATCCAACGCGAGTGGCTCCGCACCGACCGCGACGCCGACTTCCGGTTCAACGCCATCAGCAAGCCGAACGTCGCCGGCCTCAACGGCACGTACAGCGTCAACAACGGCAGCGTCTTCGACGACGGCCAGACCGACACCATGGTCGGCGACGTCTTCGGCAACAACGCCAACGACGACGACGTGTTCATTACCCCCACCAACGGCAACGACATCGCCTACGACGCCCGCGGCGACGACCAGGTCTTCGCCGTCTAACCCCCAACCCCCCACCACCATTCTCAAACCCCGCAAGGGCCCGGCTGCCTCGGCACCGGGCCCTTCGGCGTGCGCGGCCGACACTCACACCAATGCCCCTGATCGCGGCAATGCGGCTGATCCCACCTTCGACGCATCCCACGACAGTTTGGGTTTTTGCGACGTTCGCTGGTCGGGAGGTGTCGGCCGCGGTGAGCGCTGGGCTAATTGGTCCGGCGTCGCAGCAGGCTCAGGGCTCCGGCGGTGAGGAGCGACAGCGTGGCCGGCTCGGGCACGGTGCCGGCCCACAGGTCCATGGTGGCGACGTCGCCGTCGCCGGTGGCTGCGGTGCCGAAAAGGCTGTCGCCGAAGTTGGCCCGCAGCAGGCCGAAGTCGGCGAGGTCGATTTTGCCGTCGAGGTTGAAGTCTGCCGCCGAGCGGCCTTCGTCGCCGAAGTCGCCGCGGAGGATGCCGAAGTCGGCGAGGTTCACCTGGCCGTCGAAGTTCGCGTCGCCCATCTGCAGCCGCAGCGGCCGGATGACAACCGCGTCCGCTTCGTACGCCACCGCCAACTCGAGGCCCAGCAGGTTCAGGTCGTCGTCCACCCGATCAAACACCCCCACCACCTCCCCGGCGGCGGCGACCACGTACTCGTCCCCCGGCAACGGCCCGACCACGGCCGCGGCGAGGTCGGCGGTGCCGTCGAGCGTTAGCGTGCCGGCCACCTCCAGCGTCTGCCCCAGCGCCAGCCCGAGCGTCGTGTCGTCGCCCACCGTCAGCCCGCCGGCAAACGCCGCGGCGACGGCCTGGAACGTCCCGCCGCCGGTGATGACCTCGCCGGTGCCGGTGAAGCTCGCCCCGTTCACGTCGAACGGCCCGAGCAACGTGGTGGTCGAAGCGGTGGCCGTGCGGATCTCCCCGGCAAGCACGCCGCCGCGGGTCGCCACAAGGTCGGCCCCGCCGCTGACGCTGACGAAGCTGCTGGGCCCTTGAAAGAGTTGCGCGTCGATCACGTTCCGCCCGGCGGTGAACGCCGCCTGGGCGTCGATCAAGTCAACGACCCCCGCCCGCACTGTCGCATCGCGGCCGACGATGGCCGGCGGGAGGTTGTTGGTGTTGGGCCCGTCGAACCGCAGCACATCGCCGGCGAGGTCGAACGTGCCGCCGTCGAGGTCGAGGGTGCCGTCGAGGGTGTGGGTTTGCCCGTTGCCGCTGACCCGCAGGATCTGGCCGGGGCCGACGGCGACGTCGCGGGTGTTCATGCCGCCGGTGACCGTGCCGTGGCCGGCGAGGGAGCGGACGTCGAAGATGTCGGTGGCGATCGAGCCGCCGTCGAGCGTGAAGTGGCCGCCGAAGATGCTGTCGGCGTCGAGCGTGCCGCCGTCGGCAATGCGCACGTCGCCGCCGTTCGTGGCGAACGAGCCGACGCGGACGCGGCTGCCCGCGCCCTCGATCGTCCAAGTCTCGAGGCTGCTGCCGAAGCCGAGCGAGTCGACGCCGTTGGTGATGACGAACGCCCCGCCGTTGCAGACGCGGACGTCGAGCCGGCCGACGGAGGGCACGAGCAAATCGGTGCCGAGGAAGCTGCCCGGCCCATCGACGAGGATCGAGGCGGCCGAGCCGGAGCCGTCGGCGGTGGTGATTCGGCCAGTGGTCAGCCGGCCGCCGTCGGTGAGGGCGAGGGAGGCAACCGCGTTCTGCCCGTCGGCGAGGCGGACGTTGTTGGCCTGCACGCCGCTGCCGAGGCCGTCGATCTCGACCCGGCCCACGCCGTTGTCCAACGCCCCGGCGCGGAGCGAGGCGTCAGCCTGGGCGAAGCCGCCATTAATCAGGCGCAGCGTGCCGGCCCCGCGCTCTCCGACGACGAGGTCGAAACCGACGCCGGAGTTGACCTGCAGCGTCGAGCCGAAGCCGTCGGCGACGAACACGCCGTGGCCGGCAGACCCGAGGCCGAGCACGACGGGCCCCGTCGAGGTGACGGTGCCACCGTTGCTGGCGACGACTGAGCCGGATCGGATGAGGCCGATAATCAGGCCGTCGTTCGCGAGGAGCGACGGCCCAACGGAGCCATTGACGGGCGTGCCGTTGTCGATCAGCACCTCACCCGCGGCCATCACGTCGGCGGCGAGCGTCACCTGCGGCAACACGAGTGAACCCGCCACGGCACCCGCCACGGCCAAGGCCGCGGCCCAGCATGCGTTTCTACCCATGCCGGACATGTACCACGGAAACCCAAGCGGCACCAGCAGCTCCGCCGCCGTCACAATCGTGCGGCCACGAGACCGGCCCACGTCGCTGAAACCCCCACCGCTGCGTAGCAGCGGGGCTACGTGTTAATGTCGATGTGGTCGACTGCGTGCGCAGCGGTGGGGGTTTCAGCGACGCGGAGGTATTCCCCGGTTCCGCATCACGCGATGCTGACGCGGACGCGGGGCGCGGGTTCGCGTTCGAGCTCGGCTTGCATGAACTCGGCGAGCAGCTTGCCGCGGAGGGTGGAGTCGGTTTGGTACAGGTTGGTCAGCTCGTGGGAATCGTTTGTCAGGTCGAACAGCTCGCCCCAATCGGGGCGGTTGCGGTAGAGGGTGAGCTTGTGGGTTTTGGTGACCAGCGTGCGGAGGTGGACGGCGTCGCCGTTGTGGTGGTTTTCGACGATGACGCCGGCGCGGCCGCCGGTGGGCCAATCGCCTGCCATGTCGCGGCCCTGCATCCAGATGGGCACCTCGCCGGTGGCGGCGGCGGCGAAGGTGGCGGGCAAATCCACGAGTGTCTGCGGCTCGTGGTTCACGACGCCCGCCGGCAGACCGGGGCCGGCGGCGATCATCGGGACGCGGATCACGTCCTCGTAGTGGAACGGCCCCTTGGCGATCAAACCGTGCTGGCCCAGGAAGTGGCCGTGGTCGCTGGTGAAGACGATGAGGGTGTGATCGATTTGCCCCGTTTCTTCGAGCAAATCGAGGGTGCGGCCGATCTGCTGGTCCATGAAGCTGATCATGCCGCAGTAGACGGCGGCGGCGCGGCGGAGGTCGTCGTCGGTGGTGCCGGCGTGGGGGTGGTAGCCGTGGTTGCCGAAGCCGTCGGCCTTGAACTGGCTGAAGTCGGCGTTCGGGTCACGGGTCATCCGGTGCGGCGGGGGCATGTCGTCGAACTCGCCGTCCTTGAAGCGGCCGATCAGCCAGTCCATGTCGGCCGGATCGTACAGGCTCGCCCACGGCTCGGGCACGGCATAAGGCGGGTGCGGGTCGTGGTAGCTGCTCCAGCAGAACCAAGGCTGATCTTCCGCGTCCTTGATGAACGCGTTGGTCCGCTCGGCGGTCCACGTCGTGTAGTGGTGTTCGGCGGGCAGCTTCCAGCTCATGTCGGCTCGCCAGCCGTAGCCGGGACCGTCGGCGTGGGGCGGGGCTTTGCTGCCCTCGGTGCCGGTATCGATGACGCCGTCCTTGCGGGGGTGGAAGTAGTCGCGCCAATCGGCGACGCCCCGCTCTTCCAGCCACAGCGCGTAGTGCTGGCCGACGTGGCCTTCGTCGGCGTGGTTGCGGGTGAGCTCGACGTGGTCGAAGCCGTACCACGGCGTGTGTTGGTCGTTGAACGTCCGCCAGAACTCGAGGTCGCGGAGTGTGGGGAACGCCTCGACCGATTCGCATTCCGGCGTCGACGCCAGCGGCTGGAAGTGGGCCTTGCCGACGAGCCCGGTGCGGTAGCCGGCGTCGCGGAGCAGGTCAGTGACGCGCGGCTCGTGTTTGTCGAGCTTGGTGCCGAGGGTGTACGCCCCGTGGACGCTGGGCCAGGTGCCGGTGAGCAGGCTTGCGCGGGTGGGCGTGCAGGTCGGGTTGGGGCAGTAGGCCCGGTCGAACCGCACGCCGCGGGCGGCGAGGCGGTCGAGGTTGGGCGTCTGGATCTGCGGGCTGATCGACCCGAGCGTCAGCCAGTGCTGCTGGTCGCTGGTGATGAGCAAAAGGTTGGGCGGCAAATCGGGCATGGTGGCCCGCGAGTCTACCCGTTGTCCCTGAAGATGCCCGTCATCGTGAGGTAGCTGCGACCACACTTGGTCGCAGTCCGGAACGAGCACCGACCGGACTGCGACCAAGTGTGGTCGCAGCTACCTCTCGACGTTCACGCGACGACGAGAAAACCTACTGCACCTCGATCTCCACGCGGCTGGGCACCTCCACCACGCCGGGGGCGGGCTCGACGTAGGCCGTGTCGGGGCGGTCGCCGATCTCGACCTCGATCACGCCCGCCGCGACGGCGGGCGGCTCGGGCAGCTCGATCTGCAGGCTCGGCATTACCGGCTCGATGACCTCCGCCGGCGGCTCGACGGCGAGGCCGGGGTCGGCGGGCACGGCCTCCTCGTTGAACAGCAGGTAGCCCCCGGCGAGGCCGAGGATCAGCGACGCCGCGGCGGCCAGCGGCACGGCGAAGCCGATCCGCCAGCGGTTGGGTTCTTCCGCGACGGCCGGTTGCCAGTCCAGCGGCTCGCCGCCGAGCAAGCCGTCCCGCTCCGCCGACTCGGCAACGGCCTGACGGATGTTTTGGGCCTGGACGTCCCAATCGACGCCCGGCACGTGGTCGGCTTCGGCGCGCAAAAACTGTGTCAGTCGCACCTCGTCGGCGAGCAACGCGGCGGCCGATTGATCGCTTTGCAACCGAGCCGTCACGGCGGCCGCCTCGGCGCCAGCGAGCAGCGTCGGCTGAGGCGGATGGCCGAGGTCGTCGTGCGGCATTGGTCATTGCCCGACAACGGAGTGTGGGAGATGCCG
>CAYLSV010000003.1:28690-33448 GCA_964386435.1 uncultured Tepidisphaerales bacterium
TTGCAACCGAGCCGTCACGGCGGCCGCCTCGCGGTCGGCGAGCGTGCCGTCGGCGAGCTGGCTCACCTGCCACTCGAACGCCTCGGCCTCGGTCATCGGCGGGATGTCGTCGGGGAACTGCTTCATCACACTTTCACATCACGTCTTCGAGCATCGTCTTGAGCTTCTTTCGGCCTTGGAACACGTGCCACTTCACCGCCTCGACGCTCAGGCCCAGCTCCTCGGCGATCTCCTTCTGCGGCCGCTGGTCGATGGTGAACAGCACGAGCGCCGCCCGCTGTTTCTCCGGCAACCGCGCCAGCGCCGCCTGCAACCGGTCGCCCAGTTCCCGGCCCTCGGCCAGGGCGTCGGGGCGGTGGATCACGCCCGTCGCCTCGCCCGCGGCGTTGCGGTTGACGGCGATGTCCGAACCCATCTCGCCCAGGTCGCGGGTCCGGCGCAACGCCCGGCCGCGGCGGTGGTTGAGCGAGAGGTTGCTCACGATCCGCATCAGCCACCCGGCGAACGCGCCCGGCTTGTCGAGCGAATCGAGCGATTTGTATGCCTTGAGAAACGCCTCCTGCACCACTTCCTGCGCGTCGTCGCGGTCGCCCAAGAGGCGGTAGCTCACGGCGGTGGCCCGGCGTTGGTGGCGGACCACGAGCCGGCCGAACGCGTCCTGGTCGCCTTGCTGGGCCGCTTCGACGTCGGGGATGTCTGCGTCGCCGGACCGCCCGGCGACCTCGGCGTCCTCGGCCCCCGCATCGACCAGACGCGGGAAGTCGGACGCCTCGTCGGCCGAGACACCGGGGCCGGCCGGAGGTTGGGGGCGGTCGTCGCTCAACGTGGGGCGATGCTAAGGGAGGTGACCCGGTGTCGCACGAATGGTGGAGGAAGAAGGGGGTAGCTGCGACCACACCTGGTTGCAGTCCGGAACGATCACCGACCGGACTGCGACCAGGTGTGGTCGCAGCTACCTGCCCTTGATGAGCCCGCGCAGGAAGCCCGCCGCACGCTCTGCCGCCCCACCGGGCTCGCCCGCCATCGCCTTCACCAGGGCACTGCCGACGATGGCGGCGTCGGCGACCTCGTTCACGGCCGCGACCTGGCCCGGCTCGCCGATGCCGAAGCCGACGCAAACGGGTTGGTCGGTGAGGTTCTTCAGGTCGGTCACGTTCTCGGCGAGGTCCGGCGGCAAGTCAGCCCGTGCCCCCGTCGTGCCGGCGACGCTGAGGTAGTAGACGAAGCCGGTGCAAAGCTCGGCGATGTGCCGGCGACGCTCGGGCGGCGTGGAGGGGGCGACCAGCAGCACCGTCTCGACGCCGGCGGCCGAAATCGCCCGCGTGATCGGCTCGGCCTCGGGCGGCGGCAGATCGGGGATCAACAAGCCGGCGACGCCCACCTCGTTCAACCGCTTGGCGAACGCCTCCGGCTCGCGGCGGTAGACGATGCTGTGGCTGACCATCACCACCACCGGCACGCCCAGTGTCGGGGCAACCTCGGCGAGGTCGGCCAGGGCCTTGTCGACCGTCATGCCGTGGGTGAGGGCGTCGTGGTATGCCGCCTGGATCATCGGCCCGTCGGCGATCGGGTCGGAGAACGGCAGCCCCACCTCGATGGCCGCCGCCCCGGCATCGGCAAGTGCCCGCAGCGTGTCGCCCAGCGACGAGGCGATCGGATAGCCCGCCGCGACAAACGGCACGACGGCGGGACCACGCTGGCGGGCGGCACGGATCGAAGTGGCGAGTCGGCCCATGCGGCAATGTATGGCGTGACCTTCTGGGTGATCGTCCCGGACCTCCGCCGCGTAGCGACGGGGCTGCGCCTGAAGTGCGAGCGACTTGCAGATCGGGCGCAGCCCCGCCGCTACGCGGCGGAGGTCCGGAAACGCGAACCGAGCACCTCAAGCCGCCATGCGGCGGGAGCGGTCGAGGTAGCGGTCGACCGTCGCCCTCGGTGCGTCGATGAGCACCTCCAGCCCGACGTGGTGGTGCCCGGCGATCGTTTCGCAGCGGATCACACGGGCCAGCAGGTGGTAGACGCCCCGGCCGACCTCGTGCGGCAGGGCCATGAGGACGGCCTGCCCCTCGGCGAGTTCCATCGGCGCCATCACGCCGATGCCGCGGCGGGAGAGGTCGCGGAGCCGGGCCTGAAACGGCGCGGGCGGGTCGAAGTCGTCGTCGGCCTCGGCGACAGGGATCAGGTGCAGCACGTGCCCCATGCCCACCCGCGGCAGACGGCGGCGCTGGCCGCGCATCGTGTCGCCGGTGAGCGTGCGGGCGATGCTTAACATGGCCTCGGCGGTCAGGTTCACCTTTACCACGTCGGCCCGATCGCGGGGCCGCTTAACCCGCCCCCCTTCCCTGCCCGACAGTTTGACGCACGGCGGTTGGGGCCGCTACCTTCACCCGTCCATGCCCAGCCGCCCACCGGCCCCCCGCGCCAAGGCCTACCTCAAGGCCCGCCACCGCAACCTGATCAAGGCCCTCGACGCCCTGAAGCTCGACGCCCTGCTACTCACCCACCCCGCTGACCTCGCCTACCTCACCAACTTCACCGGCCACGACTCGATTGGCGTTTTCCCGAAAAAGGGGCTGCTGCGGCTCGTCACCGACTTCCGCTACGCCACCCAGGCCAAGCAGCAGGCCGAGTGGGTGAAGACCACCATCCGCGAGACGGGCCAGAAGATGAGCGTGGCGCTGGCGAAGGTGCTCACTGAGAGCATTGACCCGGCCGAGGGGGCCGAGGTCGCGCAGATCGGCTTCGACGCCAACTTCATGACCTACGGCCAGGTCGAGGCGCTGCGCAAGCAGCTCCACGAGGCCGGCGGCAAGGCGGAGCTGGTGCCGGTGGAGGACGTGCTGTTTCAGCAGCGGAAGGTGAAGGACGACCACGAGATCAACCTGATCCGCAAGAGCGTCGCCGTGGCCGAGGAGGCGTTCGAGTCGATCCGCGACCAGATCGAGCCGGGGGCGACCGAGGGGTATCTGTGCGGCCTGCTCATCGCCGAGCTGCGGGGGCGGGGGGCGGAGGGGACGAGCTTCGAGGTCATCGTCGCCGCCGGGGCCAACAGCGCGCTGCCGCACTACAGCACGGGCGACGCCCCGATCAAGCGGGACCAGCCGCTCTTGTTCGATTGGGGTGCGGTTGTCGGCGGGTACTGCAGCGATTTATCCCGCACTTTCATGCTCGGCCGGCCGGACCCGAAGATGCCGGAGATCTACAAGATCGTGCTCGAGGCCCAGCAGGCGGCGCTCTCGGTGCTGCGGCCGGGCGTGACGACCAAGCAGGCCGACACCGCCGCCCGCGAGGTCATCAAGGCCGCCGGCTACGGCGAGCAGTTCGGCCACTCCTTGGGCCACGGCATCGGCCGCGACATCCACGAATTGCCCAGCCTGCGGCAAAGCGGCGAAGAAGACGAGCTGCGGCCGGGCATGGTCGTGACCGTCGAGCCGGGCATCTACTTGCCGGACATCGGCGGGGTGCGGATCGAGGACGACGTGCTGATCACCCACAGCGGCCACGAGGTGCTAAGCTCGCTGCCCCGCGGGCTGAGCGACTGCACGATCGAGTAGAAGAGGGTCCCCGCCGGCAACGAGGTGAACGTGACGAACAAGACGATTGACGACAACCCCAAGCCGCCGGCCCCCACGGCCAACGTCATGGACCTGACCATGCTCGAGCAGCTCGGCCGGCTCATGAGCGAGAACGACCTCACGCTCGTCGACCTGCGCGACGGCAAGCAACGCGTCTACCTCCGCCGCGGCCACGAACCGGTCGTCACCGCCCAACAACCCGCCGCCGCCCCACCACCGGCACCCGCCGCGCCCGCCCAACACGCCGAAACCGCCCCGCCCCCGCCCACTTCCGACGACACCGCCGGCCTCGTCCCGATCAAGAGCCCGATGGTCGGCACCTTCTACGCCGCCAGCGACCCCGACGCCAAGCCCTTCATCGCCGTGGGCGACAAAATCGGCCCCGACAGCGACGTCTGCATCATCGAGGCCATGAAGGTCTTCAACAACATCAAAGCCGAAACCAGCGGCACCGTGGCGAAGGTGCTGGTGACCAACGGCGACGCGGTGGAATACGGGCAGCCGTTGTTTTTGGTCAGGCCCTGAGGTGTTAGGGAGTAGGTGTTAGGTGTTAGGGCCGGACCCGAAACCGACCGGCGACCGCCACTCCCCTCAGCGTTGCTTCGGAACCTAACACCTAAGTCCTACCACCCAACACCTTCCGCCAAATGTTCAACCGAATCCTCATCGCCAACCGCGGCGAGATTGCCTTGCGGATCGTGCGGGCCTGTCGGGAGATGGGCGTCGAGAGCGTGGCCGTTTATAGCGAGGCCGACGCCGAGTCGCGGCACGTGAAGCTGGCGGACCAGGCGATCTGCATCGGCAAGGCGCCCGCGGCCGACAGCTACCTGAACGTGCCCCGGCTCATCGCGGCGTGCGAGATTTCCGGGGCCGAGGCGGTCCATCCGGGGTACGGCTTTCTGGCGGAAAACGCGAGCTTCGCCGAGATCGTGCGGGACAGCGGCTTCGAGTTCATCGGGCCCTCTGCCGAGTCGATGCGGGCGGTGGGCGACAAGGTGAACTGCAAGAAGCTCGCCCGCGCCGCCAACGTGCCGACCGTGCCCGGCAGCGACGGCGAGCTGGAGGACGAGGAGGAGGCCGTCCAGATCGCCGAGAAGATCGGCTACCCAGTCATTATCAAGGCCTCCGCCGGCGGCGGCGGGCGGGGCATGCGGGTCGCCCGCAACGCCACCAGCCTGCGCAA
>CAYLSV010000003.1:33466-34272 GCA_964386435.1 uncultured Tepidisphaerales bacterium
TACCTCGAAAAGTTCGTCGAGGTCGGCCGCCACGTCGAGGTGCAGGTGCTCGCCGACCGCCACGGCAACGCGATCCACCTCTACGAGCGCGATTGCTCCGTGCAGCGCCGCCACCAGAAGCTCGTCGAGGAGGCTCCCTGCCCGGTGCTCACGGACAAGCAGCGGAAGAAGCTGTGCGAGAGCGCCGTCCGCCTGATCCAGCAGGCCAACTATTCCGGGGCCGGCACCGTCGAGTATTTGCTCGACCCCGACGGCCACTTCTATCTCTTGGAGGTCAACGCCCGCATCCAGGTCGAGCACCCGGTCAGCGAGCAGATCACCGGCGTCGACCTCATCCGCGAGATGATCCGCGTGAGCAGCGGCGAGAAGCTGGGCATCAGGCAGAAGGACATCCAGATCAACGGCCACGCCATCGAGTGCCGGATTAACGCCGAAGACCCTGCCCGCAACTTCGCCCCCCAGCCGGGCACCATCGAGACCTTCATCGCCCCCGGCGGGCTGGGCGTCCGGCTCGACACCCACGCCCACGCCGGCTACCGCGTGCCGCCCAACTACGACTCGATGATCGGCAAGCTCATCGTCCACCGCCCCACCCGCGACCAGGCCATCACCACCCTCATCCGAGCCCTCGACGAATTCGAGATCGGCCCGATGGCCACCACCATCCCGCTCCAACGCCGCATCCTCGACAGCGAGCCATTCCGCAAGAGCGAGGTCGACACGAAGTGGCTGGAGGGGTGGCTGGAGGAAGTTTGACGTGGTGGGCCGAAAGATGACTTGGTGAAGTATGACGTGTTGATTTGCCG
>CAYLSV010000003.1:34282-36076 GCA_964386435.1 uncultured Tepidisphaerales bacterium
TATCCGGCAAATCAACACGTCAAACTTCACCAAGTCAAACTTCCACCCGCCTTGCGTCCGATCCACGAATCCCGATAATCCACCCTCCCTTTACCCCGGAGAACCCCAGATGAACATCGACAGCGCCGTCATGAAGGAACACGAGAACAAGAGCTTCCGCGAGATCGTCAAGCTCCCGCCGCACGCCCTGCAGGGCGTCAGCGAAGGCGACAGCAAGCACCTCAAGGAGGCCTTCGGCATCGACACGATCGAGGAGATGGCCAAGAGCAAGTTCTTCAAGAACGCGATGGCCCTCGTGGTGCTGGCGGAGTCCGAGAGCGACCGGTGAGAAGCTTGACGTGGTGAAGTGTGACGTGGTGGTTTGCCGGACAGGCGGCGAAAAGCCTCCGGAAAATCACCACGTCAAACTTCACCACGTCAAACTTCCTCCTACTCTGCGGCAACATGGCCACCAACGCAGTTGTCGCGCAGTCCGGCGGGCCGACCGCCGTTATCAACCAGTCGCTCGTGGGCGTCGTCCGCGCCGCCCAGCAGGCCGGTCACATCGATGCCATCTTCGGTGCCCACAACGGCGTGCGGGGCATGGTCGAGGATCGCTTCGTCGACCTCTCCAACGCCCCGGCGGAACTCTTGGAACGCGTTGCCAAAACCCCCGCCGCCGGCCTGGGCAGCAGCCGGGACAAGCCGGACGAGGACTACTGCCGCAACATCTTCCAGGCGCTCAAGAAGCGCGAGGTGAAGTACCTCTTCTACATCGGCGGCAACGACTCGGCCGACACGGCCCGCATCGTCAACGAGGTCGCCGCGGCCGAGAATTACCCGCTGCACGTCTTCCACGTGCCCAAAACGATCGACAACGATCTGCGCGTCCACGACCACACGCCCGGCTTCGGCAGCGCCGCGAAGTTCGTGGCCAGCGCGTTCATCGGCGACAACTACGACAACATCAGCCTGCCGGGCGTGAAGATCAACGTCGTCATGGGCCGCAACGCCGGCTTCCTCACCGCCGCCAGCGCGCTCGCCCGCAGGAACCCCGATGACGGCCCGCACCTCATCTACGTCCCCGAGAATCCGGTCAGCGAGGAGCAGTTCGCCAAGGACGTGCAAGCCGTCTACGACAAGCTCGGCCGCTGCCTGGTTGCCGTCAGCGAGGGCATGACCAACACCGACGGCAAAACGTTCGCCGAGCACATGAACGAGGACTTGCCCAAGGATGCCCACGGCAACGTCCAGCTCGCCGGCAGCGGCGCCCTGGGCGACTACCTGCAAGAGATCGTCAAAAAGCACGTCACCCCCAAAGACGGCGGCAAGCTCCGCGTCCGGGCCGACACCTTTGGCTATCTCCAACGCTCCTTCCCCGGCTACGTCAGCGAGGTCGACGCCGACGAAGCCCGCGCCGTGGGCCGGCAGGCCGTCGAGTACTCCGCCGACGACAGCAAGACCAGCGGCAGCGTCGTGATGACCCGCAAGGACGGCGACGCCTACGCCGTCGAGATGCACCTCGAGCCGCTCAAGAACGTCGCCCGCCTGACCCGCCACATGCCCAGCGAGTTCCTCAGCGGCCACAACGACGTCAGCGATTTGTTCCTGAAGTACGCCCGCCCCCTCGTCGGCACCCTGCCGGAAGTCGGCAGCCTCAGCGAGTTGAAGTAGCGCGTCAAAAGCGGCGGCATCTGCGGCCCGCGGCTCCTCGTGTGGGGCGTGACCAGACCAGCATCCAAACAGATGATGCTGCAAGCTGCTCCGTCACTTCAACGTCGCTGGGGCCGCCTCCGCCTCGCAGAGGCGGGGCTT
>CAYLSV010000003.1:36090-90911 GCA_964386435.1 uncultured Tepidisphaerales bacterium
CCAGCGACGTTCAGGCATCCCGCGGCACTGCGTCTCAACGCGATGTCGCAGCTACTGAACGCGCTGCACCGCCGAGCGGAACAACTGCAACCCGGGGCCGTCGCCGCGGGCGTTGCGGCTTGTCCAGGCTGGGTGCTGGGTGGCGTCGAGGTGGCGTTCGGGGTGGGGCATCAGGCCCAGGACGAGGCCGGTGTCGTCGGTCAGGCCGGCGATGTCGCCGGCGCTGCCGTTGACCTCGCCGTCGTAGGTCAGGGCGACGTGGCCGGCGTCTTGCAGGTGCTTCAGCGTGGCGGCGTCCTTGGTCACGAACCGGCCCTCGCCGTGGGCGATGGGGCAGTCGAGCGGGCCGTCGAGGTCGGCTTTGCGGCCGCAGCGTGACCCACTTGTCGACGTACCGCGGCACCTCGTTGTGAGTCAGCGAGCACGCCGACCCGGCGGGTCCGAAGGCGTCGCCGGGCAGCAGGTCCGTGCGCAGCAACACCTGGAAGCCGTTGCAGATGCCGATCACCGGCTTGCCCGCGGCCACAAACTCCCGCAGCGGTTCGGCCAAGTTCAGCCGCAGCTGCTGCCCCAGGATCCGCCCGGCCGCCACGTCGTCGCCGTAGCTGAAGCCGCCGGGGATGGCCAGCAGTTGAAAATCCCTCAGCCGCATGGGCTGCTCGATGAGGGCGTTGACGTGCACCCGCTCAGCCGCCGCCCCGGCCCGCTCGAAGGCGTGCACCGTCTCGGCGTCGCAGTTCGTGCCCGCCGCCCGCAACACCAACGCCCTGGGCTTTGCCGTGCTCACGCCGCCAGCTTAGCCCGCCCCGACCGCATGATCGGCTGCACCCGCCAGTACGTCAGGTTCCGCCACAGCCACTCCATCGGCCCGAACCGACAAACCGCCAGCCACAGCAGGCTCCACACCAGTTGCGCCGCCGTGAGCGCGAGGAACACCCACACGAGGTCGACTCGGTCCATCGTCCCCCACCACCCCAGCCCGAAGCCGTAGAACAGCGTCGTGCCGATCAGCGACTGCAGCAGGTAGTTCGTGAACGCCATCCGCCCCACCGCCGCGAACGGCCGCACCACCGCCCCCGGCAACGTGCCGAACAGCGACACCAACACGCCGACGTAGCCCAGCGCCAGGAACACGCTGCCCCAGTAGTTGAACAGGAACGCGCCGGTGAAGCTCCACAGCGGGTCGAAGTTTTTCGCCACGCTGATCCACACGTCCGCCACCATCAGCGGCACGCCGACGCCGAGGCCGATCGCCATCACCCACACCCGCGCCCGCCGCCCGGCATCGGGGCCGAAGACGGCCAGCTTCAGCAGCGCCATCCCCAGCACCATCTGCCCGAAGATCTTCAGACCGAACAAGAACACGCCGTTGACCTGGTAAAGTGGCGTGTTCATCAGCCGCCAGTGCAACTGGTCGACGTACCCGCCGGTGAACGCCGCCGCCTCGTCGGCATAATCGCCGAGCTCCAAAAACGACTCGGCCGTCTCGGCGTCGTCGAAGGTGACGGCCGCCCACAGCCCGCTGAACATCAGCTGCCACAGCACGCCGCACGCCAGGATCGCCCCCGCCCCGCTCATCAGCAGCCACCACGGGCTCAGCCGCCGCATGAGGAACGCCAGCGCCCCGATGATCGCGTAGCCGACGAGGATGTCGCCGTGCCAGACGAGGTAGGCGTGGAGCATGCCGAAGCCGAACAGGATGCCCACCCGCCGATAATGCAGCCAGGCCGCCGTGGCCGTGCCCCGCTCGTTCTCGGTCCGCACCGTCGACAGGATGATGCCGGCCCCGAACAGCATCGTGAAAATGCTCATGAACTTCTGATCCAGCACCAACCGCTGCACGACCCAAACGTAAAAGTTCCCGCCCTCCACCCCGCCCGGCCCCTCCGTCGGCAGAACGTACCAGTTCTCCGGCCCCGCGAAGCTAATGAGGTTCATCCCCAGGATACACAACACCGCCACCCCCCGCAGCGCATCGAGCGCCCCAATCCGCTCGCTCCGTGGCCCGGTGACGGCTTCACTCATGCCGCCACCACCCGCCCGGCGGCCCGAAGTTGCGCGTGGATCTTCTGCATGAACTCGCCGTGCGTCGACGGGGCAAACGGCACCGACGCCCGCACCTCGCGCGTATACAGCCAGATCGGCTGCGTCCGCATCTCCACCGGCTCGTCGGCCCACCGGGCGAAGACGTGCGCATGCAAGGCCGGCTCCTGGTTCCCCAGCATCTCGTAGTTGCACCGCGCGCACCCCGTCGCCGCCAGCACCGCATCGCCCAGCGCCGCCATGTCCGACAGGAACTGCCGGCGGGCGTCCTCATCCAAATCGTTCAGCGTCGGCACCACCGGATCGGGCAGCAACAACGTCCACCCGAGCGGCATCTGCCAATCCCCCATCACCGCAAACCCGCTGGCCAGCCGAGCAATGGCCGCCGGATTCTCCCCCCGCCGGTACGCCTCCACCCGCTCATGAATCAACGTCTTCATCAGCCGCAGGATAGCGGCGGCGGCAAACCGCTACGAGCGGTGCCACTGGCCCTCGGCTGGCCCGTTGATCATGCACAGAGGCCCGGCCCGTTCTGGGCGGCCGCGATTTGCCGATCCGCCATGACTTGGTGCACCGCGTCGTCCCTGAGGTTCCGCCGGCGGAACATCAATGGCTTTCTCTCAGTCACCACCGCCCGTTGCTGCGATCGGGTCGAGGTAGGCATTGAGGACGTTGAAGAAAGTCATGGACTTCGCGTCGCGGACCTTACTAGGGAATCGCGGCCACTTCACTTTGCTCGACCGCGATGCGAGGAGCGGCGTAATCCCTTTAACTCACGTTGATGCTCCATGCCCTCTTGACCACGCTGCTGTTCATCGCCCCAGCAGCCACGCAGCCGGCGACGCGGCCCATGGCCGCGGAGCAGGCGGCGGAGATGCTGCAAAACTACTACCTCGACCCGCAGCCGGAGGTGTTGCCGGACATGATGCGGGGGCTGGCCGATGGCGGGGCGATGGCGCCGCAGCAGGCCGGGTCGTCGGTGGTCGGTTTCGTCGCCGGGGCGTCGCGGGCGGATGAGGGGCTAATCGGTGTGTTTGCCGAAGTCGCCGCGGATTTGCCGGCCGTGTCGGCGCAGCCGATCGTCGTCGGGCTGCAACTGGCGGACACCGAGGCGACCCGTGCCGCCCTCGCCCGGCTGCAGGCGGATCGGCCGGTCCCGCTGGCCGACCTCGCGGGGGCCGAGTTCCCGAACCTGCCGATCGACGGCCCGAGCACGCTGGACTTGTGGTGGGGCGCGTTCTTCGCCACCGGCGACAAGACTTACCCGAAGCTCGTCGCCGACGCGCTGAACGACTTGCCCGAGGGCGACCTCGAAGCCGCCGTCGCCGAGGCGGCCCGCGCCGGCGACCGCGACAAAGCCCTCGCCCTCGCCACCGCCGGCAGCGCCGAGTGGTCGCTGAACGCGCTGATGCGGGACCACCCCCGCATCGCCGACGCCCTGCACGAGAAGCAGCGCGACCCCGCCACGCCACAGGCGGTGCGGATCCGCTTGTTCACAATGCTTTTGACGCACGCCACCCGCACCAACGACGCCGACCTCGCGCGCGAGCTGCAGCAGTCGCGGTGAGACGTGCCACAGGTCCGGCTGGCCGTGAAGTAGAACCGACCGAGAAAACCTCACTCGCGTCGCCAGCACATGGTTGCCAGATCAAGGTAGAAGACCTGGCGATAATCGATGATCTTCTCGCCACCGTTGTCGCGAGTGACGACTTCTCCACCCGAGACACGAAGCCGGTTCCCGTCGACGAGGTCCGCGCGGTGATTGAAGATCCGTCCCGGCGACAGGCCGGTGGTTGGCACGGCCGTTATCCGCCACGTCTTGAGATCGAGTCGATACACCGGCGTGACGCCTACCGGCCGCTGGCTGGCGTAGCCGAGGCTGCCGATGATCAGGATCGTGTCGCCGAGGAGGGTGGCGGTGTGAAAGTCGGTCGGCGGGAAGACATCTTCCGGGTAGCCGTAGACGGTAATTCGATTGTCGGGGCCGTGGACGATCACGTCGTTGTAGATGCAGAAGTCTGGGTCATGCGAATCCTCGTGCTCCCCGGCGATACGGACGGCCCGGCCGTCCGGCAGCAGGGTCAGGCTTTGGCCGAACCGGTTGGCGCACCAGACCGGGTGGCCCAACTCGAACGCGTCGGTGCCGAAGTGGTGGGCACCCTCATAGCCGCTCACGCCGGCGCGGATCATGGCGTGCCAGAAGGGTTCATCGATCCGCTCCGGGTTCGCGGTGCCGAATCGTGGGGCGGCACCTTGGAGGAACTGCGGCTTGGTGACATCGGCCAAACAACTTTCGTCCGTCTCGCCAAGGCAGAGCACGACCCTGTGGTCGGCTCGGGCCGGGTCGGCCCCGGCCGCGAGCAGACGGAGTGCCACCGGCCGGCTCTCGGCGTGGCTCAACGCGGTGCCGTTGTGATCGTGATCCACGTTGGCCCCGGCAGCCAGGAGCAGCTCGACGCACTCCAAATCATCCCACTGCGCGGCCTCGATCAACCCGCTGCCGCCGAAGGCGTCTTTCTGATGGACGTCGGTGCCGGGCTGCTCCAGCAGCCACGCCAGCGTCGCCGGGTGGCCCGTGATGATCGGCATGAAAAAAGCCGGGGCGGCGCACCGGCCCACCGCCCGCGGGTTCGCCCCGGCATCAAGAAGCAACCTCGCCTTCTCGATCGAACCAGCCGCGAGGGCCAACAGGTATGGGGAACGTTCCCAACGATCGCCCGCCTCGAGATCGTCGGCCGACCTGATCTCGTGGAGGACATCGCGGGCCGACCCGAGTGCGACTGCCCGGTGTAGCGGGCTCCACCTCAACGGCTTGTCATCGGCCCCGGAATCCAGCAGCAGGCCGATCGCGTCGAACCGTCCCTCCCGCGAGAGGACGCTCAGCCCGGACTCGTTGTACGAACTGCTGCCCGAGAGGTTGACGCCGTGATCGATCAGGTAGCGGAGCAACTCGAGCAGATCGAGGTCGGTGGCAACGCGCCGGCCATGCACGGCGTCGATGAGCGCGTCGTACCCGACGTCGGTCTGGTAGTGCAGGTTCGCCCCCGCCTCGACCAGGCGACGGACGGACGCGAGGCTGCCCGCTCGGAGCGCCTCGGCGAGCGTCTGATGTTCGCGGTTCTTACTCATCGTTTCCCACACTCATCGCTTCGCCGGCATCGGCAGCAGCGTCACTTCGCCGTGCTGTTCGACCTGCGGGCGGATGGCCCCGGCGGGGCCGACGATGATGAGGGTCAGGTTCTGCGGGTCGGCGTGGGTTTGCATGACCTCTTGGACGTCGGCGAGCGTCACCTCGTTGATGCGGGCGGGGAGGGTGTCGTAGTAATCGAGCGGGTAATCGTTCAGCTCGATGTTCACGCGGCGGCCGGCTTGTTGGTCGATGGTTTGGGTGGCCATGACCATCGCGCCGCTGACGATCTGCTGGGCGCGGGCGAGTTCTTCGCTTGTCACCGGGTTTTGGCGCATCTCTTCGATGACGCCCAGGGCGGCGTCGACGGCTTGGCCGGCGGTTTCGGGGCGGGTGTCGACCGTGATGAGGAAGCGGCCGTCGGCGCGATTGGGGCTGAAGTAGGCGGCCGCGCCGTAGGTCAGGCCCTGCTCGGCGCGGAGCACGCGGTTCATGCGGCTGTCGATGCCGTTGGACAAAATCTGGCTCGCCACGCTGCCGGCGAAGCGGGCGTCGGACTGGTTGTCGTACGCCCGGCGGGCCAGGCGGACGGTGGCTTGCTGGGCGTCGGGGTTGTCGATCAAAATCACCCGGCGAGTGGTCGCGGGCTCGGGCAGGTTCAGGTCGATCTCGGCGACGTCCTTCGGCTGCCAATCGGCGAGCAAATCGGCGGCGAGGTCGCGGGCGGTGGCCTCGGTGATGTCGCCGGCGAACAGAAGCATGGCGCTCGTCGGCTGGTAGATCTTGTCGTACCACGCCTGCACGTCGGCTTTCGTCAGCTTGGCGACCGTCTCGGGGGTGGCGTTGGTGCCCAGCGGCGAGTCGCCGTAGAGGGCGGCGTCGAGCTGGCGGCTGGCGACGGGGCCGGGGCTGGCGAGCTGCTGGGCAAGGCCGGCGGCGACCTGGGCCTTGAGTTTGGCGAGCTCGCCATCGTCGAGCGTGGCAACCGTGGCGACGCGGCGGGTCAGGTCGAGGCCGACGGCGAGTTGGTCGCGCGTGCTGCGGCCGGAGATTATGGTGTGGTCGCCGTTGTCGGTGACGTTCAGGCGGATGCCGCGGGAGTCCAATTCGCGGGCGAACTCGGCGGCGGTGTAGCCCGCGACGCCGCGGGTCAGCAGCGAGGCCGTGACGCCGGCGAGGCCCTCCTTGCCCGGCTCGACCGCGTGGCCGCCGGCGGGCAAAACAAGGTTCCACGCGACGGTCGGCAACCGGTCGTCCGGCAGCACGATCACCTTCACGCCGCCCAAGTCGAACGTGCTGCCCTTCTCGAACTCGGCCGCGAGGGCGTCGGTGCTGAACGGCGGCTCAACCGGGTAATCCTCGGGAAAGTTGACGGCCCGCGGCTCGACGGGCGAATCGTCCTCAACCGGCTGCGTCGTCAGGATGTCGGCGGCGGCCTGCTCGGCGTCGGTGGCGCCCTCGGCGGGCTGGCCGGGCACGTAGTGCAGGATGCTGACGGCGGTGGGCTTCAGATGCTCCTGGGCGACGCGCTGCACGTCCTCGGCGGTGACGGCGGCGATCTTGGCGGCGTCGGAGTTGATCCGCCCCGCGTCGCCGCCGAAGACCTCGTACTCGCCCAGATCCGTGCCGACGCTGTCGGCCGTCGCCCGGCGGTTGATCAGCGACAGGCGGAACTGCGTCTTCGCCTTCTCGACCTCCTCGGCCGTCGGCCCCTCCTCGGCGATCCGCTCGACGACGGCCAGCGCCTCCGCCTCGGCGGCGTCCGGGTCGGCGTCGGGCAGCAAACCGACGACGGCGAAGAACAACCCGACGTCCTCAAGCTGCTCATTGCCGGCCTGCGCCACGTTGGCGATCGGCGACTCGCCGGCCACCAGTGCCTGGTACATCCGGCTGCTCCGGCCGTCGCCCAGAATGCTGCCGAGCACGTCGAGGGCGTATTGATCGTCGTCCGCCCACGGCACCGTCTTCCACAGCAACGCGATGCGCGGCAGCGGGATGTTGCCCTTCGTGACGACCGCCCGCCGCGGCTCCGTCTGCGGCGGCTCACTCGGGCTGCGCCGCACGACCTCGTCGCCCTTCTCGATCCAGCCGTAGTACCGCTCGACCCACGCCTTCGCCTGGGCGACGTCGAAGTCGCCGGCGATCACCAGCGTCGCGTTGTTCGGCACGTAGAACTCATCATGGAACGCCTGCAGCTCCGCCGGCTGCGCCGCGGCCAAATGCTCCATGTCGCCGATCGGCATCCACTGGTAATAATGGTTGTCGAACGCGAGGTCGAACATGTCCTGAAAAAACTCACCGTACGGCGGGTTGGCCGTCCGCAGCCGCCACTCCTCGGCGACGACCTGCCGCTCGGTGTCAAAGATCTCCGGCGTCACGACGAAGCTCGCCATCCGGTCGGCCTCTAGGTACAACGCCATCTCCAAATGGTTGCTCGGCACGGTGTTCGTGTACGTCGTCTGGTCGAAGCTGGTGAACGCGTTGGAGTCGCCACCCGTGGCGTTGATGAGCTGCATGTGCCGCTCGGGCGGCACGTGGGCGCTGCCGCGGAACATCATGTGCTCGAACATGTGGGCGAACCCCTGCCGCTCCGGCCGCTCGTCCTTGCTGCCGACCTGGTACAGCACCCGCACGTGCACGACCGGCGCGTTGTCCATCGGCGCGTAGATCACGGTCAGCCCGTTCCCCAGCACCTCCCGCTCAAACTCAACATCACTAATCGAGGCGGGCCGGGTGGTGGGCTCGGTGGCGGGCGGCTGGGCAGTCATGGCAACAGGGGCAACGGCAAGCGCAGCCCCAAGGGCAACGGCGGCAAGGGCGTGGATCTTCATGCGCAAAAGGTCGGACCGACCACCACGACTTTAGCCCGCCCCGCCGACCCAGGATCACCCACCAGCACCACGTAGCTGCGGCCCCGCGGGCCGCAGTAGACGCGTCCGAACAACCCAAATTCGTCGCCTCCCCGAAACCATCGCCCCCACTGCGACCCACGGGGACGCAGCTACCCGCCGCTTTCTGACGCCGACGGACCATCAACCCGCTCGCCCCACTTGTCCACCTCCGCGCCGCAGTTCGGGCACGTCCACCCGCCCCACATGAACTGTCGCTTGTTCCGCAGCCACCTGATCATGGGCAGGCTTCGATCACACTCAGGACATAACATCTTCCGCACGTGCACCCCCCACTTACCTCGGCCACGCAACGTGTCACGTACAACCAGCGCAGACCCGCCGATGGCGACAGTGGCAGTCATCAGGCAAGCGACGACGAAGGCGATCCAGAACATGTCGCCGCATCATGTGGTCAAAACGCATTTGCAGGGAGTATGCCATGTCTCACGCCGTCATCATCGAGCCCACCGACACCGGCTCCAGCACCCACGCCCCCAACCTACCGGGCGGCGTCGCCACCGGCCCAACCCTGGAGCAGGTGCAACCGTTGGTGCGACAGCCCAGCGGCATGCACCTGCAGGACCTGGCCGAAGACGCCAAGCCGACCCCAAAGCCCGGCACGCAAGTCGCCCCTCTGGAGCCGGCGTCTCCTGAAAGCTCAAGAGCATGAGGGTTCGAGTCGGTAAAGGGGTCGGCAGTTATTGAACCCATCGATCTAACAAAGTAGTCTCGGCAAAGTGTTCTGGAAGCAACGACCCGCCCTGCTGCAGCACGAAGAGGCCAAACTATGACTCCCGACCCCTTTACAGCAGCTCAGCGTCGGCGTCACGGCCCTGGTCGGCCGCTACGTCGGGGCCCGCCGCCCGGACCTCGCCGCCCAGCGGGCGCATCTGGGCTTCAAGATCGTCTGCATCTGGCTGGCGATCTGCGGCGTGGCGTTCCTGTGCTTCGGCCGGCCGCTGATGCAGGTGTTCACGGACGAGCCGGAGGTCGTCCGCCTGGGCGTGCTGCTGCTGGCGGTTGCGGCGTTCTACCAGTTCTTCGACGCCCTGTACATCACCTACGCTCACGCCCTGCGCGGCGCTGGCGACACGCTCGTTCCCGCCCTGTTCACCGGCGCCCTCTGCTGGCTCGTCATGATCGGCGGCGGCTTCCTCATGGCTTACCAGTTCCCCACCCTCGGCGTCTTCGGCCCCTGGCTCGCCGCCATGCTCTACGGCATCACCCTGGGCGTCTGGATGTTCACCCGCTTCACCCACGGCCGCTGGAAGCACCTGGGCGTCCTCGCCACCCACCGGTCCAGCCACCCGGCCCCGCCAGGCTAGCCGCAGTTATTGACTCCCGACCCCTTTTCCGACTCAGTTGGCGCCCGGCGACCGGCTCCAGGAGCCCGACGGCACTTGGCAGACGGTCCTTTCCACGACCACCAACCGGTGTCCGACGGGGTGAAGGTCTACAACATCGAGGTCGAGGGCGAGCACACGTATTTCGTCGCCGACAACGACCACGCGCAGGGGACCGACCCGCTGTGGATGCATAATAAGTGTGTTGATGGTGTATTCTTCGGACGGTACAAAAAGAAACCTATCTCTTACGAAGGAGTGACCACGAAGACACTTCGAGTTGAAAAGGTGCCGGAAGACGTGGTAGATGCCGTCGAGCGCGATTTCAACAACACGGCACGCGCCAATTTCATTCGGCATATCGGCGCAAATACCAGAAGTGAGCTAAAGGCCGTAGGATTTAGTGTCCACGATCTGGATATAATGGAATCATCTGGAGTCGTACCTGGAGGCGGCGCACACGTCATTGCTGGTGGCTTTCAATTTCATCATATTCACCCGAAAGCATTAGGAGGAGACAACAGTTTTGGAAACCTTGTACTTATTCAGCAACGGCCTTATCATTCTGCAATCACATCGGAAATAAACGCACTGACAAGACATATGTCACCGGGTGACGGCCAGCAGATGGAGATTGATCTTCCCACATCTGAAGGACTCGTAGTTTATGCCCCCTGATATTGATCAGTTTGTCGACAATTTACTTAGTGCGGCCAATGTTGGTGCGTACGTCGAACCTCCGATAGGCGAGGATGTCTTGAACAAGGAGCACGACAAGTATGTGAATAGATTTCAAATCCGGCTTCCTTCAATGTACCTCGAACTATGCAGGAAATGCGACGGATTCATCACCCCGCATTTCGCCCGTCTTCATGGGCTTGAGACAAAAGGCAAGGATTTGGCATATCCGGCCAAAGAAGGGCTTCTGGACGTCCACGAAAGACAACTTGAAGAGGAATTTACACGGCCGAGTTTCGTCGAGTTCGGCAATAGAGACGGTACAGAGTTCTGGGGGTTCGACACGAATGAACAGTGCTTCGTCCGAGCTGGCTCCGACCCGGCTTCCACGAGAGTAAGAACAAAGTTTATGGATTTTGAAGAGATGTTCCGCGACCTGTTCAGAATAGGGGATGGGGATCACAGCTGACTAGGCGTCCGCCGCTTCGTCCGCGCCTGGAATGACAACATTGATGCCTCGTCGACACGTCGAACAAGGTGGTCCGCTACGCCGAGAACACCCACCGGGTGCTGACGACGGTCGAGATGGTCGGCGGCGTCACGGTCCTGCTGAAGACGGGGGCAACGCTGCTGGCCAAGGAGGGCTTCAAGGCGTGCGCCAAGCTCGCCGCCAAGGAGATCGCCCAGGAAACTGCCAGTGCCGTGGCCGCCGAACTCTCGCTCCACGCCGCCGAGCTGGTCGGCCTCAGCGACGAGCAGGTCGCCTACGTGAGGATCGGCGTCGACGCCTACCAGACCTTCGCCTTCCTCAAGGCCGCCCGCGCCCAGGTCGATCCGAACGCGGCCTGCTTCACCGCCGGTACCCAGGCCGTCACCGGCCTGTTCGACGACGGCACCTTCGCCACGAGCCGAATCGAAGATCTAAGCGTTGGCGACCTCGTCCTGGCCCGCGACCAACACGACGCGGCCGACGACCTCGATCTTCGGCGGGTGACGAACGTGTTCACCAAGACGAGCGACCACGTCCGCCACCTGAGCGTCCAGGGCGACGGCGACAACGTCGGTCGCAAACGGGGTCAGGTACCGTTGGTCGGAAACGGGGTCAGGTACCGTTGGTCGGAAACGGGGTCAGGTACCGTTGATTCTCCTCGTTGGGTGCGGTAGCTTGCGGCGGTGCCGCGTCAGCCCCGCCAGACGTTCGCCGGCGTCACGTACCACGTCCTGAACCGCGCCGCGGGCCGGGCGACGCTGTTTCGCCGCCACGGCGACTACCTTGCCTTCTGCCTCGTGCTCAAGCAGGCGGTGGCACGGGAGATGGGGCAGAATCGGGTGCCGCCGGATCTTTTGTCGTGGGTCGTCATGCCCAACCACTGGCACCTGGTGCTTCGACCGCACGAGGACCACTCGTTGTCGGAGTTCGTCCGCTGGCTGACGGTGACGCACACCCAGCGTTATCACGCCGCCCACCGCACCGGCGGCACCGGGCCGCTGTACCAAGGTAGGTTCAAGAGCTTCCCAGTGCAGGATGACGGACACCTCTTGTCGCTGATCCGCTACGTGGAGCGGCGGGCGTTGGGTTTCGTCGGGCGACCGCACCGCCCGCACGCCGCTCGGCCCCCCGCTACTGCCGATGGACCGCTGGCCCGTCGAGCACGGCTGGACACCCGCCACTTGGCCGCGCCACGTCGACGAGGCTCACACGGCGGCCGAGTTGGCGGCCCTGCGGACCACCCTCGCCCGCGGCCGGCCGCTGGGCGAGAATCCGTGGCGGGAGCAGGCGGCGGCCCGCCACGGCCTCGACGCCACGCTCCGCCCGCTCGGGCGGCCAAGAAAGGAACCACATGCTCCCAAGATGGCCAACAACGGTACCTGACCCCATTTCCGTTGCTGACCCCATTTCCGTTGACCCCATTTCCGTCCACGTGCTCAACCGGACCGTGGGGCGGATGACCTTGTTCGGCGGCGGTGAAACAATGACTCCCGACTCCTTTTACGCCCATTCCAACAGTTCAGGCTATGGCAGACGCATTCAACGAAGGCCTTAGATGACGTGTTTACGCACCACAACATTGCTGATCGCCGTTCTCCTTCTCGGTGGTTGTGACAATCGCAGCGCAAGATCAAGGAAGCAGGTCAATCAGGTTGCGAAATTTTCAACAGATGTTCCAGACCGTGATGCTTCGAGATATTTGCAGCAACAGAAGAGCAGAGTACTCCGGAACTTGAGTCACCGTGATGCTGAAGGAGATACTTCCATCCTGCTGGGAGCGTCTTTAGACGGCAAAAGAAGACTTATTATCGTCTGGGTCTTCAACGTGAAATGTAAAGAAGCACATGTTTATTTAGTCAAAGACACAGGCGAATCAATCAGAGCAGGTTATGTAGAACTTGAGGCCATTTCATTGGTACAGCCGTATCATGTCGCTTTGAATCAATATGTCTCAGAGCACGACATGATAAAGTTTGATTCTCTTCACTTATCTTGTGCAGACGATTGCGGAAGATGGGGTATGATGAACGAGGTCGACTTGTATAACGTAATCAGCGGGGGTAATTCAAGAAGGGCGGGAAAGGGGTCGGAGGTCATTGATTTCGCCGGGGCGGTGAGGCAGCCTTAGTGGTGTGCCCCGCGAGCCCCGGGAGACGTGCGCCGGCGTGACCGACCACTTACTCAACCGGGCCTTGGGGCGGATGACGTTGTTTCGCGGCGATGGTGAACCCATCTCGCCTTCTGCTGGGTGCTCAAGCAGGCGGTGGCGCGGGGGGCGGTTTAGGGGCGGACGCCGCCGGACTTCTTGGCGTGGCGGTCATGCCCGATCACTGGCACCTGGTGCTGCGGCCGCAAGCCGACGGGACGCTCTCCGACTTCCTGCGGTGGCTGATGGGTTTGGGCGTTCTTGCTCGGGTGCTCTGCAGGCCGCGTTCGGTTTGTGGGGATGGGGTGAGGCGGTTTCTGATGGGTTGGGGCGAACGGGTTGATGCGGGCGGGTTGGTGTGGATAATGCGCTGCCGGGCTGGGCCGTCGTCGTGAAGGCGGGTCGGGCGGGCGATTTCAACCACGAGAACCACCACATGGCACGCGCGAAGATCACCATCATCGGGGCCGGCAACGTTGGGGCGACGTGTGCCCACTGGGCCGCATCCAAGGAGCTGGGCGACATCGTCCTGCTCGACATCGCCGAGATCAACGGCGAGCCCAACACCATGCCCCAGGGCAAGGCGCTCGACCTCTACGAGGCGTCGCCGGTCGAGGGCTTCGACTGCAAGATCACGGGAACGGCCGATTACGAGGAGACGTGCGGGAGCGACGTCATCATTCTGACGGCGGGGTTGCCGCGGAAGCCGGGGATGAGCCGGGATGATCTGATCGCGAAGAACACGGAGATCGTTAAGCATTGTGCCGAGCACGCGGCGAAGGAGTCGCCGAACGCGACGATGATCGTGGTCAGCAACCCGCTGGACGCGATGGTGTACGTCGCCCACAAGGCCAGCGGGTTCGAGACGAACAAGGTCGTCGGACAGGCGGGCGTGCTGGACACGGCCCGGTATCGCAGCTTTTTGGCGGAGAAGATCGGGTGCAGCGTCGAGGACGTGCACGCCCTGCTGCTCGGTGGTCACGGCGACGACATGGTGCCGCTGCCGCGGTACACGTTCGCCGGGGGCATTCCGGTGTCGCAGCTGTTGGATCAGGAGACGATCGATGCCTGCGTCGACCGGGCCCGCAAAGGCGGCGGCGAGATCGTCAAGCTGCTCAAGACCGGCAGTGCGTTCTACGCCCCGGCGGCCGCGAGCGTGCAGATGGCCGAGGCGATCATCAAGGACAAGAAGCGGATTTTGCCGTGTGCCGCCTACTGCGACAGCGAGTACGGCATCGGCGGCTACTTCGTCGGCGTGCCGTGCATCCTCGGAGCCGACGGCGTGGAGCGGGTCATCGAAATCGACCTCGACGAGACGGAGAAGGCCGCGTTCCAAGAGAGCATCGACCACGTGAAGGAACTGGTCGCCGCGGTGAAGATGTAAAAAGCTGCGGAGCGTAAAGTAGCTGCGGACTGACAGCCCGCAGTGGCAACGGACGCGTCACCAGAACGGTCAGCGTCAGCAGTTCGTTTACGCAATTTCTGCGACCTGTCAGGTCGCAGCTACGTCCGCGTTTCAACGTGCTGCACAGGTCGCAGTGGTGACGCCCGACGAGCTGGAGCAACGCAGAAGGGCGACGCGAATCGTCGACGTGCCGGCGGCGGTGCTCGCGGCGATTTATGCGGGACGAACAGAGACGCGGAACTTGACTGAACAGCTCGCCGCCAACCTCCGGCTCGTGGCAGCGTCGGCGGGCATCGGCGCCAGCGGGATCGACCCAGCGGCAGGGTCGGTGGTTGAGCCGCACGTTCCACGCAGCACCGCCCGCACCGGCGGGCCCATTGCCGACCCCGCACGATGTCCGAGGGCATGCCCCACGTCCAAGTGGTCGGCTGCCAGCCGCCGTCCGGCTCCGGATCACCCGCGATCTGCTCGAACTGCCATCCTCAAACGGCTCCCGGATCACTGCAAGGGACTTCGCCAGCTTTCTCAGACACTGCGGCTACACGCCACAGGCAGTTCAACGCCGCTCTCGCCCGCGGTTTGCACCACTTTCGCCATGCCCGCCGCCCCGCCCACCGTTTGGTTGTTTGAGGACCAGCTGTCGCCGACGTTGTTGAACTTGCGGGAGGCGCCGGCGGAGTCGCCGGTGTTCATGGTGGAGAGTCGGACGCACTGGTCGGACTGGCCGTTCCACAAGGTTCGGCTCGGTTTCCAGGCGGCGGCGATGCGGCACTTTGCGGACGAACTGCGGAACAGCGGGCGGGAGGTGGCGTACTACCCGCTCAAGAAGCGTGGGTACAAGGACTCGATCTCCGCGATCCGGGACCACGTCAAGAAGACCAAGAGCCGGGAGTTTTGGGTCACCCGGCCCAGTGAATGGCACAACCAGGCGTGGCTCGATTCGCTGCGGGAAAAGCTGGGCATCGCGATCCGGTACTTCCCCAACCGTTTGTTCCTCACCGACCGCGACCACTTCGCCAAGTGGGCCAGCGGGCGGAAGAAACTTATCATGGAAAACTACTACCGCCAAATGCGGCAGGACCATGATCTACTGATGGACGGCAGCCAACCCGCCGGCGGGCAGTGGAACTTTGATAAGATGAACCGCAACCCGGCGAAGGGGAAGGATTTGCACTTCCCGCCGCCGCCAAGGTTTGAGCCGGACGATATCACGGCCGGGGCGCTGGCGGACATCGAGCATTACTTTCCCGACCATCCCGGCAGCACCGACGGCTTCGCCCTGCCGGTGAAACGGGAGGACGCCCACGCAGCGTTGATGGACTTCATCAAGAACCGATTGCCGCTGTTCGGTGACTACGAGGACGCGATGCTCAGCGGGCAGCGGGTAATGTACCACTCGCTGATCTCGCCGGTCCTCAATGCCGGCCTCGTCGCCCCGCTCGCCGCGGCGAAGGCGGCCGTCAAGGCGTACGAAAGGGGCGATGCACCGATCAACGCCGTCGAGGGGTTCGTCCGCCAGATCATCGGCTGGCGGGAGTTCGTCTACGGCATTTACTGGCAATTCATGCCCGAGTACCGCAGCCGCAACCAACGCGGCGACAAGGCGAAACTCCCCGACTTCTTCTGGACCGGCGACACCGACATGAACTGCCTGCGGGAGAGCCTGGGCGCGGTGGTCGAGGACGCCTACAGCCACCACATCCAGCGGCTGATGGTCATCTGCAACTTCGCAACCCTCGCCGGCCTGGAGCCGCAGCAGGTGAACGATTGGTTCTACAGCATGTACGTCGATTCGTGGGACTGGGTCGTCACCCCCAACGTCGTCGGCATGGCGATGAACAGCGACCACGACACCATCGCCACCAAACCCTACGTCAGCAGCGCGAACTACATCGACAAGATGAGCGATTACTGCGGCGACTGTCGCTACAACCCCAAAGAACGCGTTGGCGACGATGCCTGCCCGTTCAACTATCTCTACTGGACGTTCCTGGAAGAGGGCCGGGAGAAATATGACAAGAATCCTCGCATGCGCATGGTCACGAAAAACCTCGACCGCTTCGGCGACCAGACGATGACGCAGATGCGCGATCAAAAGCAGCAATTCGTCAAGCTGACGCTGAAGTCGAGCAAGAAGTACGCGGCATGGAACGTGCCCAAGGGCCGTGCGGAGGCGGAGGGGTGAAGATCGCGGTCGTAGCTGCGGGCTGACAGCCCGCAGTGGCGGGTCGCGAAGATCAGAGATTCACGCGATCGTTGTATCATCGCCGGACGCATCTACTGCGGGCTGTCAGCCCGCAGCTACGGTCTCCTGCCCCGCCTACCGTACGGTTGATGTTCAGATGGGACGGCGACTTGCGGGCGGAGCCGCCGGGCTTGTGGATGGACTCGCGGGAGCCGCGGGCGGAATGCTTCGTGTCGCACGGACACGCCGACCATCTGGGGTTTCATGAACACGCCCTGTGCACCGAGGTGACGGCGGCAATCGCCGCGCATCGGGTCGGCCTGGAGAACGCCACGCACCTGAGGTTCGGCGAGCCCTTTGCCTTCGATGCCGACACCAAGCTCACCGTCCACCCCGCCGGCCACGTGCTCGGCAGCGCGATGCTCCACGTCGAGCGGCCCGAGGGGTCGCTGCTCTACACCGGCGACTACAAACTGCGCAAAAGCCACACCGTCGAGACGGCCGACCCGCCGCGGGCCGACGTGCTGCTGATGGAGAGCACCTACGGCAAGCCCGAGTTCGTGTTCCCGCCCGCCGAGCAGATCGAGGCCGATCTGCTCACGCTCGTCGACAAGGCGTTCCGGGAGAATCGCCAGCCGATCGTCTACGGCTATTCCCTCGGCAAGGCCCAGGAGGCGATCCACATGTTGACCCGCGCCGGTCACATGGTCACCCAGCACGGGGCCGTCGCCACCCTCAGCGACCTCTACGAAAAGTTTGGCCAAAACGTCGGCCCCCGCCGCCGCTACCAACGCGAAGACTTCCACGGCAACAAAGCCCTCGACCTCCGCGAGCGCGGCGTCCTCGTCGCCCCGCCCCAGGCCGCCAAGGGCGCGTTCACCAAGAGCTTCAAGAACCCCCTCCGCATCATGCTCAGCGGTTGGGGCCTGCTGCCGGGGGCGACCTACCGCTACCAAGTCGACAGCGTCCTGCCCCTCAGTGATCACGCCGACTTCGCCGATTTGATCGAGACGGCTGAACGGGTGCAGCCCAAGAAGATCTACACCCACCACGGCTTCAAGGAGTTCCCCGACGAACTGCGCAAACGAGGCTGGGACGCGAGCTTGGCGAGGCCGCCCCAGCAGATGGAGCTGTTCGGTTAAGTCACCGTGTGCTCTCGGTGACGGTAGCCGCAGCACCACGTGCTGCAGGTCGGGGTTCAGCGGCGTGACAGACCGAACCTGCGGCACGTGGTGCCGCGGCTATTGCACTCGAACCTTCTCGGTAAAGCTGCTGCGACTTCTGAGCGGGGTGCGTATGTTCATCGCCATGTTCAAGCCTGTTCTTGCGTTGTCGTTGGCCGCTTCTCTCACGCTTGCCCAGACTGCCGCGGGGCAGGCGACGCGGCCGGCGGATGAGCTGATTCCGCGGGCGGCGCTCTTTGGCAACCCGGACCGGGCGGCGGTGCGGATCTCGCCGGACGGGACGAAGCTGGGATTCGTCGCGCCGCTGGACGGGGTGCTGAACGTGTTTGTCGGGCCGGTCGATGATCCGGACGCCGCCGAGCCGATCACGCGGAGCACCGACCGGCCGATCACGAACTGGTCGTTCGCCTACGACGGGAAGCACGCCATCTACGCCCAGGATGTCGGCGGCGACGAGAACAACACGATCTTCGCCGTCGACCTCGAGACCGGCGAGAAGCGGCCGCTGACGCCCAACGCCGAGGTGAAGGACGTCGCCGACGCCGTGCAAACCGAGGGCCGGGTCGCCGGGCGGATTCAGGCGACCAGCAGCGAGAAGCCGGGCAGCATCCTCGTCGGCATCAACGACCGCGACCCGCGGTTCCACGACGTCTACGAGGTCGACCTCGCCACGGGTGAGCGGACCCTCGTCGCCGAGAACCCCGGCATGGTCGGCCAGGACATCTTCGCCGGCTTCGCCACGGACGACGAGTACAACGTCCGCTACGCCAGCGTCATCACCAACGACGGCGGCGCGAAAATGTACGCCTGGAACAGCGACACCAAGGAGATCGGCGATGAGGTGATCGATATTCCCGCCGACGATATTTTGACGACCAGCCCGCAGGGTTTCGCCCCGGACAACCAGAAGATGTTCGTCGTCGACAGCCGCGAGCGGGACAAGAGCGCCGCCTACCTCTGGAACCCCGAGACCGGCGAGAAGACGCTGCTCGCCGAGGACGAGCGGGCCGACGTGCTGGGCGTCATCACCCACCCCAAGACCCGCGAGGCCCAAGCGGCCGTCAGCAACTACCTCAAGAACGATTACCAATACCTCGACGACGACTTCGAAGCCGGCATGGCGACGCTGCGGGAGGAGATCGGCGACGGCGAGATCGAGATCACCAGCCGCACCCTCGACGACCGCACCTGGCTCGTCGCCCACGTCGTCAGCGACGGCCCGGTGAAGTACCACCTCTTCGACCGCGACGCCGGCAGCGTTGAGTATTTGTTCAGCAACCGCAGCGCGCTGGAAGATCTGGACCTTGCGCAGATGCACCCGACGGTGATTGAGGCCCGCGACGGTTTGGGCCTCGTCAGCTATCTGACGGTGCCGGGGGCGGTGGAAACTTCGATGAAGTCGGCCGAGTTCGAGGGCACCGGCTTCGAGTACGCCGTGCCGAGCGAGCCGCTGCCCATGGTGCTGTACGTCCACGGCGGGCCGTGGGCGCGTGATTCCTACGGCTACAACCCGATCCACCAGTGGCTGGCCGACCGCGGGTACGCCGTGTTGAGCGTCAACTACCGCGGCAGCACCGGCTTCGGCAAGGGGTTCATCAACGCCAGCAACATGGAGTGGGGCGGCAAGATGCACGACGATTTGATCGACGCCGTCGAGTGGGCCGTCGAGGAAGGCATCGCCGACCCGGACAAGGTCGCCATCATGGGCGGCAGCTACGGCGGCTACGCCACGCTCGTCGGCGTCACGTTCACGCCCGACCAGTTCGCCGCCGGCGTCAGCATCGTCGGGCCGAGCAACCTCGTGACGCTCATGCAGAGCATCCCGCCCTACTGGGTCGCTGGCAAGAAGCTGTGGCAAACCCGTGTCGGCGACGTCGATACCGAGGAAGGCCGCGAGTTCCTGCTCAGCCGCAGCCCGATCAGCCGGGTTGACCAGATCCGCGTGCCGCTGCTCATCGGCCAGGGCGGCAACGACCCGCGGGTCAAGCAGGCCGAGAGTGACCAGATCGTCGAGGCGATGCAAAGCAAGGACATCCCCGTCACCTACGCACTCTACCCCGACGAAGGCCACGGCTTCGCCCGCCCGGAGAACCGCCTGTCGTTCTACGGCATCACCGAGGCCTTCCTCGCCCAACACCTTGGCGGCAGCTACAGCCCGCTGACGGTCGAAGACTTCGAAGGCAGCAGCGTCCAAGTCCCCGCCGGCACCGAAGGCGTTCCCGGCCTTGAGTCCGTGATGAAGTAGCCCGCCAACCGACGCACGACAAACCAGCCGCCGCGACGCTCAAGTCGCGGCGGCTGTTTCGTCGTCTCCCGAAGCCGGTGGCGGCTGAACGGGCGTTTCGTCAAAGCCGTGTTGCAAATCGTCAAGAAACTCAATGGCAATCACGTGCAACAGCGACACGTAGATCGGCGTGCCTGTTGCCTGCCCGTCCGGCCGTGGCGTGTGGACGAGGATTGTCGTCCGCAGCACCCGTGCCATCTCCGGGTGGCGGACGTCATACACGTGCCCGGCCGACAGAATCAGGCGGAATGGGCGAAACCCCTGCGGCGAGATCAACTGCCGAAAGTCGCCGGTGACCATCAGATGTGCTCCTCAACGAGCGCGGCATCTTCCGCATACTCAAGCCGCTCGACATCGGCCCGCGGAAACTCCCACGACTCGTCAGTAAGTTCGCCCTGCTCATCAACCTTCGTCACGCCGACCCAAGACCCCGGCGTCGCGATATCGGCCGGATGCGTTACCGGCACCTCCGCGCCGTTCTTGAGGATCAGCTTGAACGGCCGAAACGGGTTGTTGTACATCGCCTCGATGATCTTCGCTTGCTCGATCATGGATCAATGGTAGCCGACGCGAGGTCAGCTCACCGCTCTGACGGCACCGGAACCTCCACAGGCCAGCAGCTGGTTTCGGTGGGGCCGTCGCTCTTCGTCTTCGTGCCGACGGGCGTGTCGAAGCCGCAATTCACCGGGTCTTGACTATCGAGCGGGTTGAGGTGTGGCATGCCGAACATGCGGGCGTCGGCGATGTCGCCCGCCCCGCTGCTCCCCGGCAACGTCGTCGACCAGCACGGCACAGCCGACAACGGCGTGTCTAAATCACCCTTCGCGCCCGATGCCCGGTCGAAGCAAGTGGTCGGCGGCTTGCTCCAACTCGGGCAGGGCTTGGGCGGCACGTTGCAAGCGGGCGGCGTGGATCGGGTCGCGCCAGCCTTCGAGGCGGGTGGGATCGGGTGGGCGGAGGCCGCCGAGGGCGCCCTCGGTCATGCCGTCGCGGGGGGTGGGTTGGTCGTGGTATTGGTCGAACGGCTTGAGGACGGGCCAGCCGACGAAGTGTTGCAAACGGGTCTGGACCGCGGGCAAATCGGTGATGAGCTGGGCGTACGGGAGCACGAGCACGTCGGCGTCGGCTTCGTGGCGGCGGACCGTGGCGTAGGTGCGTTGCCAACGGGCGAACGACACGTAGTAGCCGCGGCTGGCGGGGTAGGCGTGGTGTCGGCTGGTGAGCACGGCCCGCGGATCACGCGTGGTGAGAATGAACTTCACGTCGGCCCGGCGACGGCCGTAGTGCGCGCGGATCACGTCGATCGCCAGCACGTCGTCGGGGTACTTGCTCAGCAGAAACGGCTGGTGGCACACCGTCTCGGTGGCCGCCGCGAGCGCAGGGACTTCGACGCCAAAGGTGCGGGTTTGGCCGACGCAGGTTTCGCAGATGAGCTGCAGCAGCGTCGAGCCGGAGCGGGGGAAGCCGCAGATGACGACGTGAGTCCGCAGCGGCGTGGTGCCGGGGACGAGACCAGTGTCGATCGCTCGGCGGGCGAGCCGCTTGGCAAGGCGGATCGCCGGCTCGACTCGGCCGCGCCGGGGCGGCGGCGGGTCGGCGATGGCTGCTTCGTAATCCGCCTCGCCGGTTGCCGTGGGGCAGCCGAGCGACGCGGCGGCGGCCTTGACCTCGGCGGCCATCGGCTGGTCTGGGTAGAGGTGCACCACGTCCGGCTCGAACCGGCGGATCAAACTGACCATCTCCGCCCGCACCTGCTTCGCCGATGGCCGACCGACGTCGGCCGGCACGGCATGGATCTGGTAGCCGGGGCCCCACCCCTCCTCGCCCTCGCCCGGCGAATCAGTTGGCGGGGGCGCGGGAACGGCGACGATCGCGTCAATGCCGCGGCGGCGTTGATCGAGCACGCGGTCACGCAACGCGAGCGTTGCCGGGTCCGTGGCCGGCCAGCCGGTGTGCGGGGCGTGGAGGACGCGGTCGATTGTCATGGCATTTGCACCGCGTCGGCCGCGGCCTGCATCGGCTGGTTGGCGAAGTGGGCGGCGATGGATGCGACCACCCGGCGGCCGGCGTGGCCGTCCCAGTAACGCGGCCGCCGCCCCGCCGGCTCGATCTGCCACGCCTGCTCGGCGGCGGCGGCGATGGTCCGGCCGGTCACGCCGGTCTCGGGGCTGCCGGCCATGACGTTGGTGCCCTCGCTGAGCGTGATCGGCCGCTCGGTGCGATCGCGGAGGGTGACGCAGCGGACGCCCAGCACGGTCGCCTCTTCCTGGATGCCGCCCGAGTCGCTCATCACCATCCCGGCGTCGGCGATGAGGCGGACGAAGTCGAGGTAGCCCGCCGGCGGCAGGAGTTTCCAGCGCTCGCCCAGCGTGATGCCAACCGCCTCGATGCGTTGCCGCGTGCGGGGATGAACAGGGAACACGATTGGAAGATTCCGCCCCGCCGCCGCCTGCTCGATGGCCGCCAGCACCTCTCGTAGTTGACCCGCGTCGTCGACGTTGCTCGGGCGGTGCAGCGTGACCAGCACGTACCCGCCGGCCGTCAGATTGTGCTCGGCGAGTACGTCGCTGCGATCGGCCAGCTCGCGCGAGGCGAGCAGCGTGTCGATCATGACGTTGCCGACGTAGGCGACGCCGGCCGGGTCAACACCCTCGCGTGCCAAATGCTCCAGCCCGGCCGGGTCGGAGACGAGGCAGATGTCGGACAAGGCATCGGTGACAATGCGGTTGATCTCCTCGGGCATGTCGCGATCGCCGCTGCGGAGGCCGGCCTCGACGTGGACGACGACGGGCCGGGTCCGCTCTCGCCCGGCGGCGGTGAACGATTCGTCGAGGTGGAACTTGCTGGCGACCAGCGCACACGCGGCGGTTGAATTGACGTCGCCCACCACGAGCACGACGTGCGGCTGCCGCTGTTGCAGCACCGGCTCGAACCGCTCGAGCAGCCGGGCGGTGACCACGGCGTGGCTGCCGCCGCCGACGCCCAGGTCGATTTCGGGGCGGGGAATGTTCAGGTCGTCAAAAAAGACCCGGCTCATCGCGTCGTCCCAGTGCTGGCCGGTGTGGACCAGTGTCGCCTCGACGTCCGGCTCGGCATCGAAAACGCGCAGGATCGGCGCGATTTTCGGGAAGTTCGGCCGGGCACCGGCGACACACAACACGCGCAGCGGCTGGGGCATAACGGGAACATCGCCACAATCGCCCGCCCGACTTGCGGAATCCGCGACACGGGCGAAGGCGGCCACGGCAAGGCGACGATACGGTGGCAAGGCCCGCCGTGTCGCCGCCGATGTCGCAGCCTCCTGACCAACGCAATGCCCGGCGGGCGATCACCGTCGAAGAGGTGCTGCGCACGCCCACCTCCGCCGCCGATCTGCCACGGGCCGGGCGACAGTTGTGGCGCGGCGTCGACGGGCGGGCAAGCGACCTCGCGTGGCTGACACTGCTCATCCTCTTCGAGGTGGCGGCCCAGGTCGGCATCGCCGTGTGCGGCAAGCTCGTGCTCGACGACGCGCTGGGCGGCTCGCTCAGCAGCCCGTGGCCAGCCATCGTCGCGGCGGCGTTGGGCTTGATTGCGTTCGTCACGATCCGCGCCCGGCAAGTGGCCCAGGAGACGCTGGCTTTGCAATGGCGCGAGCGCGGCGTGGCCCGGCTGGCGCGGTCGCTGGTGGGGGCCGAAGTGCGCGACCTCTCGGCGATTCCGATGGCGGGGCTGCGCGAGATTTTGATGACTGACATCGCCTTCGCCTCGCGGTTCGCGGTGGAGACGTACGGGCAGTTGCTGGTGCTGTTGGTGTGGGTGGTGGCGACGGTGGGCGTGGTGATCTGGGTCGGGCCGCTGCTCATGCCGGCGCTGTTGCTCGTGGGAGTCATCGCCGGACTGGGGCTGGTGATCGGGTTCCGGCGGCATCTGAAACTGACGGGCGAAAAGTTTGTCCGCATCGCCGATCTGTCGCAGTCGGCGCGCGATGTGGTCGAGGTCGAGCGTGTTGTTCTCACCCGGCAGTTCGGCCTTGGCGGCGAGTTCGTCGATCGGTTTCTGGCGGCCCACGATCGTTTCACCGACGTCGCCCTGCGGCAGGGGAAGCTGACGGCCGGCATCCGCGGGGCGCTGCTCATGTTCGGGTCGCTGTCGTTTCTGGCGGTGGTGCTCAGTGCGATCTGGATCGGCCCGGACGTCAGCGGCGGCGGGCTGATCGCGGTGCTGTTCGTCATGGGGCAGCTCACCGCGGCGGTGGCGCAACTGGCTGAATTCGCCGGCAAATCGGCCGAAATGGCCACCAGCGGCCGGCGAATGGGACCGTACTGGGACGGCCACGCCCTGCCCGAGCCGACGCGGGAGCGGGTGGACGAGCTGGCGGCGCAAAGCGTGAGCTTCGCCTACGTGCCGAGCCGGCCGGTGCTGCAGGACGTGAGCTTGTCGGTCCGCCGCGGCGAGCTCGTCGCCCTCACCGCGGCGACCGGGGCGGGCAAGACGACGCTCGCCCTGGTGCTCAGCGGTTTGCTGGAGCCCGACGCCGGGCGGGTGATGATCGACGGCGACGCCGCCCTCTCGCCGCGGGACGTGGCGGCGGGCCGGATCCTGTACGTCGGGCCCAAGCCGGTGCTGGTGGCCGGCGGCGCGGCGGAGAACGTGTTGGCCAAAGACGCCGACCCGGCGGCGGTCCAAAAGCATCTCGACTGGTTCTTCGAGGGCCTGCCGGTCGATTACGCCGACCTCCGCATCGACGCCAACGGCCACGGCGTCAGCAGCGGGCAGGGGCAACTGCTGCAAATCGCCCGCGCCAGCTTCCGCGACCCGGACGTGGTCCTGTTCGACGAAGCGACCGGCCACCTCGACATGCCGACCGAGGCACTGGTGCAGGAGAAGCTGATGGCCTGGTGCCGCCGCCGCGGGACGCTGGTCATCAGCCACCGCATTTGTCCCTGGACCGAGCACGCCGACCGCCGGGCGACGGTTTAGAGCCGGTGCCATCGAGTGAGATCAAGCCGTTGCTCAATGGGGATGATGAAGCCGCGTTCATCCCGCAAGCCGATGCGGTTGGCCAGGCACGCCAGCAGGCTGCACGCCACGAGCATGCCGACCCAGACCCAGCGCCACCGGCTGCCGCGGACACGATGCCAGAACGCCGTGAGGCCGAGTATGTACAGCGGCGCGAGCTCGAGAAACGCCCGGTTGCTCGGCCGCGGCCCGAACCACCACGCCCACCACGAGGCGTTGACGTACCACAGCATCACGAACCACACGCTGAAGCAGACCACGAGCGGATCGCGGCGGTACGGCCAGATGCACACCAGCGCGACGGCGACCGCCGGCGTCTCGAACAGCAAACCGCCGCGCGAACTGAGCATGATCCGTAGCCACGCCGGGTCGTGCCAGACGAAGCCTTCGTGCGGGTAGTAGCCTTCTGCCAAAACATGGCGTCGTACCGGCTCGACCAAGTCAGCACGGCCCGGCAGCTCATCAGACTCGTCAGCGAAAGCTGCCGGCTCGGACGACACCCGCACCGCCGCCAACTGCACGCCCACCGCGGCCACGGAGACGAGTAGCGCCCCGCCGATGAGGGCAACGTCTCGGCCGATCATGCCGCGCCAGCCCGTGACCACCCGCCAGATCAACGGCAGGAGCATCACACCGCTGAGGCCGTTGGTGTACCGCGTGACGGTCGCCATCGTCCACGCCAGCCCCGCGAGCGCGAGCCACCGCAGCGGCCGGGGGCTGCCCAGCCCGCAATGGACCGCCCAGACGATGAGGCACGCCAAGATGATGCCGCTGTGGTGGGCGTTCAGCGGCGTGCGGACGAGGTAGTACAACGTGTGCGTCGCCCCGAGCCACAGCAGCACCCCGGCCGTCGCCGTCGCCTGGCTGACGCCCAGCCGTTGCCGAACCACGCTTGCCACCGCCGATGACGCGACGGCAACCAGGCCGATCACCCACAGGCTCA
The DNA here is from genome assembly GCA_964386435.1 of uncultured Tepidisphaerales bacterium. Classification (GTDB taxonomy): domain Bacteria; phylum Planctomycetota; class Phycisphaerae; order Tepidisphaerales; family Tepidisphaeraceae; genus CAYLSV01. The sequence continues at coordinate 61,811 of CAYLSV010000003.1, forward strand.
GCACCACGCCGTACACCATGCCGTACCCGTTCGTCGCCACCGGCACCCCAACCGCCGCCAGCGTGAGGGCCAGCCCGTGGGCGATCAGAAAAGGCGGCATCAGCATCAGCGCCTGCCCCACCGGATACCGGTTGCGGCCGGGGTTCTCCGGGCGGGTCATGTAGACCGGGCCCGGCTGGTTCGCGACGTCCAAATCGCCGTCGAACACGATCGACGGCACGAACGCATAGTGCCCGCCGGCGTCGCGGCCGGCCAGGCCAGCGTGTTCGGGGTCGCCCGCCGCCCGCTCCAGCAGCGAGCCGATGGCCAACGCCGCGACCACCCCGAACAAGAGCCACAGCCAAACCCGCGGCCGGCCGATACGGTGAGCTAAGGTGCGATCCGGTTCGCCCTGCACGCGCACAGTCTGCACCACGCCGCCCGGCCGTACCAGTTGTTTCCTGATTCACCGCCGATGCGCGTCCTGCACGTCTTCAACTACGCCTGGCCCTACGTCGACGGCTACACCGTCCGCTCGGCCAGCCTTGTGCGGGCGCAGCGGCGGGTGCTGGGCGTCGAGACGTTGCACGCCATCTCGCCGTTCAAGCCGCTGGCGCGGGGCGTGGATGAAGCGTTTCGGCCAGACGGCTGGGGGCCGGACGTGCAGCGCCAGATCGAGGCGCCCGCCGAGGCCGGCGGCGTTGAGCCGACGGGCTGGGAGCGGCCCGGGCTGGGATTCGCACCGCAGTCGAACAAGCATTATCGGACCGGCTTGCGACGGCTGATCGAGGAGTTCCGGCCCGACGTCGTCCACGCCCACCACCCCCACTACGCCGCCCGGCCGGCGCTGCGGGTCGGGCGGGAGACGAATGTGCCGACGATCTACGAGGTCCGCTGCTTCAACGGCGACTACGACCTGACCGGCGGCTTCTACCAGCGGCTGCGGGGCCGGCGGATCAACGCCCTGGAGGCCGCGGCGTGCCGGGCGGCGGATCGGTGCGTAACCATCGCCGAGCCACTGGCCGAGCGGGTGAAAGGCTTCGGCATCGCCGAGGTGCCGGTGGTGCGGAACGCGGTGGACGTCAGCCTGTTCACGCCCAAGCCGCGGCCGGCGAACGGCGTGCTGACCATCGGCTACGCGACGACGTTCGAGCAGATGGAAAACCTCGATGCCATGGTCGAAGCGGCCAAGCTGCTGCGGGACTGCGGCCTCAACGTCCGCACCGTCCTCGCCGGCACCGGGCGGGATTGGGACCGGATCAAAAAGCTCGTCGACGACGCGGGCGTCGCGGATCTCGTCGAATTGCCTGGTTTCGTGCCATATTCGGCAATGCCGGATTGGTATCGGCAGCTTGATTTGTTCGTCGTGCCGCGCGGCCGCAGCGAGCTGACGAAGACGACGACGCCGCTCAAACCGCTCGAAGCGCTCGCCTGCGGCGTGCCGGTGCTGTGCAGCGACCTGCCGGCGTTGCGGGAGCTTTTGGGCAAGTTCGACCGGGCGGTGCAGTTCGTCGAGCCGACCGGCGAAGATATTGCGGCGGCCGTGGCGGGTTTCGCCGATGAACGTTGGGGCGGCGGCACCATCGATCTGGGCGAGCGGTCGTGGGACGTCGAGGTCAAGAAGTACGAGGCCATCTACGCCAAGGTCACGAGTTGAGCATCAGCCAGAACATCCAGATGGATTCGATGAGTTTCGAGCCGGATTGGCCGGGTCGGCCGGACCATCCGCTGTACGACGTGCACGTCCACTTCGGCGAGAGCGACGTGGCCGACCTCGTCTACTCGCATTTGCCGGGCCAGGTGTACGTGCCGATCATGGACGCCTGCGGCATTGAGCACGCCAACGCCTTCGCCCCGTTCCGCACCGACGGCTACCGCGAACTGAACGCCCAGAACCTGGCGTTTTGCCGGGAGAACACCGGTGGTCGCGTCAAGGCGTACTGCCGCCTGGGCGGCCGGCGGCTGCCGTGGACGACCAAGCGGCCGTGGCAGTTCAAGATCAAGCTCGGCCGCATGGTCAAGGGGCACACCGGCGACCTCCACGACCTGAACACCCTCGCCGACTACGGCGGCGTCAAACTGCTGCCGCTGGTCGACGGCCTGCCCAGCGACGAGTACTTCCAAGCGATCGCCGACCTGAAGAAAACCGTCCTCGTCCACGGCGGCAACAACTGCGGGCCGGCGTTCATCGAGCAGGAGATCATCCGCAAGCTGCCCGCCGGCCACCGCGTGATCATCGCCCACCTCGGGGCGTTCCCGATGCAGGAGAACCTCTACAAGCAGGCCCTCGGCGTCCTCAACCGGCACCCGGCGGTCGTGCTCGACACCAGCGGCGTGCTGGTCAGCAGCATCCTCACGCACGCCGTCCGCACGGTGCCCGACCGGCTCGTGTTCGGCAGCGACTGCCCGCTAACCCACCCCGCCGCCGCGTGGGCGCAGCTTGCCGCGACGACCAGCGACAAGGGGCTGCTCAAGCGGATCGGCTGGGAGCTGCCGCTGGAGGTGTGCGGTGCGTAGCGCAATGTTCCTCGACAGGCTGCCGGTGATCGGGCCGCAGATGCGGCAGCGGGCGCTTTGGCATTTTGTGCCAGAAAAACAGAAAAACGGCGGCAAGCGGATCGGGTTGTCGTTCGACCTCGATTACCAGGCCGACACCGACGCGCTGCCGGGTCTAATCGAGTTGCTCGGCGACGTCGGCGCGACGGCGACGATGTTCAGCATCGGCAAGCTCGTGGAGCAAGATCCGGCCCCCTACCGCCGCGCCGCCGACGCCGGGCACGAGATGGGTAACCACACGCACACGCACCCCGACAACCCGGTGCTGTGCCCCGACCGCGAGTGGTGGGATCTGTCGCCAAGCGAGATGGCGGCGGAGATCGAGCAGTCGCAGGACGTGATCGAGTCGGCCACCGGCAAGCGGCCGGTTGGCTTCCGCGCGCCGCACTTCAAGACGAACACGCAGCAGGCGGCGGTGCTGAAAGAGGCCGGTTTCTCCTACGTTTCGGACGATCTGGCGAGCAAGACGCCCCGGCCGACGCCGCACGAGGCGGGCGGGCTGACGCAGTTGCCGCTCTCGCCGTGCCCCGGCCACCGGCACGTGCAGTTCTGCAGCTACATCTCGATCCGCCGCCCGAGCAACCCGGCGAAGATGGCCGGCATCCATGACGTGCCGACGTGGCAAGAGCTTTGGTCCCGCCTGCTCGCCGGGTCGGGCGGGTACGTGAACGTCTACTTCGACCCGATGGACGTGATGCGGGACGAGGAAACCCGCACCGCGTTCCGGGCCATGCTCGAAGAAGCCCGCGGCGACGGCTGGGCGATCACCTCGCTGGACCAACTGCGGGCGGCGGCATGAACGTCTTGCACGTCTGCGAGGCGTGGCGGCCGGTGACGACGGGCAACACGACGCGGTCGTGGGAACGTCTCGCCGCGCAGGCCGAGGCCAACCTCACGCCGTCGGTGGTCGTCACCAGCCGACAGCACAGCCACGGCGGCGGCGTGCCGGAAAAGCCGGAGTTCGTGGCGAATTTGCACGCCGTCGAACCGAGCGATCGTGAGCGGCGATGGCGAAGATGGCGGCCGTACTGGCTCGACGAGAACCACCATGCCAACGCCATCACCGAGGCGGCACGGGCGGCGGGAGCCGATGTGATCCACGCCCACTGGTCCGACGCCATCGGCAGCGCGGCGGCGACGGCGGCGCGACAGCTGGACCTGCCGTACGTCGCCGAGGTCCGCTTCGACCTCGCCGGCGGCGTGTTCAGCGAGGGCGTGCTGCGGCTCACCGGCCTGGGCGTGGTCGGCGGCGAGGCGCTGCTGCGGCGGTACGTCGAGCGGCACCTAAAAGGCGCCGACCACGTCGTCGCCGCGAGCCACACGCTGGGTGAGCTCGTCGCCCGCAGCTTCCCGTTCGTCGCCAACCGGCTGAGCGTGATCCCCAACGGCCTGACACCCGGCCGGTACACGCCGGGCGAGCCGCCGACCGAGTTGGTCGACAAGCTCGGGCTCGGCGGCAAAACCGTCGTCGGCACGACCGGCACGATGTACCGCTACGAAGGGCTCGATCGGCTCGTGTGGGCCGTTGAGCAGTTAATGCCGATCCATCCGAACCTGACGCTGCTGTTCGTCGGCGGCGGGCCGCGGCGGGCGGCGCTGGAGGCGCTTTGCCAGAAGCGTGGCGTGCCGGCGGTGTTTCATGGGCCGGTGGATCGGGCGGCGATGCCGGAGATTTACCGGCTTTTTGACGTCTTCACGGTGCCGCGGCGGTCGGTGTCGATCACCCGCTTTGCCGCACCGATCAAGCTGACCGAAGCGATGGCGTCGGGGCGATGCTGCCTGGCAACGCCGACCGGCGACGTGCCGCAACTGCTCGCCGACGGCCGCGGCACGATCGCGAGCGACATCGACCTCGTGACGGCGCTGGCCGGGTTGCTGGACGATCCCAAGCGTCGACAAGCGCAGGGCCAGGCGGCGGCGGCGTGGGCGAGCGACACGCTCAGCTGGTCGGCCGGGGCGGCGGAAGATGCGGCAATTTACCGGAAGATTCGTGCCGGGCGTTAGCGTCGTCATCCCGACGTTCGACCGGCCCGAGGGGCTGCGGCGGTGCGTGGCGGCAATGCTCGGGCAGACGCACGCGGACCTGGAAGTCATCGTGTGCGACGACGGGGGCAGCACCCCGGCGGCGGCAACGTTGGCCGACATTGCCGACGATCGGCTCATTGTGCTGCGGCAGGACAATGCCGGGCCGGCGGCGGCCCGGAACCGCGGCGCGGCGGCGGCGACGGGCGACTTGCTGGCGTTCACCGACGACGACTGTGCCCCGCGGCCCGATTGGCTTGCGAGGTTCGCGGCCGCTTGGGACGATGAGCCGCGGCGGGCCGTGGGCGGGCGGACGGTGAACGCGTTGCCGGACAACCCGTTCAGCGAGGCGTCGCAAGTGGTGGTCGATTGGTTGTACGACCAACTCAACGCCGACCCGGCCGACGCGGCGTTCTTCACGAGCAACAACCTGGCCGTGGGCCGGCAAGCGTTTCTGGAGGCGGGCGGGTTCGACGAATCGTACCCGTTGGCCGCTGGTGAGGATCGTGCGTGGTGCCGAACCTGGCGGCGCGGCGGCGGCCGGTTGGCGTACGTGACGACGGCAATCATCGACCACCACCACGAACTGTCCCTCCGCTCGTTCTGGCGGCAGCACGTCAATTACGGCCGCGGCGGGCGGCACTTCCGACATACCGCGGGACCGGCGGATCGCGACGGGCAGATCGGACAGCTTGGCGGCTACGTGAGCCTGCTCACACGCCCGCTGCCCCGGCGACCCGTGGTGGCGGGATTGCTTGCCTTGGCGCAGGTGGCCGGGGCGTGGGGGGCTTACCATGAGCGGCAGGTCGCCCGAGGTGCGGCTGGTTGATGTTTTTCGCTGGGATGTTGCGTCGCGCGAACCGATGCTGCCAATGGGGTCGCCCGTCGTTGTTTGCAGAGGTGAGAAGAAGTTGTGCCCACCACTTTAGTTTCCGAGCCGCCCGCCCCATCCGTTCCACCCGCCTCGGACGATGGCGGGTTCGATTTGATTGTGATCGGCGGCGGCCCGGCGGGGCTGACGGCGGCGATCGCGGCGACCAAGCGCGGTTTGCGGCCGCTGGTGCTGGAGGCCGATCACTGCGTGGGCGGCATCAGCCGCACCGAGACCTACCGCGGCTACGGCTTCGACATGGGCGGGCACCGGTTCTTCACGAAATCCAAGGAAGTCGAGGCCCTTTGGTATGAGATTCTGGGCGACGATTTCCTGACCCGGCCGCGGCTGTCGCGGATTTTCTACAACGGCAAGTTCTACAGCTACCCGCTCAAGCCGCTCGACGCGCTGCGGAACCTTGGGCTTTACGAGTCGTCGTTCCTAATCGGCAGCTACTTCCGGTGGAAGGTCTTTCCGCACAAAAAGGAAGAGAATTTCGAGGAATGGGTCGTCAACCGCTTCGGCCGGCGGCTGTTCCGCACGTTCTTCAAGACGTACACCGAGAAGGTGTGGGGCGTCAGCACGCGGGAGTTGCGGGCCGATTGGGCGGCGCAGCGGATCAAGGATTTGTCGCTCAAGCGGGCGGTGCTGGGCGGCATCATCAAGCCCCAGCACGGGAAGATCAAGACGCTGATCGAGCGGTTCCAGTACCCCCGCCGCGGCCCCGGCCAACTGTGGGAGGCGGCGGCGGACCTCATCGAATCCCGCGGCGGCGAGGTGCGGCTCAACGCGCCGGTCAAGGCGCTGCACCGCGAGGGCGACACGATCACCGGCGTCGAGACGGCAAGCGGCGAGACGTTCACCGCCGCGAACTACGTCAGCACGCTGCCGCTGACGGTGCTGGTGAAACAGCTCAAGCCCGCCACCCCGCTGGCGGTGCGGGAGGCGGCGCTTTCGCTGCGTTACCGGGATTATCTGACGGTTTGCCTGATCGTCGACGAGCCCGAGCCGTTCCCCGATAACTGGGTGTACGTCCACGACGCGAGCGTGAAGGTCGGCCGGGTGCAGAACTACAAGAACTGGTCGGAGCACATGGTGCCCGAGGAAGACCGGGCGACGCGGACCGCGCTTGGCATGGAGTACTTCTGCAACGTCGGCGACGAGCTGTGGCAGCTCGACGACGAGCAACTCGTCGAGCTGGCGACGAATGAGATCGAAACAATCGGCCTGATCCCGCAGGGCAAGGTGGTCGACGGCGTGGTCTACCGCGTGCCCAAAAGCTACCCGGTCTACGACGAGCATTATGCCGGCCACGTCGAGAAGATTCGGCAGCACGTCGACGGCTACGCGAACATGGTCACCATCGGCCGCAACGGCTTGCACCGGTACAACAACCAGGACCACTCGATGCTCACCGCGCTGCGGGCGATCGAGAACCTGTACGATGGCGACGCCCACGACGTCTGGTCGATCAACGCCGACCAGGAGTACCACGAGGAATCCAAAGAAGGCAAGCGTGGCCCCGGCCGCAACACGCCCCAACCGGCGGCGTCCCGCTGAGCGATGCCGGACGTGACGGCCATCGTGCCGGCGTATGAGGACGCCGACCATCTGCGGCACTGCCTGGCGGCGCTGCGGCGATGTGAGCCGGCGGCGGACGCGGTGGTCGTCGTGGACGACGCCTCGCCGACGCAGGGGCCGGTGCTGGCGGCGATTTGCGAAGAGTTTGGGGCGACCTATCACCGGCTGCCGCAGAACGCCGGGCCGGCGGCGGCGCGGAACGCGGGGGCGGCGCTGGCGACCACGCCGATCCTCTTCTTCGTCGATGCCGATTGCGAAGTGGCACCCGACGCGATCAACCGGGTGGCCAAGGTGTTGGCGGAGAATCGGCCGCACGTCGCCGTGTTCGGCAGCTACGACGACCAACCGCTGGACCAACACGTCGTCAGCGGCTGGAAGAACTTGCAGCACCACCACACCCACCACGCCGCCGCCGGCGAGGCGGGCACGTTCTGGAGCGGCTGCGGGGCGATGCGGGCCGATGTGTTCCGCGAAGCTGGCGGCTTCGACATCGGGTACGGCCGGCCGTGCATCGAGGACGTCGAACTCGGCATGCGACTGGCGGGCGAGGGGCAACGGATTCTGCTCGATCCGGCGCTGCAGGTGCGGCACCGCAAGCGGTGGACGCTGTGGAAAATGCTGCGGACCGATCTGCTCGACCGGGCCGTGCCGTGGGCGCGGTTGCTGCGGGAGCGGCCGGTGGATGCGAACGCGCTCAATTTGCGGCCGACGCAGAAAATCGCGGCCCTCGCGGCGGCGGGCGTGGTGGCACTCCTGGCGTCGGCGGCGGTGCAGTCGATCGCCGCCCTGCTGCTGCCGATGATCTGGCTCGGCGGGTTGTTGCTCGCGGAGCGGTGGGCGAAGCTGGCGTGGCCGGTGGCGGGGCTCGTGGTGATGGCGAGTGGCGTGGCGATCGTCGGGCTGCCAAGCGTGCGGCTGGAGCTGCTGCTCGCGTCGGCGTTGCTCGCGGTGATGATCGGGCTCAACGCCGGGCTGTTCCGGCTCGTCGCCCGACAACTTGGATTGGCGGCGGCGACGCTGGGCGTCGTGCCGATGATCGGGCACTACTGGATGGCGTTGCTCGGCTTCGCCATCGGCACCGCGACGAGCAAGCCGGGGCCGAGGCCGGCGCGGCCATGGTCGGCGGTCCACCTGTACGCCGGTTTGGCGTTGCTGCTGACCGCAGCGTCGATCGGCGGGACGCTCGTGATGCGGGAGGTGCGGCCGTCGCCGGAGCTGCCGGCGCTGCTCATGCGGGAGGACGCGCTAGATTACTACGCCCACCTGCCGACGCTGCTGCTCGACGGCGACGCCGATTACACGAACCAGATTATGCGGCGGTCGTGGCAATTCGACGCCGATCACCCGCTGCGGCAGATCAACCGCTACACGATCGGCACCGCCGCGACGGCGGCCCCGGCATTCGTTGTCGGCGTGAGCATCGAGCGGCCGCTGCACCGCCTCGGCGTGCCGGGCTTTCGCGCCGACGGGTACGGCCTGCTCACGCAGATGCTGGTCCGCGGCTGGATGATCGGGCTGGGGTGCGGCGGGCTGTTTCTGCTGAGCCGGATGCTGGCGGTGCATTTCGCCGTGCCAGAGCGGTGGGCGGTGGTGGCGACGCTGTCGGCGGGTTTGTTCAGCACCAGCGGGCATTACCTGATCTGGCAGCCGATGATGGCCCACACGGCCGCGGCATTTTGGGTGGCGGTGGGCGTGTGGGCGGCGGCGCGGGCCGACGCCGGGTGGCGCGGCGGCTTGGCGACGTGCGTGGCGGCGCTGCTGATGGCGAGCTTGGTCCGGCCGCCGGCGGTGTTGTTCCTCGCGTTGCCGCTGACTCTGGCGTGGCGGCTGTGGCGGCGTGGTGTTTTCACATCAACATCGCCGGCATGGGCGTTGGCAACGGCGGCCGGGCTGCTGATCGCCGGGCAGGCGTGGCTGACCCTTTCGGCCGACCCGCCCTCAACCGACCACCTTGCCGGGCGGATCGGCTACGCGGCGGAGGAGCGATTTTTCTGGACCGACCCGGCGTTGCTGCTGTCGCTGTTCTCGACCCGCAACGGCCTGTTCACCTACAGCCCGGTCCTGCTGCTGGGCCTGATCGGCGTGCTGTTTCGACGTCGTGGCGCAGGCCCGATCTGGCTGTTCCTGCCGCTGTTGTTGGCGACGGCGGCGCTGTGGTACGTCAACGCCAGCTGGTACGCCTGGTGGTTCGGCGACGCCTTCGGCAACCGCGGCTTCATCGCCGCCACCCCGGTCTTCGCCCTCGGCCTGGGCCTGCTCCTCCGCCACCCACCACGCCACGGGTGGCTCATCCTGCTCGCCCTTACCCTGACGTGGCACCTGACCTTCAACGGCCTGTACCTGCTGGAAATCCTCCACACCGGCCAAGGCTGGTCAATCGAGACAGAGCACATCCCCCACCGGCAGAGGTTCTAAGCAACCGCCAACGCTCGCGCGGCCGTCAACTACCACGACCCCCACGTCAAGAAACTTACTGCCCTGACCGACCAAGTCCCCGCCGATTACCAAGCCGAACGCTGCCGAGGCCGCCTCGTACAGGTGGGGCTTGATCCGATTGATCTGAGCTCGATCTGGGTCGGTCGCGCGGGATCCGAGATCCGCAGCTACAACTCTGCCCGCCTCACAGGGCGGAGAGGTCGAGCGACGCACACCCCTTAACCCGGTTGCGGTCCTACAACTTCCCCCATGCTGCCCCCACCTCTCCTCGCCGCGGCCGTTGGCGGGTCGGCTTCGACGGTGTTCTACGTGACGCTGCTGTTCGTGTTCGCCACGGCGCTTGTCGGGGCGTTGGTGGCACGGTGGAAGAAGGACGCGTGCCTGAAGCTGCTGCGGGGTGACCACGTCACGCTCATTCGGCCGCGGGGGCGGACGGTGTGGGGGACGCTGCGGGTGTTCTCCACCGGCCTGGAGATGGTCTTCGACCACCCCGTCACCGACCGCGCCGGGCGGGAGAAGCGGTCGTGGCTGCTGTATCAGGGCGAGCTGGATGCGCAAATCCACGCCTTGCTGCGGCACGACGGTGAGCTGACGCCGGCGGACCAGAAACGCCGCGACAAGCAGGTGAAGGCAACGTTCAACCCCGGCGTCATCCGGCGCAGCTGGCGGTGGCTGCGGAACCTGATCAACACGCTGCGCGACGCGTTCAACCAAGCCATCGGCCTGATCGTCGGCCAGGTGACCAAAAGTCGCGGCGGCGTGACGGCCCAGAAGAGCGGCGAGGTGACGCAAATCGGCCAAACGCTGCTGGGGGCCGTCGCGCCCAACGCTTACGAGCCGATGCTCGAGCAGTACATCGGCCAGCCGGTGATCCTCGATCTGCCCGACCCGCTGGACCCGAACAACGCCACGCTGCAGTTCACCGGCTACTTGGCCGAGTACACCAGCGGCTACGTCGCGGTCTTCAACGTCGAGCACGACGCAGTTGGCGAAACCGCTTTGCCCCTGCCCCCCGCCGACGGCGAGGCCGCGCCGCTGGCGACTTTGTTCCCGCCGACTCCCCCCGCCGCCGGGGCGAAGCTCGACCTGCCGCCGGCCGAGGCGACGCACGAGCAGTTGGAACTCCGCCGCGACGGCACGCGGGTGAAGGTCACCAGCCGTCACCCTCACCTGACCGCCGTGATCCGCCGACTCGAACGCGACGGCTACGAGCCGCTGGAACTCGGCGCCGTCGTCCCACCCGGGGCCACAATGGAGCTTCCCCTCCACGACACCCGCGGCGGCCAATTGATCGTCACCTGGTGCCGCACTCTGGACATCGTCGCCCCCCGCCGCCTTGCCACCGTCCGCCACGCCGGCCGCGCGGTGGAGGGCCCGTCACTGCTGGAGTCACTGCACCTGAACGAACTGCCGATGGTGCCGAAACAGGGCGCCGACAAAAACGCTTCGTAAGAGCAGATCGGGTGGGGGACTGATCGGGTTGCCGCGTGGTTTGATGACGAACGGGCGCTTCACAGCGTGTTCAAGTCGTGCGTGAGCGTCCGGTGGCCAAGTTGACGCTGCATCTTGACAGTGCTGGACCGGTCGCACCGCAAGAATGCAGTGCCACCCAAACGCCGGCATGTGCGGTGAACATTCACCAAGGCAGTGGGTTCGTCATAATGGCGACAAGCACGCATTGAAAAAACAATTGTGGCGCGGTTGCGTGATCCGGCTTGCCTAGGCGGCGTGCCGACAGCTGGCCCTCTCAAGGTTTGCGAGCAACCCGCACCGAAGCCGCCGCCTCACGTGCTGCGGGCAACTGAATCAGAAGCGGGCCGGTCGGTAAACCTGATCGACCAAGGATCAACCGGCGTCGCCGGCGAGGCCGCAGCGATCCAGCCGATGAAGCCGCGGCAGAGCCACACGCCGGGCGGGCGGATGCGCAGGCTGAGCAGCCAGTGACAGCACCTCGCCCGCGAGATCGGGCAGGAGCTGTTCGACAACCCGCTGGCAAAGGCGGCCATCGTGCGGCGCATCGGCCAGTTCGCCAAGGCGACCCACCGGCTGAACCCGGCGGCCAAGGCGGTGGCCCACGTGGGCAACGTGCTGGTGAAGTCGGTTCACCCGGGCCACATCGACCCAAAGCTGAAGGAAGCCGCCGAACGGTTTGGAATGGCACACGGCGCGGCGAGCCGCTGCCGAGCGGCGTGACCAAATCCGCGACTCGCGTCGGCGGCCAGATTTCCGGCGGCGGCCGCCGAGCTGCGAATCACCAACCAGCAGACAGCCGATGACACCGAGCGGGTGGCCACCATCAAGCGGGAGAACCGGCCCTCCATCAACATCACGCCGCACGCTGACGCCGAGCAGGCCCCCAGGAAGGTCCGTCTGGCGGCCGAGCGGAAGGCGGTCATCCGCCAGCAAAACGCCGAGCTGGCGAAGCTGGAGGCCAACGCCGTCGAGCAGGCCGAGGACCGCAAGCGGCCGGTGACGCGTCTGCCGCTGGCGGAGTCGGAACCGGACGCCCCGCCCCCGCCGGAGGATGACGCCGCCAGCGATAAGATGAACACGCTGCGAAAGTCTCCGAGCAGCATGGAGGGGCAACTCGCCAAAGTGCGGGCCAATCGGCAACGGCTGGCGACGGCACGGGAGGCGGCCAAGGCAATCGAGCGTGAGGCATCCAAGCTGCTGGCGGCCGCGGCGTGTTGCCTGGGGCGGCGGCTTCGGCAGGACTTGGCCGGCGAGGACATGGACCACGTCGAGCCGAACCCGGCCACCCTGCGGCGGACCGAAGAAGCTCGCCGCCTGGCAGCGAAGGCACGGCCCCCTGCGACTTGAGCGGCAGCGTGACGGACGCTTCCTGCACGACCAGATGTCGTCCGACCGCGGCCAAGCGAGCAGGGTGAGGTCCGCCAGCGTTAGCACCGGCGGTGTGCGGCGGCCGCCGATGCAGCCCACGGGCAACAGCCGCTGCTCCAAGGCGACCGACACCTGCTGCCAAAACCACGGCAGCGACACCCGCCACAGCTCGTACAGCGCCAGCCTCCCCCACGCATGATCCAGCAGTTTCTCGGCCGCGCTCTGCTCCCGAACCTCGGGCCGACGCCCCACCCGCTCCATGGCCTCACCGACCAGCCACGTGGCTTCATCTACGCGGCCACCCAAGCCCTTGCTCGCCCACAGATCCCGCTGCAGATTCTGCATGACATGCGCGATGTGCGACCTGAACAACAGCTGCTTTCCAAGCAGCGCCGACCCGCAACGAACCTCCTCCCGCACCTCGGGCACCCTGTGCAACACCCGGTGAATCAACACCGGCCCCCGCCCCTTCCACGGCACAACCCCCACTCCACCCGCGACACAAGCCACCTCACCCGCTCCAAACCAGCCGCCGCCACAGCCAGGCCTTTAATCAGCAGGACGCAAGCCAAAGCTTTGTAGCGGAGAGGGGGAGATTCGAATTACCAGTGGATGGACGTCTGGCATTGCTGAATCGCATTTTGTACCCATTGCTGTACCCAATGGACCCTAGTATGGACCCATGGCCAAACCACGCAAGAGCTACGTTCCGAGCTACTCCCCCGACCCCATTGCCGGCCTTGCCCGCATTGGCAGCAGCAACCGATGGCGTTGTCAAGACTGCCGTTGGCAGCTACGAGAATCGGATGAACGTCTTGCCGTCGAACGGTTCAGGCAGCACCGACGTAATGCACATGATGACATGAAACGTGTGACTGTAGAAATGGGCACTGAAATCATCCACGGCACATTGGATGGAGTCACTACAATTACTACCGACACGGTGCCTGAACATTCTCTCGTGCAATGGTGCAGGGAACAACTACTGACGCGGCCTGAATGGCTTGCTGAGCAGACGGGCATCCCTCAATTGGCACGTCTTGCTGACTTGCCGCAACCTAAAGAATCACCACGTTTGGATTCATTGCTGCCCCTTTACCTCGATGGCAAGGGCCATGACAAGTCGCAGCATGAACGTAGAAAGAAAGAACGCTACTATGGGCAGTTTGTTGCATTCATGGCCAATCGAGACATCCAAACTGCTAAGCAACTGACTTCTGATGATGCCATTGCCTACGGCAACCACGTTGCAAAAACAAGCAAATCAACAACGGCGCAACGCATCAAACTAGAAAAACCACGAACCATCATCAATTATGCTCTAAAACGTGGCCTCGATGTTGTTTCTGCCGTTGCTGCATTGAAAGCAATTGATGTTCCAAGTATACAAACTGGTAAATCTAAACCCATTAGCAAGAATGATTTTCAGAAACTTTTGCATGCTGCTGATGACGTGATGCGGGCAAGTCTATTGCTTAGCCTCAACTGCTGCATGTACGGTTCGGAAGTCTGCAAACTACAATGGGATGATATCAATCTAGAGGATAAAACGTTCGTTGCTAGACGTGGAAAGACGGGCATTGTCCGTTGTGCTGTCCTTTGGGATGAGACGATTGCTGCATTGCGTCTGCTGCCTTCTAAGACGCCCTATGTACTGCCAAGTCGAAGCGGCAAGGCATTGCTAGCCAACTCCTACAACCGCAAGTATCGAGCGTTGCGTGATGCTGTCGGGGTTGCTGCTGAACATAATCAGATAAGGGACGGTGGGTACACTGCTGCGGTTGCTGCTGGGGTTGCCTTAGATAAAGTCAAATTGCTTGCTGGGCATCGTCTGGGCATTGCTGATGCGTACCTACTCCGTCAACCCCAAATGACTGCTGATGCCGTTGCTGCTATTCATCATGCTTATCTTGATGACTGATTATGGTTTACCGCGAAAAGTTGTCGTAGCTTCATGTAAAAAACATGACGTGATCTATTCGGTTTATGAACATGCAACTGAAAAAGTTTATTTTGTTACTGTTACCCTCATCGTTGATCGTATTGATTGTCTTTGTAGTTGTTCATCTTTGATTAACCATTCGTTGCTGTTACCCTTGTCATTGATTGTCGTTGTTGTCCTTGTTGTTGTTCATGATACTTTGTCTTTTGTTACTGTTACCCTCGTATCATAGATTGTCTTTGTTATCTGTAGTTACTGTTACCTTCGTTGTTGATTGTTGTTGTTGTATATGCTTCTTATCCTTGATTCATTCGTTTTGATGCTTAGTTATTGCATCTAGGTAGGGTTGCATTGCTTTTGTTCTGATATCTTTTAGCATTTGTTTGTGTAGGTATAGTCTTAGGTCATCTAATCTTGATGATTTTGGATGGTCAAAAGTGTTCAGTTGAGTACCATTATATGAACAAGAGCGTTTCGCCTCTTGACTAGTTGTTTGCTGCTGATGACCAATGGGAGTTTCTTTTGTTGTTTTGGTTCCATACCAGGAACCAAAAGAACCACGCAGCCGCACACCTAGTGTGTTTTGCACCCAGATGAACAAAGCCTTATCATCATCAAATAAGTCAACGGCCTTGCTGACGTAGGAGACAGCATGGTTCGGGGTCCTATTGATTTGCTGAACCTTCTGATGCCTGATGCTTGCCCCACTGATTTTGCACCAATCTTCTACCATTTGCTGCGAATCAAAGTCATCGGGCACTTCCATGATCATATGGAGGTGGCAATGAAAACCATCATTTGCAGTCGCATCAACAACATAGAACCCACCCGTCCCCTTCATGGAACGACGACGCATGAACTCTTTACGGAACTTCTTTAGGCGGGGCAATTGCAAACATAGCTCATCATCAGCATGGTCATGCGGCATCGTCAATGTCAAGAGGAGGTTCTTAGCATCAGGGTTCAGCTTGTCTAGCATCTTATGATAGTATTGCCTTGCTTTGTTGTTAGCACAGTACCTGCAATCTCTACGTTGGCATCTGTCATATTTTTTGCATATGTAGTTTTCCACTTCTGCTACTCCAAAACAGAACCGCCCCATGGTTAGCAGAATGGGACGGTTCTAGCAGAAAGTGGTTTGTTGTTGCTAACTTTTAGTTATTCATTCGCCACTGCCTGCCCTCGTTGGTCGCTAACCATGTTCATCATATCGGTTATCAATGCACTTGTAATTGGATTTTGCTTGCTGATGACGACGTGGTGAGTGGCCGATGGCATTGCTTGCCATCAGGGGCATGTTGGGCCGTTCTGGGGGCCGTTGCGGACTGAACATGGGTCATCGCATGGGCAAGGGCGGAAAAGCCCTTAGAATCGCGGCATTTGGCCATGCCTGATGAGCTACCCAATCCATCAGCATTGTTCCATTTGTACCCAATGCTGTACCCAAACGCTTCTTCTACCCCTGTTTTTGGCCCCATAAGGGCACTTTTTAGCGGAGAGGGGGAGATTCGAACTCCCGATACGGTTTCCCGCATACACGAATTCCAGTCGTGCTCCTTAAGCCACTCGGACACCTCTCCGGGGGCGGCAGCGTAGGGCGGTGGTGGCGGGTTTTCGATGACTTGGGTTGCTTTGGGGCGGCCGGCGGCCTTGCCTGATGGTGATGCGGGTGATTCAACGGCTTAAGGCTTGGCGGCGGCGGCGGGTTTTGGGGCGGTTGGGGGTGGTGGCGGTGGCGCGGGCGGATGCAGTGGGGTTCGGGGCGCGGTCGGGGGTGTGGACGGTGGCTCGGGACGAGCTGGGGGCGGACAGCGTCGTTTACAGCTTTGGGGTGGGAAACAATCTGTCGTGGGATGTCGCGATGATCAAGGCGTTCGGGTGTGTCGTGCACGGGTTCGATCCGACGCCGGCGTCGGTGGCGTGGGTGAAACGGCAGGAGTTGCCGGAGAACTTCGTGATGCACGAGGTGGGGTTGGCGGACGATGACGGGGTGCTGGAGGTGCGGCTGCCGAAGAAGGAGGGACGGTTCAACTGCTCGTCGCACGCGGCGCGGGACACGCGGGATGAGGTCGCTCGGGTGCCGGTGGCGCGGTTGGCGACGCTGGCCCGGCGGCTGGGGCATGATCGGATCGACGTGCTGAAAATGGACATCGAAGGCGGCGAGATGACGGCGTTGCCGGACGTGCTGGGCGAGGTCGAGAGCGGTCGGCTGGACGTGCGGCAGTTGCTCGTGGAGTTCCACTTCAACTGGCCGACGATCGGTTTGCCGTCGACGGTGACGCTCATCAACCGGGTGCGGGCGGCAGGGTTCGAGCTGTTCCACATCTCGCCGCGGGGGTTTGAAATGTCGTTCATCCGCCGGGTCGCGTGAGGGCGTCGCGGCTTCTATTGCACCTCGGTGCATCCGTCGGTGCTACGGTGGCGGTTGATGCGTGGATGCAACGGCAGAGTCACGGTGGTCGGCAGCGCGAACGTCGATTTCATCATGCGGCTGGGGCGGTTGCCGGATCGCGGGGAGACTGTGACGGACGGCACGTTCCGCCAGGTTTTTGGTGGGAAGGGGGCCAACAGCGTGGTGGCCGCGGCACGGGCGGCGGGCGAGGGGTCGGCCGCGTTCGTCGCGCGGCTCGGCAATGACCCGCACGTGCCGACCATGCTCGAGAACTTCCGCCGCGACGGCATCGACGTCGAGCACGTCTCGTTCGACCCGGATCTCGCCAGCGGCACGGCGTTGGTCATGATCGGTGCCGACGGCGACAACTACCTCAGCGTCGCGCCCGGCAGCAACGCCAAGCTCATGCCGGAGCACGTGGCGGCGGCGGCGGACGTGATCGAGCAGTCGTCGGTGCTGCTGACGCAGATGGAGGTGCCGGCGGTCACGGTCGAGCGGGCGATCGAGTTGGCCCAAGCCGCCGGGGTCCGGTGCGTGTTGAACTACGCGCCGGCCACGGGCGAGCCGGTGCGGGTGGACGAGCGGATCGACACGCTGGTCGTCAACGAGCCGGAGGCGCGGCAACTCGTCGGGCGTGACGACGATGAAGCCATGTTGGCCCGCGCACTGCGCGAGCGGGGGCCGGCGATTGTCATCGTGACGCTCGGCGCGCAGGGCGTGCTGATTTGCGACGCCGACGGTTGCCGCACGAGCCCAGCTCTGCGGGTCGAGCCGATCGATGCGACGGCGGCGGGCGACACCTTCTGCGGCGCCTACGCGATGGCGTTGAGCGAGGGACGAGGCGTTGATGAGGCGGCGAGCTTCGGGCAAGCCGCCGCGGCGTTGTGCGTCACGAAACTCGGGGCACAGCCGAGCATTCCGACCCGCCCGAAAATCGAGCAACGGCTGCGGGCACCTTGACCGGCAAAAGCCCGCAGCCCCGCCCAATCAAAGAGCCGCCCGCGGCATCAAGATGCGCGGGCGGCCCGGATGAGGATCGTTCTGCCGTGCTCCGATCACACGTGGGCATCCGACAGCCGCGTGGCACTGCTTGAATGCTGTGCCGGACCGGATGCAACACCTGCGAGGAACACGCTCCACACTGATCAGCGGCGACGCCGGACCAGACCGGCGAGGCCGACCAAGCCGAGGCCAAGCGTGGCCGGCTCGGGAATGGGCTGGACGCCGATCGAATCGACGAGCAGCGTCGAGGTGCCCGGCGTGAAGCCGTTGAGCACGATGACCTGAACCTCGTCCAAGACGTCGACGCCGAACTCGAAGCCATCGCCTTGCGTCGCAAGCGGGTTGGCCAAGTCCGTCTGGGCCACAACCGTCACCGGCGTGCCGTCGGTCGGGATCGGGGCCGGCAGGTAAAAGGCCGGGTCGCTGCCGGGAACAACATCCTTGTTTGTGAAGTTGTACGAGCTGCGGTTGCCGTCGGCGTCGAGCAGGACGATTTGGACCTCGAAGATGTCGGAAGTCGGCACGCCGTCGAAGGCGGCGGTGAGCGTCAGGCTATCGGCCAGGCTCGGGCTGAATGACACCTTGTCGACCAACTCCACGCCGACGCCGAAGCTGTTGAAGCCGGCGGGGGGATTTGAAACCACGTCCAACGTGTCGGCGCTGTACGAGAAACTGCCGGTTCCGAACGAGTAGTCGAAGCTGTCGTTCGTGTTGTTGACCTGGCCCGGATCGGTGCCGAAGTCGACGAGCGTTTGGGCCGAGGCGGCCAGGGGCAGGGTGAGGGCGGCGACGGCCGCGGCGGTGATGTGCTTGTGCATGAGAGTTTCCTCCGAGAAAGTGTCCGACGAAGGCCCGTCTCGCACCCCAGTGCAAAACGCCCTCCGCGACGACAGGATAACACGTCTGCACCTAGGTGCAATTGCTTTTCTCGGCAAGTTCCGCGGCGCGGGACGTTCGGCCGGTTCTTATTGCGGGTTTGGCGGGCCCACGGTGTCGTAAAGGTTGAGCTTGATCGGCAACACCTTGGCCCGGCACCGCCGCTCGGGGTGGCTGACCTTCCGCATCGCCAGCCGGGCCGCCTGCACGCCCAGGTCCAGCTCCGGGACCAGGCAAAGGCCGAGGCGCACGCCCAGCGCGTTGGTCACGTCCGGGCCGAAGCCGATGATCGACAGATCACCCGGCACGCTCATCCGCAGCCGCAACGCCTCGACGTAGGCCATGCCCGCGTACTGGGCCGTGGACGCCAACACCGCGGTCGGGCGTTCGCGGCGGCGGAGCATGGGGCGCAGGACGGCCGACGGGCTGGGCTCGTGGCTGAGGGTTTCCTCGACGCTCATCTCCGTGACGTGCGGCGGCAACCCGGCCGAGGCCATGGCATCCAGGTAGCCGGAGCGGCGGTCTTCGACGCTGTAGTGGGAGCCGGCGTAGGTGGTGGCGGTCAGCAGCTCGATCCGTTTGTGGCCCAGCCCGATGAGGTGCCGGGTCGCTTCGAAAGCCGCGGCCTCGTCGCCGAAGTAGACGCAATCGCTCGGCCGTTTGGCATTGACCCACACGACCGGCAGCTTCACCTGCGCGACGATCTGCTCGTACCGCTCGGGCAGCGCCCCCACCGCGTGAAACATGATCGCGTCGCACGCGGCACTGCGCAAAATGCGCGGCATCGAATCGGGCTCGGCCAGCGTGGCACCGCTGACCCGCTCCAGGACCAAATGCTGCTTGAGCGCCGCCAACTCGTTCTGCAACCCCGAGAGCAGGCCCCAGCTGACATAGCCCGAATCGTCGGCGTTGGAGAGCAAGGCGACGGTGTCGAAGCGGCCGCGCCCAATGGCCTGAGCGGCGGCGTTGGGGCGGTAGCCGAGCCGCTCGGCCATCTCGCGAATTTCGATCGCCCGCTTGGCCGCGTGCGGCCGGACGTAGTCGATCTCGCCACGCAACACCCGGCTGACCGTCCACCGCGAGACGCCGGTTTGCCTGGCGATTTGGTTGAGAACGTCGAGTGACATGAATGCTGACCGCTCCGCCCCCCACCTCAGTTTCGGCGTTAAACGGTGAAGGTTTGGTGTGCTTGCAACGTACTTGGCTCCTGCGCATCGGTCAACCGCCACACGGTTGATGACCACGGCTTCGGCCGCGACACCACGCCGCCGACCCGCTGCCAATGCACCCAGGTGCATTGGCGTTGACAGCGGGGTCGGCGTGGGTTAGATTTAGCCACACAACGCGACGCTGTCGCGGGGCTGCGAGAAGGATCGCAGCCCATCGCGTGCCAATCGGGCACCGCTTGATCGCGCGACTTCGAGCCGATCGGCTCAATCCATCGGCTCTTTATCGGACGGAGGTCCCATGCCTGTACTGCTTCACAAGCCGCGTCGCGGTTTCACTCTCGTCGAGTTGCTCGTCGTCATCGGCATCATCGCGCTGCTGATCAGCATTCTGCTCCCCTCGCTGCAGCGGGCCCGCGAAAGTGCCCAGGCCGTCCAGTGCCTGAGCAACATGCGCCAGGTCGGCATCGGCATGCAGTTCTACGTCAACGAGCAGGACCAGAAGCTGCCGATGGGGTTGGCGACGTACACCGATGCCGCCGGGGATGAGCAGACCACCGACTGGAGTTACCTGCTGGTCCCGTACATCGCGCAAATCGGGGGCGGCTTCTACAACGCCCTCGACGGGGCCGACCAGAGCACGAGCGCGGAGGTCTTCACCTGCCCGACGGCCACGCTCATCGAGAACCCGGTCAACTTCCTGACCAACCATTACTCGGCCCACCCGCGGTTGTTCGCCGACGTCAACAACGGTGCAAAGGTCGTCAAGATCACGTCGCAGCCCAACTCCTCGGAGCTCGTCACCCTGTTCGACGGCACGCAGATGTTGAACACCTATCGGTCGGGCAACGCCTTTCCCGTCGCGCTGCGGATCGACGGGTTCCGCTTCTACTTCGAGACTTTCTTGAGGGACGCGGAGACGCGGGATCTGGATCTCGGGGGCGAGTCGATCAACGGCGGGAGCAACCTGGACGCCGCCGATTTTGATGTGAACATCGACAAGGACATCCGCTGGCGTCACTCGGGTGACAGCGCCACGAACGTGCTGTTCCTCGACGGCCACGCCGCGCCGCGGCGGTATGGCAACGGCGAGAACACCGAGATTCTGCGCCGGGACATCGCCGTCAAGGTCACGCCGTAACCCGGCGGCCGGGGCGGGCACACCGCAACCAAGGGGGCACCGGCCGCACCGGCACGATCGGGCGCGGCCGGTTTCTTTTCGTCAAGTCGTCGCGGCACGACCGCGGCACGTACCAACACGTATCAAGCTGAGGAGTCTGCTTTGAATTTGAACCTGAAATTGCCCAGAGCTCGTTGGGCCAGTCGCCGTGTGTGTGCCGCCGTTCTGCTCGCCGCCGTGGCCGCGGTGCCGACGGGTGTGGCCGTGGCCGCACCCGCGTTGCCCACCATCGCCGAGGCGACAGAGGGTTGGGAGACGCAGGTGCAGGACGGCAGCGTCTCACTGGTCAGCGACACCAACGAATTCGCCAGCGGCCCGAAGTCGCTGCGGCTGGAGACGGGGCCGGAGGGCGGCGAGGGGCAGGCGGTCTACCGCGTCGAGATCGAGCCCGGTCAGAAGCTCGCCCTCCGCGGCAGCATCTTCAGCACCGGCGCGATCGAGTACGCCGCCATCGCCCTCCTCTCGGCCGACTCGGCGACGCCTTGGCAAGAAATCACCCGCCTCGACGGGCTCACCACCTGGGACACCTTTGCCGGCGAAGTGACCGTGCCCGACGACACCCGGATCTTCTTCATCGCCGTGGCGATCAAGGGGAAGGGCAAAGTCTGGTTCGACGACCTTGAGTTCGTCTCGCCCGACGACGTTGAGAAACCGACGGTTCTGGCGACGTTCAACAAGAAGCCGAACGTCGCGTACGAGGCGTTTGAGGGCAAAGTCGACGCGGCCGAAGGCGTCCTGCACATCAACGCCGACAGCGGGCAAGGCGGCGCGATCTACTTCATCAACGGCGACTTCTCCGCCCACGCCGACCAGATGCCGACGATTCGGGCCAGGCTCGGCGACGCGAACAAGGCACGCCAGATCCGCCTGCAGTTCATCGACGCCGACGAGAAGCAGACGACTTTCACCTACGACATCAGCGGCCTGAACACCCAGGTGTTCGAGGTCCGCCGGCCGCTTGATAACCAGGCGCTGGGCGGCGGCGAGTTCGACCCGGCGAAGCTCTCGAGCGTGCAGGTGCAGGGCAACTGGCGGGCCGAGCCGATCGAGTTGTTCGTCGACGAGATCGCCTTCGCCCCCGCCGAGGTCGCCAACGAGGAAGCCGTCGACCTTGAGGCGACGATGGCCGCCATTACCCGCGGCGAAGGCAGCCCGCAGATTCAGCACATCTCGGCCGTCGCCCCCGACGTGGTGGCCGTCACCATCGACGCGCAGCAGGTCACCATGCTCGAGCCCGAGCCGTACGTCGAGGCCGAGGGGGACGTGATCCGCACGAGCGGCCCGGACGTCCTGGTGTGGGACGACGGCGAGGTTGTCACCGAGCCGCGCCTGCAGGTGCTGCACCGCATCAACGAGGCCGGCGTGCTCGTGCCTTACGGTGAATACGCCGAGCCCTACGGCGACTATGAGCCGATCCTCGTCCGCACCGTCACCACCGGCGACCCGCTGACCATCGAGACCGTCGAGGCCCCCGCCGCCTACCGCATCGCTGGCGGCCAGTGGAGCGAGCCGACGCAGCCGGTCGATGTCTGGATCAAGTCACGCCCGACGGACAAGAACACGCTGGATCAGAGCAAAAGCTACCGCCATGTCGTCTACCTGAAGCTCGCCGAGCCGCTCACCGAGGGCGTCGAGTACAAGCTTTCGTTCCCCGGCATCAACACGCAGGCGGCCGAGGTCAGCTACACCCACAATTCGCGATCGACCCGCAGCGAATCGGTCCACGCCACCCACCTCGGTTACCGGCCTGGCGATCCGTACAAGCGGGCTTACCTCTCCCTCTGGGCCGGCACCGGCGGCGGGCAGACGTTCGAGGTCGACACATTCGAACTCATCGACAACGCCACCGATCAAACGGTCTTCACCGGCAACGTCGAGCTCGGCTTCCCCGCCGGCCGTGATGAGCAGATGAACGTCGTCCGCAACCACGTCGGGGCCGACGTCTTTTACCTCGACTTCTCCGACTTCCAGACGCCCGGCGAGTACCGCGTGTTCGTCCCCGGCGTCGGCTGCTCCTACCCGCTGAGCATCGGTGACGACGTTTACATCGAGCCGTTCAAGACGTCGATGCACGGCTACCTCACCCACCGCAGCGGCATCGCGCTGGGCCAGCCGCTGACCAATTACGAACGCCCGCGGCCGATGCACCCGGACGACGGCGTGAAAATCTACGAGATCGACACCACCCGCCTCCTCGCCGCACCTGCCCCCGTGCAGCGGGAACTCGCCCAGATCTTCGAAGAAGGCGGCCTCGAAGCCCTCAAGGCCCGCGAGACCGATGACGCCTGGGGCGGCTACATGGACGCCGGCGACTGGGACCGCCGCTCGCAGCACCTCGCCTCGACCTACGACCATTTGGAACTTCTCGACCTTTACCCGGAATTTTTCGAGAATCTCGAACTGGCCCTTCCCGCCAACGAGGCGAATGACGAGCTGCCCGACATCCTCAACGAGGCACTCTGGAACCTCGACTGCTACCGCCGCATGCAGGAGGACGACGGCGGAATCCGCGGCGGCATCGAATCGACCGAGCACCCGCGCACGGCCGAGGCGAGCTGGCAGGAAACGCTGCTCATCGCCGCGCTGGGCCCGGACCCGGTGAGCAGCCACCAGTATGCCGCCAACGCCGCCAAGGCCGGTCGGCTGATCGCCAAGTACGACGAGGCGCTCTCCAAAGAGTACATCGACACCGCCATCCGCGCCTTTGACTGGGCCGTGGCCAACGCCGACCGCATCTTCGAGCAGGAGGCCAAGCGCGGCGATGAGTTCAACGAGAACTCGTCGCGCAGCGAGCTAGCCGAGTGGGCCCCCGTCGCCGCAATCGAGCTTTACCACGCCACCGGCGACGAGCGGTTCCACGACGCCGCGAAGTCGATGGATGCTTTCGGCAACTTTGACCCGAACAACCCCGGCCAACACTGGCTGGCCAAGTACGCTTATGCCGCGCTGCCCGACGAACTTGGCGACGACGGGCTTCGCCAGCGGAGCATTGCCGCCGTCGAGGGCACGGCCCAGATCGCGATCGACTTCGCCGACGGCAACGCCTTCGGCATCACCACGCTCGCCCCGGGCGTGCCGATGATGGGCTACCTGTCGTACTACTCGGTGCCGGAGATGGCCGTCGGTGCCGTGCTGCCGCGGGCTTTTGCGTTGACCGGCGAGGAGAAGTACCTGCACGCGGCGCTCGTGGCGGCGAACTACCCGTTCGGTGCCAACCCGCTGAACATGACGTTCACCACCGGCATGGGGCACGATTACCCGCGGGCCCCGCTGCACATCGACAGCCGCATGACCGCCCAGGAGCCCCCGGCGGGCATCACGGTCTACGGCCCGTACAACGCCGACGGCGGGTTCGCCTTCGATGGTTGGGTCCACCAGTGGCACCTCAACGAGATGCAGCCGGGCAGCCGGACCTGGCCCTCGGCCGAGTGGTACGTCGACCTTTACCTGTTCCCGTCGATGAACGAGTACACCGTTCACCAATCGTTCCGCCCGACCAACTTCTACCTCGGCTTCCTAGCGGCGCGGGAGGGCCGGTGAGCGACGAAGGCCCGATCCATGGGTTGCTGTTCTCGCAAGTCGGATACGAACCCGATCGGGCGGTGCGAGTCGTTGTGCGATCAACGTCGTCAACCTTCGCCGCCGCCAATGCCACCTGCCGACTCGCATCGGCAGGTGGCGTTCGGCATGAGCAAGCACTCCGGCCGTGGGGGCCGCTGTGGGGCAGCCACTGGTGGATCGCGGAATTTCCGGCAGGTTTGTCCGAGGGCGCGTACAACGTCTCGCTGGCCGGGGACGTTGAATTGTTGCTGCGCGACGTCAGGCTGCGGGTGAAGTCAGGCGTGCTGTGGGACTCGACGCTCCAACCCATGGCCGTCGACATGCTGCGGGCACGGCAGATCTTCGCCAAGGCCAAAAGCGGCTGGATGGACGCCGGGATGATGTGGCAGGAGAGCAACGCCCACTCGTCGATGATCCTCGGTTTGCTCGACGTGTTGGAGCACGGCGACGTCTCGCCCGACGTCGCCGCGGCGATCGAGGATCAAGTCGTCAACGGCTGCAACTACCTGGTGGCGACGCAGGAAGCCGCCGCCGAGCGGGGCGAGGCCGACGGCGCGCTTTGCCACGACATCATCGGCCACGAGAAAGAGGTGCTGCCCAACGACGCCAACAAAGCCGTCGTCGCGTGGCGGCGGGCGGCACGACTGCTCTCCGACCGACACGCGACCAATTGCGAGCGTTATGCGGCCGCCGCCGACCGGACGTGGCGCTGGCTGGCTCACGACGCGCAGCCGATGGGCGATCACGGCTACTCCCGATTCCAACGCGGTTTGCCCAACGACACGCCGATTCCCGGCGACGAATGGCCCACCCGCGACCTCGTCATGCTCTGCTGGGGCGCGTTCGAGAACTGGCACGCCGGCGACGAATCGGGCCAACGGCAGTGCATCGACTTCGCCCGCCAAATCATGGCCCGGCAAGTCTCACCCGCCGACGCCGAGGCCGGCTTCCACGGCCACTTCCGCGAGTTCGCCTCGACACCGTTCACGGAAAAATCTTGGACCCACTCGATTATGGACGGCGTGTTCGGCGTCGATGCCGGCGGCTCGTTCCCGAACTACTTGGTCGTTTTCGCCGAAATGCTCGACGCCTGGCCGGACCACGAAGACGCTCCGGCGTGGCGGCAAACTTTGGTCCGCTTCGCCGACGGGTTCCTGATCCCCGGCTGCCGTGCCAACCCGTTCGGCATCGTCCCGCAGGGCATTTTCGGCGATGACGGCCCGCTGTGGTTTCCGGGGCCGTTCCACGGCATGAACGCGATCTACGGCCTGACCGCCGCCCTCGCCTGCACGCTGCACCGCGTGCTGAACCGGCCGGAGCTGCTCGAGATCGCCTACGGCAATCTGCAGTGGCTCGCGGGGCTCAACGCCGGGCTCACCCGCTCGGCGATGCACGCCGGCTGCATTGTCTACCGGGCCGACCTCCCGCCGGACCGCGCCCTGCCGGTGAGCATGATCCACGGCATCGGCAGTCGGACCGCCGGCACGTGGTTCGGCACCCGCGGCGTCATCTGCAACGGCTTCTCCGTCGGCACGCAGTTCAAGTTCGACGTGCCCCCCACGCCCGCCAACGATCGCCCCAGCTCGCTGACCGACGAGGACTGGATTCCGCACACGGCGGGCTGGCTCTCGGGCCTGGTCCGACTCCGCAACACCTGACCCCACCCCCAATGGAACCGATCCAGCGCTACCTCGATGCCGCCGTCCTCAAACCCGAAACCACCCGCGAGGAGGCCGAGCACGCGATCGGCATTTGCATCGAGCTGCAGACCCGCACCGTCTGCGTGCGGCCGTGCGACATCGAGCTGGCCAAGCAGCGTTGCGCCGGCACCACCACCGGC
This sequence comes from uncultured Tepidisphaerales bacterium, assembly GCA_964386435.1. GTDB lineage: Bacteria > Planctomycetota > Phycisphaerae > Tepidisphaerales > Tepidisphaeraceae > CAYLSV01. The sequence continues at coordinate 88,056 of CAYLSV010000003.1, forward strand.
GTCTGCGTCGTCCTGGGCTTCCCGCATGGCGTCGCCCTGACCGCGAGCAAGGCCGACGAGGCACGCCGCTACCACGATCTGGGCGTCGACGAGATCGACATGGTCGCCAACTACGGCTGGGCGAAGTCCGGCCGGTGGGACGAGGTGCGTGCCGACATCGCCGCCGTCACGGATGCGTGCGGGGTGCCGGTCAAAGTCATCTTCGAGACGGCCCAGCTCGACTTGCCGACGGTCGAAAAACTGGTGGAAATCTGCGTCGACGCCAAGGCCGCCTTCGTGAAGACCTCGACCGGCTTCAACGGCGACGGGGCCGATGAGCGAATCGTGCAAGCCATGCTCGACACGGCCGCCGGACGCATCGCGGTCAAACCTTCCGGCGGCATCCGCGACCGCGCGCGGGCCGAGAAGTTCGTCCACATGGGGGCCTCCCGCCTCGGCGTCAACTGGTCCTCCTGCACCGCCATCTGCCAAGGCACCAACGCCAAGCCCGCCACCGACGGCTACTAGCGGCGAGCCGGGAAGAACCGGCGACGTTACAAATCCAGCTCCACCGCCAGCCGCAGGACTTCGGCAACGCTCCATGCCTGCGCCGGGCAGCCGGCGGGTTTGTGGGGGGAGTCGCCATCGAACACCTCGGCGAGCTGGCCGACGCAGCCTTCTTCGAGCTGGGCGACGAGCGGGCGGAGCCAGGCCCGGCATTGCTCGCGGGCGTCCTGGCTGTGCTCTTCGGCGGCGAGGTGGGCGTCGAGGAACGGGCCGATCAGCCACGCCCAGACGGTGCCGTTGTGGTAGCTCTTGTCGCGGGCGTACATGTCGCCGCGGTACTCGGGGTGGTACTGGGCGTCCTGCGGGCTGAGGCTGCGCAAACCCATGGGCGTGAGCAGGTGCCGGCGGACCCGCTGGACGACCTGCCGCTTCTGCTCCTGGTCCAGCGGCGAGTGCGGCAAACTCGCGGCAAAAATCTGGTTCGGGCGGATCTGCTCGTCCCGCTCGTAACCGCCCGGCCCGCCGCGGACGCAGTCGGCCAAGCCCTTGTGCGGGGCGAGGTAGAAGGCGTCGATGAAGCTCTCGCCCACGCGGTCGGCCTCGGCGTGCTCGCCCATCAGCCGCAAAGCGTTGAACCACAGCGCGTTGATCTCGACGGCCTTGCCGTGGCGGGGGGTGAAGGCTTCGCCCTCGTACTTGGCGTCCATCCAGGTGAGCTGCGTGTCCTCGTCGCCGGCGGTGACCAGGCCGTCGGCGGGGTCAACGCCAATGTGCCAGCGGGTGCCGGCGCGGTAGCCGTCGAGGATCGCCTCGCACGCCGGCCGCAGCAGGCTCTCGAACGTGTCCGTGTCGCGGCTCGCCCGCTCGTAAGCGTGGGCGGCGTGGACGAACCACAAGCTCGCGTCGACCGTGTTGTAGCTCGGCTCGTTCGTGTAGTCGTCGAATCGGTTGGGGATCATGCCGCCATCGACGTACTGGGCGAACAAGCTCAGCACCTGCCCGGCCTTCTGGAAGTGGCCGGTGGCGAGCAGCAACCCCGGCAGCGCGATCATCGTGTCGCGGCCCCAATCGGCGAACCACGGATAACCGGCCAGAATCGTCGTCGCGTCGTGGATCGCCTCGGGCGGGCGGCGGCGAACGATGTAGCTGGCGGCGGCGTCGAACAGGCGCTTCTGCGTGTCCGACGCCGCCGGCCGCGGAGCGGTGCGGCGCTCGTGCCGCAGCCGCAGCCCCTCCTCCCAACTCGGCGGCGCGTCGTCGCCCAACCAAACGGCCAGCTCGATCGTCGCCGGCTCGTCGAGCGTCGCCTCGAAGTGGCCGGGGGTGAACAAATCTTCGGTGTCGTCCAGGCCGCGGTCGGTTTCGATCGGGTAGGTGTGGTTGAACCACCAATCGCCCTCGGCGACGGGCCGCAGCGAGTCGTGGCCGGTGCCACGCAGCGTCAGGCGGTGCCGCTGGCATTCGGCGGTGAGCGTGGCCTTTGCCTCGTCCGCCTCGGTGGCCACCTCGACCTCGCCGGCCCGCCGCAGACTGTGGAAATCGCGCAACCCGGTGAACGGCGCGGCAACGAACCGCACCCGACCCCGCGGCGTCGGGTCAACCGTGTACCGCACCAGGCAGGCGTTTTTTCCCCAAATCAGCTGCAGTTCCTTCGTCACCGCCACGCCCGCGGCGTCGTAGGTCCAGCGGGCGGTGTCGCCCAGATCGAAGCGCCGCAGAAACCGGTCGCCCCGCGGCGAGAGGTCTTCGCCGAACCGGCAGACGCCCAGCTCCACCGGCGGCTTGTCGGGGTTGCCGTCGAGCATGTGCAACTGCTCGCCGAGGCGCGAGAGGGCCATCACCCGCCCCACCGGCGGCAGCGTCGCGGCGCAGAGCAGACCGTGGTAACGACGGGTCGCGCACCCCACCGCCGTGCCGGCGGCGAACGCGCCGGTGCCGTTGGTCAGCAGCCACTCGCGGTTGAGGTGCGGGCGGAGCTCGCCGTAGGTCTCGCTGCCGTAAAGCAGCGCCGCGGCGTCGGGTCGAAGTTCGGACATCGGCCCGCCAACGTACCCTGCGGCGGCACGAGTCTCAACCGCCCCGCCGCGCGGCCGTACCATCTTCGCCGTGATGTCCGGGCTTTTGATCGCGTTGTTGTCGCCGGGGTTGTTGTTGCCGGGGCCGGTGGCGGCGCGGGGGGCGGACGTGGACGTGCTGATCCGGCAACTGGGCCACCCCGAGGCCGCGCGGCGGGAGGCGGCCGAAGACGAACTGTGGCTGCGGGGGCCGATGAACCTCGACGCCGTGCGCGAGGCGGCCCGGACCCTGCGGCTGCCCGAGGCCCGGCGGCGGGCGGCGGGCGTGGCATTGCGGCTGGAGCTCGACGCCCCG